>LIUG01000021.1:0-2813 GCA_001462245.1 Candidatus Fibrimonas termitidis
CGCGATAACCTGAGCGGTATCAACGTGCATGGTGTAATTTGACGGCACGGTGATTTCAAGGGACAGCTTTTGATTTTCCCCATAACCCGCCTCTGCAAGCAGATCACGGGCGCGCTCGCGGTCAACAGGGTAGGTCAGGGCAAGGCTCTGCTCGTAATAGTCGGCAAGTCCCGGTATCAGCGGACTGCCGGAAGGCGTCCCCTCGCCCTGGAAAGCGGCGGCTATGATTTCGTGTATGTCCACGCCGTAATTGATCGCGGTGCGGACACGCAGATCATCCAGCGGCTTATGCGCGTTGTTCAGGGCCAGCAACTGTACCGAGGCGGAAAAGCCCGGCACTATGTAGAATTTTTCGGGGTCAAGCTGCTTCATCCACGCGCCGGTAAGGGTCGCCCCGTCAATGCCGCCCCCCTTAAGGCCCAGCACCATCGCGTTGGAATCCGCCATGAACACAATGGTAACTTTTTCCAGTGGAACAGCCCGCGTACCCTGCGGAGTTTCCTTTGCGGTCGTGTCGACAGGATTCCAGTACGACTCGAATCTTCTAAGCACCAGCGAGCGCTGGGAGGTATAGCTTTCGATAAAGTAAGGCCCCGTCCCAATAACATTCTTTTTCCGATCGGGGTTCCCGGCCTTAACGATGCCAACGGCGATATAGGGCAGAAATTCCGGATCCGGCTCGTTTAGGATAACCCGCACGCTACGATCATCCGGCGTTTCAATTTCCGCTATCTGGGTAAAGCCCTGAAAGCCCGCAGAAGCCGCGGTATCCAGAGTAAACCGCACATCGGCGGAATTGAGGATCGAACCGTCGTGGAAGCGCACACCCTCCCGCAGGGTAAAGTTGTACGCCAGCCCGCCGTCTTCCACCGTCCATGATTCTGCAGTGCATGGCTGCATCCGCCCATCGGTATCGGGCTTTACAAGGCCCTCGAAAACATTAAAGAGAATGCTCCGCCCGTCCGCCGTGTTGGAAGGGTCAAGGGGGTCAAGCGTCTTCGGCTCAGTGGCAATACCGTAGCGTAGCTCCCCGGCCGCCTGCGTTTTGCCGCGCCCGCTGCAGGCCAAAAGCGCCGCCGCGATAACAGCCAGCAGGACAAAAACCGGCGCAAAGGTGAATCGATGCTTTTTCATTACGTTAACTCCTTAAAGCAAAAGTATGGTGCAAGGTGATTGTAGTATAAATGGAGATTTTTCTCAATAATCGGTAACTGACACCCCTACATCTCCACCGTCTTGCTATAAGAGGAAAAACATAGTACAGTTTTATCATGAAAACTCTTAACATAGCCATATCCGATGTGGAATACACCAAATTCGGTATAACCAACAATGTGCTGTCTTTCTCTGATTTTGTTGATATAGTCAGCAAGGAACTGATGAGAAAAAACATAGAATCGGTTATTGTGGCGGCTGATAAATGCGGCCTTTCTTCCATGACAATGGAGGACATTACGACAGAAGTTCAGGCTGTCCGGCAAAATGCAAAAAATCATAGTTGATACCAATGTACTTGTTTCTTCACTCATTCAAAGAAACTACCCCCATCGCGTCATCTTCGACTTGTTCATAGAAGACAGAATATGTCTTTGTGTTTCACCGCTCCTTCTGGCAGAATACCAAGATTGTCCTTGCAAATATAGAAATTAAGGCAACAAGCTACCATCCCCATATAACTCTCAATTTGATTTCGGACAAGGACGACAACAAAATACTGGAGTTAGCCGATGAATGTGAGGCGGATTTCATTATAACCGGAAATACCAACGACTTTACTTTTCCCGAATATAAAAAAACAAAAATTGTAACGCCAAGAGATTATTGGGAGAACCATAGACCTGCAGAATGTGCAAGCCACGATTAGCGGCAATGACGAAGCTATTCTTTCCCGGATTGGCTTTTAAGAACTTTTGAAAGACCGAGTACTGTTTCAAGGTCTTTTTCGTTAAGCTCGGTTAATGTTTGAATTATGGAACGAATGTTGTGATCCAGCAATCTGTCCTGTTTTTCGATTTTCTGACCGATTACAAGATACTCGACAGTTACACCTAGCGCATTGGCAATTTTTACGGCAATATCCGCCGGAGGCATTGAGGCCCTTGCTCCAAGGTAGCAATTCAGGGTTCCCTGGGCTATGCCGGTTTTTGCGCTTAATTCCTTAACCGTTAAGTCTTGATAATCAAGTTCTGCCCGTAAATTTGCCTTAAAATCAAGGAAATACCTCATTTGAGGTGTTTGAAAAAGCCAAAATAGGGAGATATCAGTATAGGTGTATGAAATAGTATACACTTATTGAAATTTATCCTGGTAAGATTAGGAGGTAAACAAAAGAGCAATGGTACAAATCTACTCTGTACCAAATCGAAATCATCGCGTATGCGTTGATAAAAAATCAAAGATTTTAAGCAGTTTAAAACAAACAACAGCTTAAAAGGGAGTTTTCAAATGAAGAAAAGAATTTTGATTCTCGGCGTTGCATTGGTTCTCTTTGCATTGGTTGTCGGGGTTGTTTTTGCAGCTGAGTTGAATGGAGTATATTGGACCACTATAAAAGGAAAAAGTCCTCGCCTTACGGGTCAGACTACTGACTCTTATACAGAGATTTATAACAGCAATAGTTACTCTGTAAAAGTAGATTTAGATCTTTGGGGTAGCACTCGCTATGATGTTGCAATTCCTGCGAATGGTACAATTCATATGGCTGGCACATATACGGTTTTAAGAGTGAAACGGTAACTGCTTCGCCGCCGTAGGGCGGTTCGTAAAGAAACCCCTCTTTATCGCTGGTTATGCTATATACAGTCAGAGGTATA
>LIUG01000021.1:2957-3367 GCA_001462245.1 Candidatus Fibrimonas termitidis
TACTCAGCGCTAAACAGGGATTTTACCTCTTTTCTAGCATTTCCGCATCGGCTAAATCTTTTGTTCGTCCGGTTGCACGCTTATTGATGATCAGGTCTGGAATTGACAAAACGCGAACGGGAATTCCTTCAATATCAACCATTTGTGAACGGGCAAAGGCGTCTTCAAACTTTAATCCGTCAATAGACGTTAAAATATCTATCCGGCATGGAGCAACGCCGATCTGAAAAATTAACCCTTCTTTCTGTAGATCGTCTGCGGACAAGTCTCCAACCGCCGCTCCAAAATCATCAAGCGCTTGCAGTGTCAAAAGAGCGTTTTCCGGATCAGGCATTACCAGCAAATCTATATCCATGGTAGAGCGAGGATACCCATGGACAGCCATAGCGTAAGCGCCGACAAGGAGAAAT
>LIUG01000022.1:0-27404 GCA_001462245.1 Candidatus Fibrimonas termitidis
GCACGGGATTTTTGCAGGATTTGTTCTGCACGGGTGCGGCGGTCTGTGGTTTTGGGGCAACCGTAGGGGCAACCGCGAGGGATTGCCCCTGAGGTTTCCTCTGACCATCCTACACGTTCTAAAAAATCTTGGTATGTGCCGTCAAAAAAACTGGCTTTGCCGCCATCGAAAATGATTAACCGCTTTGCGAAGGCGTGCAATATTTCCTCGTCGTGGCTCACTAGGATTGCGGAGCCTTTGAATTCTTCTAAGGCCTCGATTAGGCTATCCACGGAGTCCATGTCTAAATGGTTTGTGGGTTCGTCCAGCAGGAGCAGGTTACAGGGTTTGCCTAAAATTTTTGCTAGCAAAACTCTAGAGCGTTCACCGCCGGAAAGGACGGATATTTTTTTTAAGGCGTTGTCGCTCTCAAACATCATTACACCTGCGAGGGTGCGGGCTTTTCCTCTTGTTCTATCTTCCAAGGAACTTTGGATTTCCTCTTCTACGGTTTTTTGCAAATCAAGGCGGTTTACATTTGTTTGCCCGAAATAGTTTATAACCGTGCTGTTGTGGGTTTCAATGCTTCCACCGCCGGGTTTTAATTCGCCTGCTAATAAATTTAAAAGAGTGGTTTTTCCCTTTCCGTTCGGGCCTATTATGGCTAAGCGATCACCTTTGTATAGTTCAAAACTCAAGTCCTCAATCAATGGCAAATTTGCATCGTAGCCGAAATTTAAATGCTCAACTCTTAGCATTCTTTTTGCGGGGAAAGATGTCTCGGTAAATTCAAAATCAAGGGTTTTTATTTTTTCCAAATCGGTTAGGGGTTCGTGCCGCTCCAATGCTTTTACCTTGCTCTGCACGGCTTTTGCCTTTGATGCTTTGTATCTGAACCTTTCGATAAATTTTTGCAGGTGTTCACGTTTCGCCGCGTCGTTTTCCAGAGTTCTTAAATACACTTCTTCTTCTACCAAAATCGCATCTTGAAGTTTTGCTACGTTTCCTTGGATTTTTCTCATTTTTTTTCTATGAATTCCAAGGGTGTGGGTGCACACGCTGTCCATAAAGCGGCGGTCGTGGGTTATTATCATTAATTCGCCTTGCCAGTTTCTTAAAAATTTTTGCAGCCAGCGCACGGAAACTATGTCCAGGTAATTGGTAGGTTCGTCGAGCAAAAGCAAATTGGGTTCTTCTGCCAAGGCCTTTGCCAAATTTAAGCGAATTTGAAAGCCGCCGGAGAGCATATCGGGGGATTTTTTTTCGATGGTTTCTTTGTCAAAACCGAGTCCGCTTAGAATTGCTTCTACCTTGTAGCTCTCGATCCAGCCATCTTCATTTGGTTTTAGCACTGAGCAGGCTTCGTCAAAGATTGTCGCGTGGGTGAAATGCAGGTGTTGCGATAAGTAACCTATTGAATAATTTTTAGGAATGTTTACATTGCCGCTGTCATAGCCTTCCATATTGAGAATAATTTTGAAGAGCGTGGATTTTCCGCTCCCATTTCTCCCCACGAGACCAATGCGTTCACCTTTGCCGACTTGAAAGCCGGCATCACTGAACAATGTTTGCAAACCAAAACTTTTTTTCAGATTTTGTACTTGGATCATCTCACTACGATTTTTTGAATTGTTGAATTTATGGCGTATTTTCCATTTTCTCAAGCCTATAGTAGCCGATAGAATCCAAACTATCTATGCGATAACCCAAATTTATCGCATTTTCATAGCATTCCTTTGCCTCTTTTAAACTGTCTGCAAGGAACAAGGCCTCGCACTTTGCATAGTGGCTATAGGTTTTTTCTTTGGCGCTTTTGTGATAATACCAAAAACCACCGATGAGCGCAGCCAAAACGAGCAGGAAAATTATATCCCCCTTGCCCATAAATTTAGACTTGCCCTCCTCACCATCCTCTTCCTTTTTTAAAAAACTTATGAGCATAACTCCCTCCTCATTTCCTTATAATCCGCTAAATACACCCTTGCTTTCTCCGCAACCGCTTCCGGTGTGTAGCCAAATTCCTTTTCCAAAACCGTAAAGGGTGCAGATTTCCCGAATTCGGCCAAACCCCAAGAACGCCCCAAAGGACCTGCCACAGGCGCAAACACAGATGGCAAACCGCTGGACACAGCAAAAACCGGAGACCAGCGAGGGATTAAAGCCTCACGCTCCGCTTGCGGCAAATCCATAAAAAGCCTTGGACTCATGACGCTTACCACACGCACGGAAACTCCCTCTCTGCGTAAAATATCCGCAGCTTGGCAGCACAGATAAACATCGGAACCGTTGGCAGCAAATGTTAAGCCCGGATTTTCCGCATTCTGCACAATATAACCGGAAGCATTCGTTTTTGAATGCGAATTTTCCAAAGGCGGCATTGTTTGTCTAGACAAAATAAGAGCGGTTGGGCTATTGCCGTTTGCCATAGCGATTTCCCATGCAAGGGTAGTTTCGTTTGCGTCTGCGGGGCGTAAAACCAGCATTGCAGGCTTGCCGCTTGGCAAAGTTAAACTCTCGAGCAAACGAATTTGCGCCTCCTGCTCAATGGGTTCGTGGGTGGGGCCGTCTTCGCCAACCCTAAAGCTATCATGGGTGAACAGGAATTTAACCGGCAAAGCCATTAACGACGCAAGCCTTAAAATCGGCTTCATATAATCGCTGAACACAAAGAAGGTAGCGCAGGCGGCTGTAAATTCTCCGTGCAACACAATACCGCAGGCAACGGCTCCCATAGTCAGTTCGGCAACTCCCGCCTGCAAAAATGCGCCGCTAAAATCGCCCGGTTTAAGTATTCCGGTTTTGTCTAAGAACGCCTGGGTATTATCGCTGTTCGAAAGATCTGCCGAGGAGCAAACCATATTTTTTTGGTTTTCCGCAAGCCACGCCAAAATAGCGCCGGAGTTCACCCTTGTTGCAACGCCCTGCTTTTGCGGAACAACGGAGAGATCCAGAACAGGCGCTTTGCTATTCTGCCAATTCTCCAAATCCTGTGCCAAAGCGGGATAAGTTTGCTTCCATGTTTCAAATCTGCATTGCCAAGAATCGGATTCTTTTTGCAATTCCTCCAAACGCTGATTAAAGGCTTCTTCAACGTCGGGCCAAATGACAAAGGGATTTTCAGGGTCTCCGCCAAGGCTTGCGATGGTTTGGGCGGTAGAGGCTCCAGCCGCATCTATAGGCTGCCCGTGCGTGGAAACTTTGTTTTCAAAAGCGTCATTCTTAGCATCTTTAATGCCTTTTCCCATAACGGTATTGCCTATTATTAGGACAGGTTTTTCGGTTTCCGAATAAGCCTCCGCAAAGGCTTTTCTCAGTTCCTCCGGATTGTGGCCGTCAATGCTGTAAACTCGCCAGCCCCATGCCTCGTATTGGGCAGCAACGCTGTGGCTCATAACCTCGTTTGTTGCGCTTGAAAGCTGGATTCCGTTTGAATCAAAATAAAATATCAGATTGGAAAGTTTTAAATGCCCCGCCATGCGTCCAACTCCGTAGGCAATTTCCTCTTGAACGGTGCCATCGGATAGAAGGCCTATGGTTTTATGCTCAAACAATTTTCCAAAGCGATTTACCAAAATTCGCTCCGCAATGGCAGAGCCAAGAGCAATGGCATGTCCCAGCCCGAGGGGGCCGGAGGTATTCTCTATGCCTCGTTGCACATCCAAATCGGGGTGCCCGGGGGCGTGGCTTCCTAATTGCCTGAAATTCTTTAAATCTTCTAAAGATAACCTTTTTGTAAAGCAAAGCACGGAATAAAACGCGGCGGACATATGTCCGGGATCCATAAAAAATCTGTCTCTTGCCCGCCAATAGGCGTCTTTGGGGTTGAATCTTAAAAATTCTTTGAATAAAACGGAAAAAAATTCCGTAGCACCCATAGCGCCGCCCGGATGCCCGGATTTAGCTTTCTGTACCATAGCCGCAGACAAAATTCTAGCATTGTCGGCGGCACGCTTAATTATAGCATTATGCAAAACAAACCTCGCAAAATAGGGCTAAAATATAGAAAAAATTGAGAAGGCGGTTGCAGCGAATGCGCAAGAGACATTTAAACTCGCTTTTCTGCCTTTCATTTGAATTGAGATTTTGCTATCGCATTTATCTATGAGTTCTTTGGCTATGCCGAGTTCTTCGTTCCCCAATATGAGCAGGAATTTTGCGGGCCATTTAAAGGAGTTTATGTTTGTTCCGTTTGTTTCTAGGGCTATTATTTGGTAATTTTGCCCTTTGTAAAAGTCAATGCAATCGAGCGGGCTGTCCCATCTGCGGCTTTTCAGCCATGTTTCGCATCCCCTTGCCGTGCCTTTCAAGGCTGGGTGTTCTATGCCGGGCGTGTAGCCGGAGAGGTTTACTTCCGAAAAGCCAAAGCAGTCTGCGGTTCTGAATATTGAGCCGGTGTTGTAAGCTGAACGGAGGTTGTGTATTAAAACTGCGTAGGGCAGTGGTTCGCACAGAGGGGTATCTCTATCTCCGTCTTCTTTGCCTGCGAGCATATCCCTTTCCGGTCCAAGCCCTGCAGCACAGCGCCAATGCAGGTATAAGTCCAAGATTCTTTTATGCTGGGTGGAGTTTCCTATCAAAAGTTCGGGTTTAAAGTCTTCTCTTAAAGCGACTCGCCTATCATAAATTTTTGCCGCCTCGCTCCAATCCTTGCCTATTCGCAGAATATAGTTGCGTAGAAGGTCCGCAAGGGATTTTGGGGATGGCGTTTTCATATAATAAGGGAAAGGTAGAAATTCACTTCCACCCCGCCACATACCCCATATGCCCCTCAGGATAACCCGCCCGCAAATGCCCCGCGCCAACGGAAAAATGCGAAACGTTTAACACAAACCCAAAGCCGAGCGCAGGGCCCGGATATGCAAAGGAATTGTAAATGCCAAAATAACTCAGCTTTATTTGCTGGTAAAGCATAAAGTTTGTTCCGCTCTTTTCTTTTACGGGCAACTCGGCTCCAAACGAATAAAAAGAATTGAAATTCGCTTCGCAGGCAAAAAGCCAAGAAAAACTAATGGGAGTTTTTGAAACCAAATGGACTTTTTGCGAAGCTGAAATTTTTGCCCAGTCTATGTGAAAACTCGCCCCTGCCGAAACTCTATGCTCCTGCCACGCACTGTTTCCGGGAACCCAAGATATATTCGCAGTTTCTCCCAGTTTTAGCGATAAAAATTTAAAGGGTTTAAATCCAAATCCTCCGGAAAATTCCAGCTCCCTATAAATGGAATCCAATGTCGCGCTCCCAAACCCCGCCGCAGCCAAAAAACGTCCATCGCTCCATGCAGCATCCGCCTTGCCATTTCGAAAATTCTCAAAAGGCTCGCTATAGCGAAATGCAATCACTCTCGACTTTTCAATTTCCCAAACTTCTTCCCCGTTCCAAATCGCAGGGTTGTTAAAAGAAGGAAGCGTTAACGCATAGCAATCAAGGGCGAACAATAAAAGCAGCCGTTTCATCTACTTCCTCCCCCTGCAAATGAATAAAACACGGCCCGTTTTGGCAACGCCGCCACTCCGGAATTTCCAACCACGAACCCGTCTGCGAATCGATGGCCTTTCTTAAAATACCGGTTCCGCCTCGGTCTATTAACCTTAGCTCAAATTTTTCCTGCGAATTTATGCGAACCCTAAGCATCGCATTCTTTTTTGAACGCTCCAAAACTCGCTCCGATATTTGCAATACTTTTGTCTGATTACCCGAAACTCTAGGCGTAAAACCCGGGCTTATCGCTTCAGTGCTTGGGCATTTTATAGGCTTGTTCACCGCTTTGCCCCACATCACGGAATCCAGTTTCAAACCATCTGAGCAAAGCCTCAGGGTATCCCCCGTATTCTTTAAAGCGGAAATGGATATCTGGTAAATCGGAATTTCCGCCGTTTGCAAAAAAGCTCTTAAATCCGTGCTGTCTTTCGTTATTAAAACAGAACTTTTCCCTCTGATAGAATCCGTGGTTTTTAAAGGCTTCTTTGCCTCGCAATCCGAAATCCCATTCAATGGAAAAGCAAAAACCGTTCGATTAGTTATTTCAAACCACTCCGGAATTCCTTCCTCCGGACAAGGTGCCACCTCCGATATGTAAATCGGAATTTCCCCGTAAAAAGAAATCAAAGAATCCAAAGTAATAGCAGAATCCAAGTTTACGGTATTCCCACTCTCAACTCTCCACTCTCCACTCTCAACTCTCCTAACAACCATCCCCGCCTTAGGAACCGGCAAATACGCAGTGTCTCTGCAAATGCCTGCGCTCAAATTCCAAACGCTGGCCCGGCTGTTCGGGAGCGATGCGCTTGTTAAAGGCTGGCAAAGCAAACCGCTCTTTACGGGGCAAGCCTCGGGTGCGCCTTTGTGCAAAATGAGTTCCGTGAAAAAGGAATCCGGCGGAACATAAACGGCAAAACCCTTGTTATCATCCATCTGTAAATAAATGGAATCCCAGGGAACAACGGAACTCTCCCACTTTATACTGAGAAACTCGCCTTCGTTATCAGGCACGTCCACAGGGTCAGGGAAAAATTCATAAAAATACGGACATTCTGGGAGCAAGGCCAAAGCCGCTCCCATTATAAATGGGTTCATAAACCTCTCAATTACTCAACAGAGTATTGATCCGATAGTATGTAATAAATTGGATTCATAGCCGTACCATTGACCCACACCTCGTAATGAACGTGGTTGCCTGTTGTGCGGCCTGTGCTTCCTATATAGCCTATGACATCAAACCTTGAAACAAATTGCCCCTCTTTTACAAAGGGCATTTCCATATGTCCATAACGTGTTACAATACCGTTTCCATGGTCTATTGCAACATATCTTCCCATTGTTTCGCTTGCCCCTATTGTTTCAACCCTGCCGTTTGCGGTTGCGCGAATTGGTGTCCATTTCGGAGCGGATAAGTCTATGCCTTGGTGCATCTTTTCCATTTCCCCGGTTACCGGATGGGTTCGATAACCAAAAGGCGAGCTTAAAAAACCTCGAGCGGGTAAAATAGAAGGGGTGTGCTGTAAATTTCCTTGCAAACTCTCGATATAGAACTGCAATTTTAAATAGGAATTATTTGTCCTATCTATTTTTGTCCTTATTCTTTGAAATTTGTCCGATACATTGTTTTTCAGCTTTTTTATCGGCAATACAGACCATACAAGCGCGCTATCCGGGAAAGTTGAGCCGCCGGAACCCATTTTTCGCATAACGGTATCCGGTACTGCAAGCCCGAATTTCGCATGAAGCAAATCTTCATTGCCATAGGATTTGGATATTTTATTGTCTATTAAATCCATTTCTTCATTTAAATGCTGAAATCTTGAATAGAGCTGAATTCTTTGTTCCTGAGCGATATCCGTAAAATGCTTGTTAGTCCAGTAGGCTACCATATTTAAAACGAGGATTAATAAAGCCAGTTGCACCAGTTTTTTGAATAAATTGATAAAGAAAAATAAAACCCTGGGGAAACTCATCTGCAACGAGACAGAAGAGCCTTCCAAACTTATATGTGCACGGACAAGCTTCATAATGACACAAAGAGAATTAATATAGAAATATTTTAACCGCCCTTTTGAGCGCTTGGCAAAGCCGTTCTATTTCCCAAGGGGCAGTATAGGCGGCAAAGCTGGCTCGCAATGTGGCAGAAACGCCAAGAGCCTCCATAGCAGGCTGGGCACAGTGATGTCCGGCACGTATCGCTACTCCTTCTTCGTCCAGGATCAATGCTACGTCGTGGGGGTGGATTTTGGAGTTGAGAGTTGAGGGTTGAGAATTGAGAGTGAATGAAATTATTGCTCCTCGGTTCTTTGGGTTGCCTATTATTTGCAGGCCTTCTATTTTTTTTAGTTCGGTTAGGGCGTAGGCGGTGACCTGCTGCTCGTGGGTTAGAATGTTGTCCATTCCGGTTTCGTTTATCCAGTCTATGGCTGTGGAAAGCCCTAAAACTTCGGCTATGGGAGGGGTGCCGGCTTCAAAGCGTGCCGGCGGGGCGGCAAAAGTTGTGCCTTCAAAGCTAACTCGGTCTATCATTTCGCCGCCGCCTTGCCAAGGAGGCAGGCTCTCTAAAACTTCGCTTTTGCCATACAGAATGCCTACACCTGTAGGTCCATACATTTTGTGACCGCTGAATGTTAAAAAATCGCAGTCTAGGTTTTTAACGGAAATTTTTGAGTGCGGTGCACCTTGGGCTGCATCTATGAGTATCCTAGCTTGGGGTGCAAGCTTGCGAATTATGGGTATTATCTCTTGCAGAGGATTTATGGTTCCTATGCTGTTTGCGGTGTGGGTAAGGGCTACGATTTTTGTTTTTTTGCCGAGCAGATTTTGAAGTTCTGAAATTTGCAAGTCGCCGTTGCTATCGCAGGGAATTGCTTTTATTTTCGCTCCTTTTTCTTTGCCGGCAAGTTGCCAAGGGACAATATTTGCGTGATGTTCCAGAACGGAGAGCAGAATTTCATCTTCGGGTTCAAAGCATGAGAGCACGTAACGCCAAGCGATTAGATTTATGCCCTCGGTTGTGCCTTTTGTGAAAATGATATTGTTTTCGCTTGGCGCATCTATAAACTTTGCGATTTTTGAACGTGCTTCCTCGAACTTTTGCGTGGTTTTGGCACTCAGGGCATAAGCCCCTCTTTTTACGGAACTGTAATGAGTTTTGTAAAAATCGTTCATCGCTTCTATTACGCAAAGCGGTTTTTGCGTAGTAGCGGCGGAATCCAAAAATGCCAAAGGGTGCCCGTTTATATTTTGCGATAAAACGGGGAATTGGGAACGCATTATCTCCCCGCCGCTTTTGCCTTGTCTCCGTATTTCTTTATCAGTTCTTCTTGAATGCCGCGTGGAACAGGGGAATATTTGGCAAATTCCATTGTGAATTCCGCTTTGCCCTGAGTCATAGAGCGTAAATCCGTAGCATAGCCGAACATCTCGGAAAGCGGAACTTCCGCCGTTATGGTGGTGTAGTTCTGCTGTTCGGTTGTGGCCTGTATTGTGCCGCGACGCTGCGAAAGATTTCCCACAACACTGCCTTGGAATTCGGTGGGGGTTTGAACTTCAACTTTCATTATAGGTTCAAGCACCTGCGCGCCGGCCTTTTGGAAGGCTTCACGGAATGCCATGCGAGCGCAAATTTGGAAGGCCATATCGGAAGAATCAACAGGGTGGTATTGACCGTCTTTCACTTCCATCTCTATGCCAACAACAGGGAAGCCTATTAAGGAACCAGCTTCCATACAGCTTTGGAAACCTTTGTCGCAGCTCGGAATGTATTCTTTAGGAATACGGCCGCCGACAACAGTGCTCACAAAGTTGTAAATCTTTTCCATATCGCCTTCAATTGGCATCGGGCGCATTTCGCCCATAATTTTTGCATACTGACCCGCACCGCCGGTTTGTTTTTTGTGGGTGTAATCAAATGCGGCCGACTTGGTAATTGTTTCACGATAAGCAACCTGCGGAGCACCGGTTTGAACTTCAACCTTGTATTCACGCCTCATGCGTTCAACATAAACATCAAGGTGCAATTCGCCCATACCCTTGATAATTGTTTGCCCGGATTCTTTGTCCACATAGACTTGGAAAGTGGGATCTTCTTTGGTAAAGCGGTTGAGGGCTTTTGAAAGATTAGCCTCTGCGTCTCTGTTTTTCGGTTCAATAACGAGTTCAATAACGGGGTTTGGAACGTGCATGGAGGTCATGTTCATGCGTAGGCTGCCGTCTGTGAAGGTGGTGCCGGTTGCGCAGTCAATGCCAAACAATGCCACAATATCACCCGCTCCGGCTTCGGAAATATCTTCCATTTGATCTGAGTGCATACGCACCAAACGGCCTACGTTCACTTTTTTGCCGGTGCTCATATTGACTATGGTGAGACCTTTTTTAACTATGCCCTGATAAATGCGAATATATGTCAATTGTCCGTAGCGATCATCTGTTAATTTGAATGCGTAGCAAACCAAAGGTTTGTCATCGCTGCTTTCCATCTCGGTTGGCTCTTCGTTTTTATCCAGATCTAAAGCGATATTTTTAACTTCCGTCGGATTTGGCAGGTAATCCGTCACTCCGTCCAAAAGTTTTTGAATGCCTGTGTTTTTATAGGCGGAACCCACGAAAACCGGTGTAATTTTGAGGTCTATTGTCGCTTTGCGGATAGTCGCTTTGAGCAAGTCTTCCGGAACGTCTTTTCCTTCCAAGGCTAGCTCCATCAAATGGTCGTTAAAATCGGCAACGGTTTCTATTAATTTGGCACGGTATTCAGCAGCTTGCGCCTTAAGGTCTTCGGGGATCTCTATTTCTTTGAGTTCTTGACCGTTTGGCCCTTCAAAAAGATAGCCCTTCATTTTAATCAAATCAACAACACCTTTTAGTTTGTCTTCAAGACCTATGGGTATTTGCATTAAACAGGAAACATGGTTTAGTTTTTCATGAAGCTGGGTAGCTACACGGAATGGGTCTGCGCCTGCACGGTCGCATTTATTCACAAAAGCTATGCGAGGAACATTGTAGCGGCGCATTTGCCTGTCCACGGTAATGGACTGGGACTGAACACCGGCAACACCGCAAAGAACCAGAATTGCGCCATCCAAAACTCTTAGAGAACGCTCTACTTCAATGGTGAAATCCACGTGGCCCGGGGTATCAATTATGTTTATGGTGGTATCGTTCCATGTTGCATAGGTAGCGGCGGATTGTATTGTGATGCCGCGCTCGCGTTCCAATTCCATTGAATCCATTGTTGCGCCTACGCCGTCTTTTCCACGAACCTCGTGAACAGCGTGAATGCGCTTTGTATAGAACAAAATACGTTCCGTTAAAGTTGTCTTTCCGGAATCTATATGCGCTGAGATTCCGATATTGCGATGGTTCTCTATATTCTTCATAGGGTATATAAATATAGTAAAAAAAAGCCACAGTGTCAAGGGATTTTTATTATTTCCACCTTTTTGCCCCCATTATAACTGCAAATCCTATCAGCAGCCCGCCCCTCAAACACTTTCTCAAAAATTGTCGCCTCGCCCGCCAAACACACGACCGCAATTGCGCATCCGCTAAAATCCTTTTCAATCTTTTTGGCTATCTCCCGGTAAAGGTTTTTTTCCCTGCTAAGTCTTTTGCCATAAGGAGGATTAAGAACCAATAGGGCATTTTGGTTCGGAGGCAGAGAAAAAAAATCCGCCTGTTTTATTTGTACGGATGCTGCCTGTAACGCTTCAATATTATGCTTTATCGTTTTTACCGCCTTTTCGCTTTTATCGCTGCATAAAATTTCAAACTTTTCATGCTCCTTCAACGCAAAAGGTTGTTTCGCTTTTTGCAAAAAATTGTTAAAAGCTGCCTCTCTAAATGCCGGCATTTTTGTAAAATCAAAAGTTCTGTTTAGAGCAATAGAAGAATTTGAACGCCATTTTGCCGCTTCCAAGGAAAATACTCCGCTGCCGGCCATAGGATCTATCAATTTCTCATATTTTGCAAAATCCGCTTGCAACAAAATACTTGCAGCCAGTGTCTCTTGCATCGGAGCTTCTTCAACCCACCGCGCTCCCCTTCTGTGCAAAGCCTCACCGCACATATCCAGCCATATGGAGCAGATATCATTTTTGAAGCGAATGCATAGTTTGCCGTTCGCTACACATGCTCTTGCCCTCTCTTCAATTGCCTTTTTATGATACAATCTCGATTTTTCGCTCTTAACATCTATTTTTAGTTCCACCGTTTGCGGCAAATAAAGCTCCCATGGAATGCTTTTCATTTTATGTTCCAGCTTTCTAAAATTTTCGCAATGAAATTCCGCTATCTTCATTTCAAAACTTCTGGCGCAACGAGAGAGAGCTATCGTTTGCCAAACGCTTTCCAATTTCGCCTTTAAGTGCACCATCCCATTTTGCGTTTCGCATTCCTCAATACCCAGCATGGCAAGTTCTTTTGCAAGCGTTTTTTCAAAACCCACGTGCGCACCGGCTTTAAAACAATGAATCGGAGCTTTTACATGCCGTTTTACGCGGCGTTCCAAAACGGATTTCATTTGTTCTTGCATAGGAGAAAGATATAAAAAGCAACTATTTGGCCAGAGCCTTATTTACAGGCACGGAAATTTTTTCTATATTTATGCATATGATTGTGTATAATATCAAAAATGCAGGAGTTTGCGGTGCAGGCACGGCCTGTCGCTTATGACATAAGTGTTAACAATGTCATCAAAGTAAATATATATTTTGTCCCGTTTTTTTCACACATAAGTCCAAAGTTTCCCATTAAATCAAGGAGTTCATTATGAACAAGCCAAAATCCGGTTGCAAAAACCTTTATCTTCACATTCTCTTTGTCATCTTAATCGGTGGCATCGGAGTTCAGACATTCACTTCCTGTTCGGCAGACGTAGATGAAACACCGATACCACCAACAATTGAGCCATTGTCAATCGCGCCGCTTGGCGTAACAGCAGTGGTTGACTCTGAGAATAACATAATCGTTGGCTGGGGATTTGTAACGGGTGCCACTGGGTACTATATTTACCGTAGCACAAATGCTGCCGGTGTTTACACCCTGATTGGCTCTTCTATGGAAACCTCATACACAGATAGCGACTTCTTCCTGTCACCGGGCACAACATACTATTATAGGGTGGCAGCTTATAACAACGAAGGTATAATAGGCTCTCAATCAGCCTTTACTTACGCAACAACGCTGAATGCGCCGAATGATGCGCCTGCTGACGTAACGGCTTACCCTAACTCAACGAGCAGCATTACTGTTAGTTGGGGATCTGTCACAGGTGCCACTGGGTACTATATTTACCGTAGCCCACTTGACGATATTAGTACTTCCACTCAGATTGGTACTTCTACAACAAACACATACACAGACACAGGCCTATCATTTGGCACAGCGTACTTCTACACGGTGGTAGCCTATAACAGCGGGGGAACAAGCTATTCTTCAGCCTCTATTGGGGTAACATTACTTTCAGACGTATCATGCGTGGCAGGCAGTGCCGTTACAATAGGCACTCAAACTTGGATGAAGACGAATTTGAATTGCGATGTGAGCGGTAGTAGATGCTATGACGATAATCCCGCAAACTGCGAGACGTATGGCAGGCTTTATGACTGGGCGACGGCTATGAATTTGCCTAGCTTTTGCAACAGTAATAGTATTTACTGCCAGGTGTTCCCCAAAAAGGGAATATGCCCTTCCGGCTGGCATTTGCCAAGTGATGAAGAATGGAGTGTTCTGATAGACTACGTTAGCGGTGGCAATACAGCACCAGCGGGAACTAAATTGAAGTCAACGACAGGCTGGTATGATTGCGGTCCTTCGAGTTCTGACAATTCTTATTTGTGTGAGGATGAGTTCGGGTTTTTGGCTCTCCCAAGCGGTAGCTACTCGTATGGCGATTTCGGCGGTGCCGGCACTTGCAGTGGTGGATGGTGGTGTACCAGGGAGGACCTTAGCGACAGAACCTGCGTTCGGGATATGAGATGCGATTGGGACGGTGTGGGCTGGGACGGCTATCAGAAGCACGACTTGTTTAGTGTCCGTTGCGTTCAAGACTGAATACAAAAATTGTGCCACAGTGGCACGAACTTGCCAGGCCCTGTATTCCCAAGGGTTTGGCAGGGTGAACTAGCGAGAAAGGAGAGAAAACAATGGAAATAAAGGGTGATATATTATTAACAGTTTTTGGTGTAATATTTGGATATATATTGCCATATATTTTTCGATTTATTTACGCACTTTTCAAAAAGGATAAATCCTTAATACCAGGCGATTATAGTGGATACTATTGCTGGTTGGATGACGAGTATAGAGTCTTTACCTGTGAGTTTGCAGATGGCGAGTTACCAGTTGAGGCATAGCGATATTTGGTGGAATATTTACTATATTCTGAATGTATGGAAACTATGCTAGACCTTATGGAAGTAGATTGCGAAGAAATAGACAGACAACTTCTTCCGCCAAACGCATTTAGAGATGCAATGATAACTCGCACCTCTGCTATAGCTCCACCTCAAGGCTACCCGTTCCTTGATGAAACTTTAAGCATGGAAAAAATGCTTGATAAAATGCCGTTCTTATATAGGTAAAATTCAATGCAAGATTTATTTCTCCGGATTGAAAGAAAAATCCTTTTATTTCTGTCGATTCTAATAGGATCTCTAGGCAATTTTACAGCAAAACGCCTTTTTAAAATTAATGATAAATTAATTCCGGCTAGATATAAAGATTTGCTTGAAAAAATTTTAGCCTCTAAAGACGATCTTCTTGATAAAGCAAAAAAATACAGAGAAATTCCAAATCTTTCGGATACGGAAAAAGAGGTAGTATATTATTATTTTTTGATTAAACATCTTATCGCTGAACATGAGGCAAGATCTGTTAAGATTCCATTGCAAGTTTTTAATGAACATCGAATGGCTTTAGATCATTTTATAAGAGCTAAAATTGGCAATAGTGAGGGCAATACAGACAAAGCGATAGGACACTTGCGTCGGGCATTGCTAGATAGTATAAAAATTAACTGTTCCGAATTTAAAAAAGAAATTGAGAAAAAACAAGCGGCGGTTCCAAGAAAATCTTTAGGACTGATTTCAAACGGAGAATACATAAAGGGATTTTTTAAGTGGCAACAGCAAGCGGAAGGTATGCTTAATGATGCACGACGTGATGAATACAAATTGGGTGATGAAATTAAGGAAAATATTGAAGTTGTCGATTTATTTATTAATGCGTTTTTAGCACATAGGGAATGGCATAAGTTTCAAACTGATAATATGGGTAACATTTTATTTATTAGCGCTCGCTATTATGCAATAAAGGGCTGGACTTTGGTATTTACTTCTGTAGTTTCTTTCTTTGTTGGCTATGCTTCAAATTATATTTATGACAGTTCTTTTGCAGAGCTAGTTGAAAAAATTTTTAGAAAATAACACAGCGGGATATTGATTTTATTTTCTACCTTCCTTGATATGCAAATCTTTCTAACAGGCGGTACTGGCTTTATTGGGCATTTTGTTGCAAAGGAATTTTTGGAGCGAGGGCATTCGCTGAAAATTCTTGCAAGAAATCCCGGCAAAATTCCGAGTTTGGCTGCTCATAAAAATGTTGAAATGATCCATGCGGGTTTGCTGGATTCGGAGGCTATAAAAAAAGGGTTGGATGGTTGCGAGGCCTGCGTTCACATTGCGCTTGGATGGGGCGAAACTCCGCTCACAATGCTCGCAAACGACACCACCGCAACAGTTCAGCTTTTGGAACTCGCCGCAAAAAACGGATGCGAAAAATTCATCTATACATCAAGCACAGCAGCTTTTGGCAAAATTCGCAAAGACGCAAATGAAAATATGGTTTGCATACCGCAAGATTTATACGGCGCAACAAAGGCAGCCGGCGAAGCATACGTTTTGGGATTTTCCGGCATGAAAAGAAATATCATTCGCCCCGGTTATACCTTTGGGCATTTGGCGTTCCCGGACGGCATAGACCAGCCCGACCGCAGATTTTTTAACATTGCAAAAGCGGTTAAGGAAAATCGAGCTGTGCATTTAACAAAACATGACGGAACTCAGTTTATACACGCTTCGCAACTCGCTAAACTCTACGCAGCAGTTTTGGAAAGCGAGTGCAATGAGGAAGTATTTTTTGGCCTTGGCACGGAATGGATAAGCTGGAAAAGCATTGCAGAGCGAGCCATTGCATTTTGCCCGACAACTAAAGCGGTAATTGAGGAAAAGGACAAGGGGTGGGGCAAGGAACCCTATTTATTTTCTTTGGAAAAGATTGATAAATTCTTTGGTCTTAAATTTAACGGCAATGACTTTATAGATGAACATGTGAAGTGGAATTTAAAACTATAATATGAAAAAATACATAGCCAAAAGGCTACTCCTGATGCTCCCCACAATGCTGGGAATTTCTTTTGTGTGTTTTTTGATTATTCAACTGGTGCCGGGGGGTCCCGTTGAGGAGATGATTTCAAAAGCGCAAAGCGCAGCGAATATGAAAGGCGGCCATAATTTAAGCCCGGAGCAGATTGAGCAAATCAAGGCGTATTTCGGTTTTGACAAACCATTGATGGAGCGTTATTTCATTTGGCTCTGGAAAGTTTTGCGTTTGGATTTCGGAAATAGTTTTGCCTATGGCCAACCTGCGTGGAGCGTTATATCTTCCAAGTTTCCGGTTTCGCTGTTTTTTGGGTTAAGTTCTTTTTTTATTTCCTACTTGATTTGCATTCCGCTTGGGCTTGCCAAGGCTGTGAAAAACGGCTCGAAATTTGACTCTGTAACCAGTGCGCTCATGTTTTCCGGCTATGTTGTGCCGGGTTATGCATTGGGCATTTTGCTGATAGTGCTTTTGGCTGGCGGTTCGTTTTTGGATATGTTCCCTTTGGGCGGTCTTGTTTCCGATAATTTTGAGGATATGTCTTTTTTTGGAAAACTCGCTGATTTGGCTCATCACCTGTTTTTGCCATTTCTTTGCTACATTCTGGCGGAGTTCGCATTTTTGACCCTTTTGATGAAAAATTCCGTTTTGGAAGAATTGGGAAAAGACTATATGCGAACCGCTCTCGCAAAAGGGCTTTCCTTTAAAGAGGCTTTGTTTAAGCACGCTTTGAGGAATGCGCTTTTGCCATTAGCCACGAGAATGAGCGAGATTTTTACCCTTATGTTTGCCGGTGCGCTTTTGATTGAAAAAGTTTTTGATATAGACGGAATGGGACTTTTGTATTACAACGCTATGGTGCATAGGGATTACAATGTAGTTTTGGGCATAATTGTACTGTCCTGTTTTATGGCTATGCTAGGGCGGCTTTTTAGCGATTTGCTTTACGGGTTCATTGACCCGAGGATTAAGCTGGGGTAACCTCCCCATAAACCACCCGCAATCTTTTCCGCAAAAACTTAACCGCATAATGCTTCCGAGAAAGCAACGTATTAACCGCAACCCCTGTCTTTTCCGCAATTTCTTTTACCGATAGCCCCTCCATTTCCGTTTGGATAAAAATATCCCGCTGCGGTTGCGGCAGCTCGTCAAGGGCGGCTTCTATTTCTTCCCACACCATAGCACTCAATGCCGCTGTTTCCGGCGTAGCCTCATCGCAAGAAAGCAAATCAATAATATCAGACACATCTTCATCATTATCGGCCTTTGCCAAGGCGGAAAAAGGTATGGCATCTTTTTTTCTATACGAATCAATGATTTTATTGCGGGCCGCTCGATAAAGCCACGCCGCCGTTTGCTCAATCGGGGTCGCAAGCTCATTCACACGCATATACTGATAGAACACATCCTGCACAATATCTTCCGCATCTTCAAGGACACGAACCCGTGAGCGAATAAACTTCAACAACCGGTCACGGTATTCGGAGAATGCTTGTGCAACGGAGTTCTTAGACATGTATTTAAAGGTCGATGTCCTCTTTAGGCCCTAAGTTTGTTTTGAATGTCCAAATGTTGGCTTTGCCGTTTTTAAGGCGGAAGACGCTTAGCATTTTAAAGAATTCTTCTTGCGTTTTACCGGCTTTCATGCCCTGCAAAAATGCGCGGGAGGGATGGTTCGAAATCTCTTCTTTCAGCTTGTCGTCTTCAACAAGTTCAAGTTTACCGCGGACGCGGACTTGAATATTTTTCTCATTATCGAAAAAGCACATCTCCACCTTGGGGTTCTTCATTATCTGCTTGTAAAGATCCTTGAACGGTCCTGTATGGAAAATTATCCCCGACTTGTCGGCTTTGTACAGCAGCATCCCCCTGACATGCGGTTCATCGCCATCGACCGTAGCAAGGTAAAAAGCCGGATTGCCGTTCAAAATTTCAAAAATCTGTTCCGCCTGCATTACAAAATCCCCTTTGAGTGTTTGATATCAATCTACAAAAAAAATTGAAGTTTTTGCTCTGCTCCGTGGCTGGATTAAGTCTTAATCCTTTCGGCAAGCATCCTTTCGTAGATAAAATTGCAGAGCGTGGCTTGGCGATCTTCGTTTAAACCCATGAATTGACCGCCTGCCTTGTAATTTAAAACGGAAATTATCTTTAAGTCGGTATATAAATCCATGCTTTTAGCAATCAACAGACAATTCACCAAAACATCGCCCACCACCATTTTCTGCACAGCTACTTTATCCGGAGACCAAGTGAATTGCAAACCACCCATGGATATATTGCTGACTCGCACCGGATATTTGTTACCGCTTCTTGCCGTTATCATAAGCTGGACATTCTCGTATTCCGAAATATCAATACGGGCAAATTGCCTTTTATCGCGCACATCACCTATGGACTCCGCTACGGAGTCCATCTTGTTTATCAATACCTGCTGGTCTGCGCTTTGAAGAACAAAATTTGAACAACCTATTTTTATAAGGTCTGTAATGCATTCATGAGTCGGCTTGTTCAATATCACAACGGGTATAACCGCACGTGCTTTGCCATCTTGCCTCATAAATTTCAAGAAATCAAAAAGAGCACTGTCTCCTTCGGAGTATTCGCACAAAAATATCGGATATTCGCCGGATACCAAAGCCATAGTCGCATATGTTATAGAATCCACAGCCTTAGGCACAAACCTTTGGTACATAAGCAGGCGAATAAGCTTTTCGCTCTCCACCGCATCGCTTGAGTAAATGAGAATTTTAGAACCTATAGGCATGGGCTATATCACTTTGGGGATTGCGAAGCAGTGGTTTTCTTCCTGTGGCGCATTCATGAAGGCTTGCTCGTAAGAGAAACCCTGTACAGGAGAATCTTCCCTTAAAGAAGAAGCCGCATCTGCTACCATAGGCTGAACATCTTTTAAATTCAGCTCTTTTAAGTTCTCCATAAGCTTCAGCAGTTCCTGCAGCCTCCCTTTAGCCTGCGCCGCCTCTGCCTCTGAAAGAGTTAATCTTGAAAGTTTTGCCAACTTTTCTATATCTATAGACTGAGTCATGGCGTTAATTTAGAAAAAAAATTGCTACGTTCTGCATTATGCTGCTAGCATTGGTTGGTTCGGACGAGTTTGCAAAAGATGAAAGAATAGCCGAATTTTGGAAAGGGGCTTTGACCGGCGGTTCCGAGCGCAAGGTATTTTTCGCTTCCGATTATATAAAAGAAGAAAGTTCCCTTACGGCGGATATTGCGCAGGCTTTAAGCCCCTGTTTTTTTGGGCCGGCGGCAAGCGTGCTGGTAAGGCATTGCGAATATATGCTTGCAGAGGAATTACGCAGCCTTGCAAATTTTTTGACCGGCACAAGCCAAGAAGGCTTTCAGGGAAATTTGGCGCTTGATTTTCTTGAACTTGATAAAAGGAACGTTTTATGGAAATTTTTGGAAAAACAAGGGGTGGCAGAATCTTTTAACCCTCCCAAATATAGCGATGCAATTCAAAGATGGATAATCCAGCATGTTCAAAAATATTTTCAGAGAAGTATAAATTCGGTTGCGGCTCAATACATAGCAGATGCTGTTGGCGGCGATACCAAGCGCATACACAATGAGATAAAGAAAATACTCATGTACAACAGCAGCATACAGGAAATAAATATACAGCACTGCTCGCTGTTCATAAAACAGGATAGGGAAGTGCCCGCTTATGAACTGCAAGATCCCTTCGGTTTTAAAAACACAGAGGAATTTTTGCCCAAGTTTCGCAGAATTTTAGCGGAGGAAGGGGATGATGCTTTTATGCCCATAGTAGGTGCGCTAAGGAGCCATTGCCTTACCCTTTTGCATATACAAACCATGCTGGCAAAAAGAGTACCCGATGACCAAATAAGAGCCCAAGTTTTGCCGCCCAATAAGGCTTTTACTTACCAAAAAAGCCGCTCGCAGAGTTCATACTGGCGGCCCGGCAGCCTTCAAAAAACGATTTTGCTTCTGGATGAGCTTTCTTATGGCAAAAAAATGGGTTATTACACCGATTTGCCGTCATTTGAACTGGCAATTTGCAGGTTAATACTGCAGTAAACCAAAAAAATCTACCTCTTTCCCCTTTTTTTATATATTTTACCTAAACATGGCAGTGCAAAAAGTTTGTTTAGGCGTAGAAATAAGCGAAGATAATTTAAAAATCGCTCTGGTTGAACCGGAGCGCAGGCATATTATTAAGGTAGATGCGGTTCCAACTTCCGGCAATTCAATAAATGATTCCTCAATTTACGCTTCTGTTCTCAGTTCTTGGATACGTAGCAATTTATTCCACAAAATAGCCGAGCCGGCAGCAGTTTTTTCGGTTAGCAGCGGCATAATACGTTTAGTCACCATTCCAAAAGAAACGGATGACGTCTATAGCTATGTGAACTGGGAATTTGCCGGGGCAATTAACTCAAACGCTAAAGATTATCAAACGGATATAGTTCTTTATCCCAGCGAGAAAAAACCTCAGCGTGCCATTTTGACGGCAACGCGCAAAAAATTTGTAGAGTCCTTATGTTCCCCGGAACTGGAAAAGAACGGGCTTAGGCCATTTAGCTTAATGGCAGACATTTGCGCTCTGCTTAACCTCTTGGAATATTCCGAGGGCCTCGGCAGCCAGCAGAAATGCATATTAAAAGCAGACGAAAAATTTGTTGTTGCAGTTTGGGGAAACGAGACCGGCCCCCTAGCCCTAAGGCTCTTGCCAAAAGACTGTATTTCTCCAAAGGCTGTCGCTGCTATTCTGGAAAGCGGATATAAAGAATTTCCAAAAGCGAAGAGAAATACTAAACTGTGCGGAGAACTTTCCGTAAATGCCGAATTCACGGCAGAACTTATAAAGGAGGCTAAATCGCTGGAAGCCCCCATAGATGTACAGCCGTGGAATTCGCTTTCAAAGTTTTCTTTGGAAAAAGCTGGAGATTTTTCAAAATTATCGCAGTGTTTGGGAGCTATAGGCGCTACCCTGAGCTGCATATAAAGGGGAGCACGGAGTTTGTAAATGATAAAGTCCAATTTAATGCCGCTTAATCCCGAAAAGACCGCAACCAAAGCTATTAAAAAAAGCATAAAGGTCAAATCAGGAAGTAAAAAAAGAACCGTGGAGAGCAATAAGAGTCTTGGTTCTGTTGCTAATGTTCTTTTTATGCTGTTCATAATTTTCATGATGGGAATAATGTATTTGGAAATTTTTGGCGTGCCGAATTCTTTACGCAGAGTTATACCGCAATCTGCGGTGGATTTTCTCGGTTTGAGTGAAGAAACCGCTGCTACGCAAGTATTGCGTGAGGCCGGCGCGGCAAAGTTAACGGCTCATGGCACCAGAGCAGGCGACCCTACAATTCCGATTAACGGCTCCGTTGAAGAGGTTGTTAAAACCATGCGCCCGGATATTTATTTTAACAACAAGCAGTTTACAGGTTACAAGGAACAAGCTTTAAGCAATAGGATTCCTTATCAAAAACAGGCTTTTCATATTATGTTGAGCACTTTTTATAAAGCAACGCCGGACGGCATAGGTTATCTGGACCTTGCATATCAAGCTCCGAATTTTTATTTTGCTCGCGTAGTATCCCAGGATTCCCGAACCCGCAGTTCTTATTTGGACCAATTGAGAACCAAAGTTATGCCGGATATGATTGTGAGGGATTCTATGACAACCAAAGAGGGAAGCATTGAATTTACCGTACACGGCAGCACTATGCAACCGGAGTTTTCCGAGTTAAAATCTATGAATCTGATACCGTATTCAAGGGTAAAATCGGAAATAATGGCTTTGCGTACTATAGCTATTAACAGCCAAGTTCGTTTAACGGGCTGGGAAAATCCCGTTGAAGAGAAGTTGGAAACATATCGCAGAGTTGTTTTGAGAACCACTACGGAAGCTGATTATCCTTCTCTTTTAAACTTTGCGGAAGCACTGCAGAAATCCAATGTAGCATTCGGTGTTCAGCAATTTGTTTCCAGGCCGGCCGGCTCGGAAAAAATGCAGTCCGCTTTGGAATTTGTGCTGTATGCGGCGGTGAAGTAGATTTCTACATTTCCCCTGCTATCGCTCGGATGGTGGAATCGGTAGACACTGGGGACTTAAAATCCCCTGATCGCAAGGTCGTGCGAGTTCAAGTCTCGCTCTGAGCATTATAAGTTATATCAGAGGTAAATATGAGTTCTGTGAAAAAATGCGTTCTAGCCTATTCGGGCGGTTTGGATACTTCGGTAATAATTCCTTGGCTAAGAGAGAATTACGAATGTGAGGTAGTGGCTTTTGCCGCAGACCTGGGGCAGGGGGATTGCGATGCGGAGGCTTTGAAGAAAAAGGCTGTTGCGAGCGGTGCATCCAAATGCTATGTTATGGATTTGCGCAAAGAGTTTTTAGAAGACTATGTTTGGCCAACCATGAGAGCAGGCGCAAAATACGAGGGAACATATCTTTTAGGAACCTCATTTGCAAGGCCCTTAATCGCAAAATACCAAGTGCTTATAGCACAAAAAGAAAAAGCGGATGCCGTATCGCACGGAGCCACAGGCAAAGGCAATGATCAAGTTCGCTTTGAGCTTACTTATGCGGCTCTAGACCCTCGCTTAAAAGTGATTGCTCCTTGGAAAGACCCAAAGTGGAATATTCACAGCAGGGAAGAAGCCATAGATTACGCCGAAAAGAGAAAGATTCCCCTTAGCGGAATTTCAAAAAAGAAAATCTATTCCGAAGACGGCAATTTGTGGCATCTATCGCATGAAGGCGGTGTTTTGGAATATCCGGATAAGGAACATAAATACGATATGCTAAAACTTTCCAATACTTTTGAAAACGCTCCAAACAAAGCGGAGTATGTTAAAATAAGTTTTGAAAAGGGAACGCCGGTAGCGTTAAACGGCAAAAAACCGGACAGCGTTGCCATGCTCACCGAGCTCAACAAGATAGGCGGCAAACACGCCTGCGGCTTGCTGGACATTGTTGAAAACAGATTGGTCGGTTTAAAGAGCAGAGGTGTTTACGAGACTCCGGGCGGCACTCTTTTATACAAGGCTCATGAATTATTGGAATCACTTGCGCTGGACAAAGCAACTCTTGCGGAAAAGCAAAAACTTTCGCAAACCTACGCATTCCTTGTGTATAACGGGGAATGGTTCACGCCGCTCCGCCAAGCATTGGATGCTTTTGTAAATGAAACGCAAAAAACGGTCACAGGTGATGTAATCCTAAAACTTTACAAGGGCAATATAATTCCTGCCGGCATTCAAAGCCCATTCAGCCTTTACGACCCGGATTTAGGCGGTTTCAGCGATGTTGATTTTTACGACCAAAAAGATGCTACGGGTTTTATCCGCTGTTTTGGCCTCCCTCTAAAAACCAGAGGAATGTTGCTCGGCAAAAAAAGCCCGGTTAATTTTGGCAAAACTAAAGTTTAACCAGTTCGTTAAATTTTTCCCCTCTCTCCTTGTAATTCTCAAACAATCCGAAAGATGCGCAAGCGGGAGAGAGCAAAACCGCATCTCCGTCCGCTGAATTTTCCAAGCACCATTCAAAAGCCTGCGGCAAATCACCGCAGATTTGCATTTTAGTGTTGCATTTTGTGCTTTGCAGGGATTTTAGCATTCTCTCCGCAGTGAGACCTATCAGGGCAATTCCTTTCAGCAGATTATTTTTTGCGAGGGTTTGCGATAATTCCATAAAGTTTGCGTGCTTTTCGGAGCCACCGAGTATGATGTTAAATGGTTTGTCCATGGCTTTCGCTGCGGCTATTGCTGCTTCCGGGCGTGTTGAGTATGAGTCGTTGTAAAAAGTGATGCCTTTTTTTGTGCCTACATTTTGCAAACGATATGGTAAAGCCTCATAGCTTTTCAAAGCCTCTATGCAAAGCGAAACATCCATTCCCGTGCATCCCAAAGCGAGTGTTGCCGCCGCTATATTTTGCAGTTGGTGCTGACCTTTTACCTTAAATTCATCCATTGAAAGCGGAAGTGTTGTAAAAGTTTTTTTTATGGCTCCGCTTTGTGCGGCTATTTGCACCGCTCCTTCGGAGGCGGCATTGTAAATGCAATAGTCATTTCTTTTTTGCCAACGAACCAAATTCGCTTTTGCATCTCTGTATTGCTCAACCGATGTGTGCCAGTCCAAGTGTTCGCTTGTTGTTTGCAGAACAACTCCGATATGCGGGGAAACCCCGAGTGTCATAAGCTGGAAGGAGCTTAGTTCCAAAACAACCATGGAATTTTGCTCTTGCAATAAATCCAAAGCGGGAACGCCGAAATTGCCACCCACCGAGTGCGGAACATTCAACGCTTTAAGGCAGTGAGCTATCATGGAAACGCAGGTGCCTTTTCCGAGTGTGCCAGTGACGCCGATAATTTTTTCAGGCGGATACAGTTCAAAGAAAAGTTCTATTTGGCTTGTTAGCTCTGCTCCTTTTGCCTGTGCATCCAAAATTTCCTTTTGCAGAGGGTAAACCCCTGCGGAGCGGACAATTGTTTTGCATTTGGACAGATTATCCAAATAATTTTCGCCATCGCTTTTGTCAAAAATAACGATGTCCTTTACACCTTTATTTTGCAAAAACTTCAGGGTGCTTTTTCCTTCCACCCCAAAACCTAAAATTCCAACGGGTTCTTTTAATGAATTTTGCATATTCTACCTTAACTCCAACAAAAAATCCGGTAAAAATTTCTGTTCAATTCCGTTTTGATTTTCACTGAAATCCTTGTCCAAACTCAAGACAATTTTAGGGTGATTGTCGTTTATCCCTTTAAATACGCCAAATTCACGGTCAATGGTGCTTTTTGAATCTAGGCGCATTGCAACTTGCAAATAGAGGGTTTTATTGCTTTTTTTTGCTACAAAATCAATTTCCTTATCATTGTTCTTGCCAATATACACATCGTAACCCTTGCGAATCAATTCATTATACACTATATTTTCCAAAATACCCGAAATATGCGAAAGTTTCCTGCCGTTTACCGCAAACAAAAGAGAATGGTCACCGAGATAATATTTTTCCTGTGTTTTTAAGATGCCCTTTCCGCGAACATCATATCGCTCTGCTTTTCGAATTGCAAATACGCTTTCAAGCATACTCATATAAAAATAAATCGTTTCTATATCCAATTTACGTTTTTCGCTTTTCAAATAATCAGACACGCTTTTTGCAGAAAATATATTGCCGATATTGTCAAAAATAAATTTTATTACCCTATTTAAGAGTTCTATATTGCGAATTTTGTAGCGTTCTATTATGTCTTTCAAAACAATAGAAGAATAAATATCGGAAACAATGTTATCAATTTGTTCCAAAGAATAATCGCCGGCGTGTATTATGGGAAAACCTCCTTTTTTCAGATAATCATCGAATTCATCCAAAGTGTTTTTTAACTCAATGCCTCGTTCTTTTTTGAAAAACAACGCCTCAGAAAAAGACAGCGGCGAAACGAAAATTTTTACAAAGCGCCCGGCAATATGCGTTGATAATTCGGAAGACAAAAGTTTCGAGTTTGAACCCGTTAAGTAAATATCAATATTGCCGTTTGCGAGCAAACCATTGATTACCCTTTCCCATCCATCTACATTTTGAATTTCATCAAATAAAAAATAATGCCTGCCTTTTTTATTCAAAATACCTTTGACCAGTTTTGTGAATTGCCTTTCATTTTTAATATTTAGGTATTCCAAATTCTCAAAACTTATATGCGAAATTTTCTCCGGCAAAACGCCTGAGTTTATTAAAGAGTCTCTGTGCATTAAAAGGATACTCGATTTTCCCGCTCTGCGAAGCCCACAAAGCACTTTAACAAGTGACGAATTTTTAAACGCCTCCAATTTTTCCGAGTAAGCCGCCCGTTCAAACATATACTCAAATTTAGTAAAAAAAATGATTTTTGTCAAGTTTTTCGGGTTATAAACCGAAAAAATGCAAAAAAATGCAAAGTTTTTCGGGTTATAAACATATTTCTATTCAATAGTTCCTAGTGGCTTATGGGAATACAGTTACATTTTACTCATTATACTGAGTATTTTGTAAAACATACTGAGTATTTTGTATATTATCCCACATGGAAACTTTATTCAGACGAAAACTGGTTAGCCAAATTTGCGAAAGGTTGGCAGAGCCTAGACGCTTTCTTCAAATTATCTCCGGACCAAGACAAACCGGCAAAACAACCGCAGTGTTGCAGGCTTTGGAAGAAAGCGGTTTGCAGAGCCGATTTGCAAGCGCAGATGACCCCAGCTTGAATTCCGTAGAATGGATTCGAAACGAATGGGAACAGGCTCGCTCGGAGCAAAAAAGGACAAGGCGAAATATTGTCTTTGTCATAGATGAAATTCAAAAAATACCGCAATGGTCGGGAATGGTTAAATTGCTGTGGGACGAGGATTCACGAAAAAAAACTCTGATAAAGGTTATTTTAACAGGTTCTTCTTCACTGCTTTTGCAAAAGGGAATGCAGGAATCCCTTACCGGCAGATTTGAACTGCTTTATTGCCCTCATTGGAATTTTGCGGAATGCCGAGCGGCTTTTGGATATTCACTGGAGGATTTTCTCTATTTCGGTGGTTATCCGGGTGCGGCGGTTTTTAGAAAAAACGAGGAAAGATGGGCGCGTTATATAGGAAATTCCATTGTTGAACCGAGTATTTCGCAGGACATTCTATTTATGGAAGAGATTAGAAAGCCCGCCTTGATGAAAGCCCTTTTTATGCTCGGAGCGAGTTATTCCGCACAGGAACTCTCCTACACAAAAATTCTGGGTCAATTGCAGGATGCCGGAAACACTGTAACAATAGCCCATTATCTGGAGCTTTTGGCAAAGGCTAATATTATGTGCGGTTTACAAAAATTTTCTGAAAACAAACTGCAAGCCCGGCAAAGTTCCCCAAGATTTATGGTCTTTGACACCTCTCTAATGACTTATTCACACGGTTCTTCCCGCAAAAGATTTTTGGAAGACACCATAGCAAAAGGGCATTTGGTTGAGAGCGCAGTTGGAGCGTATTTGTTGGCAAGAGCCAGAGAAGATGGTTTTGAGGTGTATTGGTGGCGAGACAGGGATAAGGAGGTGGATTTTGTGTTGCAAAAAGGCAAAAATATCATCGCCATAGAAGTAAAAAGCGGCAGAGCAAAGCACATAGGCGGTTATCTGGACTTCAAGAAAAAATACCCGCAAGCACTAGGTTTTGTTGTAGGTGATTCAAATTGCAGTCTGGAGGATTTTTTGCTTGGAAAGGTTGAATTATTTTGAATAATTTTCGCCATATATCAAAAAAGCCCCCGATTTTTCGGGGGCTTCCGACAATTTAATGCAACTCTCCATACCTCTTAATAAACACCAACTTCAAAGCCGTTGCAAGACCCATATACAGCAAGATGGTCAACGCCAGCCATGCGAAATATACAGATGGGAGTGGCAAGAAACTTATGGAGGCACCGAATCCCGTAAAGGGAATAATCGTCAACACCGCAATGCCGGTAAAGGTGAGCACCGTTAGCGGGAAAGAGGCGCGGCTCTGGATAAACGGTATCTTAGGTGTGCGGAGCATGTGGATAACAAGTGTCTGGCTCCACATGGATTC
>LIUG01000022.1:27535-27887 GCA_001462245.1 Candidatus Fibrimonas termitidis
TCCACATGGATTCCACAAACCATCCCGCTTGGAACATCGCAATAAAACCAAAATATTCCGCACTCCCAGGCACAAGCGCGCTGAAGGGGCCGAACACAGCAGGGCAAATGACGAAATACATCAACAGGTATGTGGTTATATCGAATACAGAGCTTGTAGGGCCTATCCACAGCATAAATTTGCCGAGAGAAGGAGCGTTCCATTTTCTCGGCGTTCTGAGAAATTCCTTATCCACATTGTCCCATGGTATTGATGTGCAGGCAAGGTCGTAAATCAAATTCAGTAACAACAGATGAATTGGCAGCATCGGCAGGAAAGGCAAAAATGCGCTTGCCGCCAGCACGGAGAACAT
>LIUG01000022.1:28018-28806 GCA_001462245.1 Candidatus Fibrimonas termitidis
ACGGAGAACATATTGCCGAAGTTTGAACTCGCTGTCATCTTGATATACTTAATCATGTTGGCGTAAGTTTTGCGACCCTCGATGATACCTCGTTCGAGCACCATCAAATCCTTTTCCAAGAGGATTACGTCTGCGGACTCTTTCGCAATATCCACAGCGGTATCCACCGAGATGCCGACATCAGAGGCCTTCATCGCAGCGGCATCGTTGATGCCGTCTCCCATGTAGCCAACGCTATGGCCGTTGCTTCGCAAAGCCGTGACAACTCTTGCCTTCTGCTGGGGAGAGATCTTGGCAAAAACATCCACTTTTTCAACAATCTTGCACAATTCCTTATCGCTCAATTTATCCACATTCCAGCCGTTCATAATGCGGTCAACGGGCAAGCCTACATAACGGCAAACGGTGCGTGTCACCTTGTCGTTGTCGCCTGTCAGAACCTCTACGCCTACGCCATTTTCTCTCAAAGCCTTGATCGCCTTGGCGGTGGATTCCTTTGGCGGGTCGAGGAATGCGAGATAACCGATGAGCGTCATATTGGACTCGTCTGCAACCGAGAATGCATCGACCGGAGACGGATTGTGCTTGTGCGCTATGGCAATTACACGCATTCCGTCTTCGTTCAACTCGTCAACTTTTTTCAGAATATATGTCCGAATTTCATCGGTCAGAGGCTCGGTTTTTCCACCGTATTCGGCAGAAGTGCAAACGGAGAGCATTTCCTCAACTGCGCCTTTGGTTATCATCTGCGTTTCGCCGTTTGCTACCACAACGCTCATGCGGCGGCG
>LIUG01000022.1:28951-29255 GCA_001462245.1 Candidatus Fibrimonas termitidis
CATGCGGCGGCGTTCAAAGTCAAAGGGAATTTCATCAACTTTGGTGTATTTCTCCTTAAGCCTGCGCAATTCATTAACCCCGTCCATCTCTTCCTGCACTTTGCTAATGATGGCAACATCCATAAGGTTTTTAAGCCCGGTTTGATGATAACTGTTCAAGAAGGCATGGCGAAGCACCCGAGAATCTTCCTTGCCGTGGATGTCGAGGTGGTACATCAAAACTACTTTGTCCTGCGTTAGCGTTCCTGTTTTGTCCGTACACAAAATATCAATTGCACCAACATTCTGGATGGAGTTCAGGTTT
>LIUG01000022.1:29429-35231 GCA_001462245.1 Candidatus Fibrimonas termitidis
CTTTTTCCGCGACATCGCCACCGCACCTTTGGCAAGGCAGGTGGTGACTATCATCGGCAGCATTTCCGGCGTAAGCCCAACCGCTATCGACAAGGCAAACAACGCCGCTTCCCACCAATCGCCCTTTGTGAACCCGTTGATGAACAGAACGATGGGAACCATGACGAACATGAAACGTATCAACACCCACGAAACCGAGTTAACGCCTTTTTCAAAACTGGTCTTCACCGGCTTGACGTTTACGCTTTTCGCCATTTCACCGAAAACGGTACCATTGCCTGTGACTATAACAGTGCCTGTTGCGCTGCCGCTTATCACATTGGAACCCATAAACGCAAGGTTTGGGGTTTCGGTCAAAGAGCCAAAATCGGAAATAATTTTTACAGCATTAGGATTTTTTTCAACAGATATGCTTTCGCCTGTGAGTGCTGATTGGCTGATGAACAAGTCTTTGGCTTGAATTATCCGCATATCGGCCGGTACCATATCGCCTGCCGACAAATGCACAATATCGCCCACGACCACATCTTCAAGCGGAATTTCTTGGCTTCCGGTTTCTTGCCGCCGTACGTTGGTAGTTGTCTTTATCATTTTGAGCAGGTTTTCTGCGGCATTGCCGCTTCTCGTTTCCTGCACAAACCGCAAAAGACCGGAAATCATCACCATTGTAGAGATGATGATAACCGCTAACGGGTCCGCTTCGTCCGGTTCAGCCATGAATATATCGGTGATAGCCGATATGGCAGCCAAACAGAATAAGATGGCGGTAAACGGATTGACAAAGGCTTTTATAAGGCGTTGCGACAATGACATTTTTTTGCCGTGAGAGACTTTATTGTTGCCGAAATTATTGCGGGACTTCTCAACAAGCTCCTCGTTCATTCCTTCCTGCGTGGTTCCTAGTTCACGGAAAAGTTCTTCAGGTTCCGCAGTGGCAGCAAATTTCATTCTGTCGCGCACTCCATCTTTGCGTATCATTTCCGAGATACTTTTTTTGCTCTGTTCCTTCATGGTTTTACTCCTTTTCCCGTTTTTGTTAACCCAGCCAAACCCTTGGGAAAACAAGGTTCGGTAAGCTTGCACCACCGCGGTGCGGTTTTTTATTGAAAGACTTAAAAGATTTTAAACACCTTTTGCAGGTGTAAGATGAGAATGAATTAATGCGCTGGACTATTATCTACTTGGAGGATGTAGAGATTCTAAAACACAACGCGCCATATAGTCTGCATAGAGAGACTTGACGAGAAGCGTTATGTTGTTCAAGATTAGCATTGGACACAAATGTAAAAAAAAATTATGGTTTGTCAAGGGGGGAAGCAAAATAAACTCCCATATTTTGCGGAACAAATTTAACCGCTTGCCCGTCGCTTTTAATAACTGAAACTACATCGCCTTTTAAATTGAATATTTTTATGGTGAAACTTTTGTTTTGCGCTGGAAATGTATAAGCTCCCGTAAAGCGTATAACGGAACTTTGAATATTGATTTTGTTTGGCGTGGGTTTTATTGGTACAATAGAAAATTTAGATGTGTCTGCAGGCGCAACTTTGGAAACTATGTAAGCGAGTGCGCCAAGGAGACCGGCGTTGTAGTCTATGCCACCCTCGGTGGTTGAATAATCGGTCACGCTTTCCGTATAACTGCCGGATTCGCGTGTTCCTCCCATCAGTTGCCCAAAGTATTTATTTCTAACAGGTATGGTCATACTTGCTTTTCCATTGTCATCCGGATTGTCGTCCCTGAGAAAAACGTTTCTGTGGTGAGGAAGCCTGGGTTCTTTGTTGCAACCCTCACAAAAACCGACTACAAAAGATTGCCTGGCTGTGTTAGCTCCTAGGATATAGTCTATTTGATTATATATGAACTGGTCGTATGTAGTTACATTGACCGCCCCGGAATAGAGAGCCGCACTAAAAGCACCGTTCGCCGGATAACGCAATGCACCCCAACCACCACCGCCGTTCATGACATTTTCTCCGTTGACATCGCTGGTGTATTTTTGAACATACGTATCACGTAAATAATCAAGATGAGTACTCTTATCCGCCGGAACTGCCATAGCTGCCGCATAGAATGCGAGGTCGTGGGAATTGGCGTAATCGAGGTAATGATAGTGATTTTTCTCATCTTCCTTGAAAGCGATGTCATTTTTATATGTGTTTTCACCGGTAGCTATAAACATTTCCGCTGCGGCCATGGCAAATGAGACCTCAGGGTGTTTGGGAGCACCATAGAAGCCGCCGGAAGCAGCACCAACGGATTGGCCTTTGCGAGGCTTGGCGTAGTCGTATGCATTTCTTGCGTGCAAGAGGCACAGATCTGCGTAATCCGCATCGTACTTGCGGTAGATTTTGGACATAACAGCAAGCGTAGCCGCAGCAAAAGAAGCCATACGTCCGTCGTTTGGGTTTTTATAAATATCACGTGGCCTATCGGATTCACCCCCTTCCTCATTCGTCAAAGTGGACATATATCCGGCTGTGACCCAATTTCTGTGGTCTTTCTCGCCATTGCCTTTTTCATAATAGAAGGTATTTGCGTTAGGCGTAGCTTTAATTATCCAATCGGTAGCATACTTAAGTTCTTCTAACAGGTCTGGTATTCTATTAGGTTGCCCTCCGGCGATGCTCCAATCAGCGGAATTTGCGTAGTCAGAATAATCTCCGTGATAAAGATCGTGGAATCCGGTGGGAAACGCTTCATACGCTTTTGCAAGCATATAGGTAGAATAAAAAAATGTATGCCCGAATAGCACGTGGTCGCCACAATCAAACCACCCACCCACTAGGTCATGCGAACCGTCGGAATCTCTGATGAAGCTCGTTTTATAAGTATGGTCCATAAGCAACCAATTAGGTCCATGCCCCGACCGTTGCCCACCATAAAAGCGAGTTACCATCCAAAGTGCTTTTTTATACTGCTCAGAGGTGAAAGCACCTACAGCAAAGACATTTTGCAAGGATAGGGAGATTAGCAGGGCAAAAGGAAGAAATTTATACATATTCTAAATATATGTTTTTTTTACAAAAAAATGATAAAAAATTGAAAAAAAGTGATTTTTTTACTATATTCAAAAAAAGGAGGATATTCGTGAAAACACAAAATCCTATCAGATATCAGTTTCTTGGGCTTTTTGCGCTGTTTATTATAGTATCCATAGGGATATCGTCTATAATAGGAATACAGCAAATGTCAAAAGCCGTGATGGAAACCTTTTCCACAGCGGGCATTTTCACCGTGGAAAAAGCGGCTTCCTTGATAGATGGGGATGCATTTGAAGCTCTTGCGCTTTCATTGGATAAAGACGACCCGTTTTATGAAGAAACCAGAGTAAAACTTTTACAGTTAAAGGAATTTTCAGGCAGCGAATATCTATACACCATGGCCCCGGCAAATGGGACTATCTGGCACTTCATCATTGACGGCAGCGCATCCCCGGATGACACCGTGCGTTTTTCCGCTTTAGGGGACACGGAAGATACCAAGAACTATAACGAAGCCTTTATAAGGGTGTTGGAATCCGGAAAAACGGAAGTCGGCGATTTGGAATATCAAGATAGATGGGGCTGGTTGGTTAGCATATATACCCCTATTGTGAGTTCCACCGGAAAAATCGTTGGAATAGCGGGCTGCGATTTTAACGGAACCAATCTCCATAATGCGATAATGTTGGAAAAAATTATGCTGGCAACTATCGGTACTATTTCCCTCATCACCGGAGCTTTGTTTTTGATACTTTTTTTCAATTTGCAAAAAAAGGTTGAGGAGAAAACGCAAAAAATCATAGAGTTGCATGATACCTTGTTAAAAACTATGGCGGAAATGCTGAACCGCCGTGATGATATTACCGGCGGTCATATTGGACGCACCCAGAGGGGAGCAAAAATTTTGCTGGAGGAAATGGAAAGAAGCGGTGTTTACAGAGAAGAAACAAAAGACTGGGATTTGGATCTGCTGCTCCAGTCATGCCAGCTCCATGATGTGGGAAAAATATCCATCAGTGATGATATACTCAAAAAACCCGGCAGATTTAATGAAGCCGAATTCAAGGAGATGCAGCAACACTCCGCTTTAGGTGAACAGATAATTGAAAAAATCGAAACGATGGAAAAGGAAAGCGATTTTCTGAAATACGCAAAAATCTTTGCAGCCAGCCACCATGAAAAATGGAACGGCACAGGTTATCCGCAGCGGCTCAAAGGAAAAGAAATACCATTGCTGGGACGCATAATGGCAATAGTAGATGTTTACGATGCTCTAGTTTCCTACAGACCGTACAAAAACGCATTCCCGCACGAAACAGCGGTTAAAATTATTTCCGACGGCAAGGGAACGCATTTTGACCCTGTGTTAGTGGATTTGTTTTTGAAGGTTTCGGACAAGTTCAGGCAGATTGTCTGAACCCCGATACCCCCGATTAACAGGATTTCCCGCATTTTACGGCGCTTACATGTGGGATTGATAAATATCTATCTTCCTCCCTGCAGAGGATTATTTTATTACCTACTATTGCGACGCCTCGGCAAAATAAATTGCTTTGGAGGCTGTCAATGTCCAGAAGAACTGCTCAATTGTTCGATTTGATGTTCAAGAGCATAATCAAAGATGCAAGCTCATCTGCGGTGGTGCATTTGATAAACGGGATTTACAAAAAGAATTATCCGTTAGACACGCATGTAACGATTCAGCCAACCGAATTCATAAAGGAACACCCAAAATCAGGGAAGCTGGAAAAGATAGTTTCTGACATAATAATAACTCTACAACACAAAAATGGTACAGACACATTTCTCATGGAAGCCCAGATAGATGACGATATAGAAATGATACTAAGAATTTTTAATTATAGCATGTACGCTGCGTTCGACAAAAAAAGAGTCTCCGAAGACGGCTCTTTCATGCAAATAGACATGCCTTCGCCAGTTGTGATTTACTGGGAGTCAAGCAATACGAAAGACATAGTATCTGTAAAGATAAGGTTTCCGAACAATAAAACCATTGTGTATAAGGTTCCGACATTCAAAGTATTGCAGCATAGCGTTTCCGAGCTTGAGGGTATGGCTCTGTTGCTGCCATTTTACATATTGAAAATACGCAAAGAATTAGAGAAAAAAGGCACGAATTCTGAGAAGAAGAAGGCGTTGTCTAAAAAGTTGGAGGATTATATAATAGAGATAGACAAAACACTGAAAATGTGCAATGAAAATAACTATATTACGGAGAGAGACACGGCAATGCTTCTCCGTAGGTTGTCTTGTATATACGATGAGCTTTACGGGAAGCATGAGGAATTTGTGGAGGTCGATATGACAATTGAAAAACTGGTGAAAGCAAGTTGGGACGATACTTGGGACAAGGCTTGGGACAAAAAGACTGCAGAAGTCGAGAAGAAAGGCGTGAGCCGAGTTGCTAAGGCAATGAAGGCTAGTGGTGAAGCAATAGACAAAATCATGCGTTATACGGGTCTTTCCCGCCGTGAGATTATGGCTTTGTAACAGCATCTGAAATTTTTTTTTGAAGCTCTCTCAAAAAAAAAATCTATATTTACGTGTATGATGTTGTTCAGCTATGGCATTCGCATTTTGTCAGAACCCCGATACCCTTGATTAATAGGATTTTCCCGATTTTCCGTATTTTGTGGCAAAATATTTCTATCTTTCCTTGAAATGTTGCCTTTTTGCAAAATAACACCCCTCGCCAGATCCTCCCACGGAGGCTCTGCGATACGTTGTTTTCAACTCTCAACTCTTCATTACCAGCTGGAACCAAACTCAGGGATGTCTCAACTAAGCGGCTATATTA
>LIUG01000023.1:0-4800 GCA_001462245.1 Candidatus Fibrimonas termitidis
TGCAAGGCCTACATCGCCAATATAGCCGTAGTAAACTTCGAGAAGATTTATAATGCTCATGTACAGTTTTATCTGGCCCCTGACAGCTTGCTGGAAAAGATTGTCCACAGCATCCGCTCCTTCTTCTCTGTCAATCAAAGCTACCAGCGCGCAAGCGTCGAGTATATAGGTCATTTATTGCCCCAAAGCCTTTGGTCGTTTTCGTTTTCCCGTTCAATTTCTTCCTGCTGCAGTTCCATGAAACGATCAAGGGTAAGGGAAGCCCCTATTGTCTTTCCCAGCCCTAATAGCGGGTTTACCCATTTATCGGAAGTGATTACCTGTGTGTTGCCTACCGATGCAGTTTCCAGCCGTGCCTTCTGTTGCAAATGTACGACAAGGTCAAGCACCTCGCCGAAGTATTCCGGCGGGAGCACATCAATTTCTTTTAACAATTTAACTCGTTGGGTCATGGATAACCTCCTGTCCAATAAGGAAAATATAGTAAACTCAATCAGAGGAGGTCATATATGAGCAAAACAAAAGGTTTACTCTTGGCGGCTGCGGCAGCAGCTATGGCATTCACATTTTCCGGGTGCGCAAGCAACATCGTAAAAGGCACTTACGATGTCTCTAACCCAGCCTTGCAGATTGTTAGCGATAACAATTACGCAAAATTCAGCCCCGATGGAAAATATATTTATTCCTCCGATGGCTCCAAGTTCCGGGTATGGAATGCACAAAACGGCAATGAAGTTTTTAACAACAAAACATACACTGCCAATGCATACTCTTTTAGCCCGGACGGAAAATACTTATTAACCCAAGATGCAAAAAAATCCCTCAAATTATGGGATTTGGCGACCGGAAAGGACATCAGGTCTTTTAATGGCAACGAATACCAAATAGTTTTTGACCGCTTCAGCCCAGACGGCAAAATTATAGTCGCCCATGAAGTATCAGGATGGACCGGCCAAAAGATATCCATTAAAATGTGGGACGTAGAAAGCGGCAAGGAAATCAGAACCATGAACCCGGTTAGAAAACAGCTTAGTGTTTTGCTGGGTCCTAATTTCGGAGACTTCACCCCGGACGGAAAGCAAATGCTGATACGCACTTGGGAAAAAGAACCTGAGACACCACCCGTCTTTAAAATTCTTGACACAGAAAGCGGCGAAGAAATAAGAAAATTCTCAAATAGTGAAACATTCTATTTTCATTTAGGCTTCTTAGGCCCAGATGGAAAATGGATAGTGCAAACTGCACACAATGATTTTTTTATTTGGGATAATGCGAATGCCGTAAAGAAATTCAATCTTGCCGCCTCCATACCAACAGCCAGCAAAGACGGCAAATATATTCTCTCAGGCTCCAACCGTCCTCCGGGTTCGAATTATACCCAGTTATATACCCCTTCAAGCCCCCCTTATTATGAGCCATATATCGGCTTGTGGGATGCCGACGGCAATAAAATATGGGATAAGCGAGCTTTGTTCAGTTCGTCTGCAATTTTAACGTCATTGGATTTCACCGCTGATATGACGCAAATTCGTGCGGCATTTCAGGTTGCCAAAGGAAACTATTCTCATGAATACCAAATTAAGCTATGGGATATAACCGATGGCCGTGAAATTATCACTTTAGACATGGGCAAGCATTCTCCAATCATTGCTCCAGACGGCAAGCATGCGGTTTGGCATGATGAGCATTCTTTCAGTTTGTGGAACATAGAGAGCGGCAAAGCTATCAAAACATTCTACGGCCACGACAGGGAAATTAAGTCGCTTGATTTAAGCACGGATGGCAATAAGGCTATTACAAGCGATGGCAAGGTCATTAGGGTTTGGGATTTAGATACCCAGTAATCCGTGCGTTGTGTGGAGAGTTGAACAATTTTTTTTTACCGTAGGAGGCGACCTTCACGGTCGCCCTATTCGCCATGATGTGTGCCATATTTCGCCACGAACGTTTTTGTTTGCGACGTCGTTGCGCAACGACGTTGTAGAGACGGATAATTATCCGTCTCTACGGAACGTCGTGGTGCATTTGCAACGTTGGTGTGCATTGTGCAACGTGCGAATATGGTGGATGTCGTGGCTACACACGTGGATATAAACGGTGTCGTTTGACGTTTTTTTATCGGGAAAATCCTATTAATCGGGGGTATCGGGGTTCAGACAAATATTGTGCAACGCAACGCCGCACAGGCACACCGTTAATGGCGGGAATGCTCACAACTGATGTGCTGCCCGTGAGCGGCAGCCCAATCCACGACGCCTTCCCAACCCCGGGCAGAGTGTTCAGCGTGAGCTATTCGCATTTTTTTTAAATTATTTCTACCTTTCCTCTCCGTGTGGAAACAACCCGTCTTTTCCAAAAACCTGCATCTAACTAAGCCTTTTTTTGCAAAAATAGGTGTAAAACAGCCCAGATACAGCGATGTTCTGAAAAATATGCTCTACGATGTTTTTAATTTCGTTTTCCGCCACCCGCCTTCAAAAGGCGCAAATTTTGAAATAGACAAGAATTCTCTCCCCATTTTGGAAGAAATGCGATACGGAGGGATTTTTTTGACCGCCCATTACGGGAACCACGAACTTTTGGGATATAGGCTCTCAGAACTTGGGTTGCCGCTAAACGCCGCTGCTCAGGAACAAAAGCCGGCTTTTTTCGATAAATGGCTGCAGAAAAAAAGGACATTCAAAGGGAAATGCTTCGCAAAAAAAATAAAAACCGGGCATCTAATAGAGTTTGTGGATAACCACGGTTTATTTGGAATGCTAGCAGACCAAGATTTCAGAAAATCCATTCCTCATTCAATTGAAAAAAAATGCGAGAGCGAATTTTTAGGTTTCAAGGTTCGCAGCAACCCTTTGCCGGCCTTTATTTTGGAACACCGCCCAAATACCTCCGTATTCTGCGGACACATACAGCAAGTTCACAATATCCCAACGCTTTTTTTAGAGAAAATCCCTTCGCAAAATTTTTACGCTCACTACCATTTGTGGCTTGAGAGATTGATTTTGGAAAATCCGGCAAAGTGGTACGGCTGGTTTCACAATAGATTTTTCTCAGCTTCCAAATTGGAGTAAAAAGCTCGAGAGAAAGCGTACTGGGGTGGTATCGGGGTTCAGACAAACATCAGTTTCTATATTACAAGCGAAATGCGTTTGGACAAGTATTTACAATTGAGGCACCCTGAGTATTCGCGTATGGATTTGCAGAAAATTATTGCGGAGGGCAAGGTTTTGCTGAATGGAAAGGTTTTGCAGAAGAATTTTCAGGTGCCGGAAAATGCCGAATTGGAAATTCTGCAAATGCCTGTAAAAGAAGAAAGTTTTCTGGAACCGGAAAATATACCCTTAAATATAATTTTTGAAGATGAGCATTTGGCGGTTATCAATAAACCTCGTGATATGGTGATGCATCCCGGGAACGGCATAAGCAAAGGGACGCTTGCTGCCGCATTGCTGTGGCACTTTAAAAATTCTCTCTCGAAAATAAACGGGCCGCTCCGCCCCGGAATTTTGCACCGCTTGGACAAGGACACTCCGGGTTTGCTTGTTGTTGCTAAAACAGATTTGGCACATAGGGAACTAACACGGCAACTGGAAGAGCGAGTATTAGAGCGAACATACAAGGCTGCTATTTGGGGGATTTTGCGTGACCGTGAAGGAACTATTGATGCTCCTATAGAACGTGATCCGAGAAATCGTTTGAAAATGGCGGTGCAGGCAAATGGAAAAACTGCGGTTACCAATTATAAAACTTTGGAAGCTTTTAGCATAGCTTCCTTTGTGGAATTTAAACTGGACACAGGCAGAACCCACCAAATTCGTGTTCATGCACGTTATTTGGGAAATCCTGTGGTTGGCGATCCCATTTATGAAGGCAGGGAAGAAAGCACCAAAAGAATAGATACTATTTATCGGCAAATAGCGGAAAAACTTTTGGAGATTGCTCCGGCCCAGCTTTTGCAGTCCTATAAAATAAAGTTTAAGCACCCGAAAACAAAAAAGGCAATGGAATTCAAAATTGAAGAAGACGAACCGCTAAAGCAGGCTTTGGATTTATTGCGGCAAAACGCCTCCGATGCAAAGAATTATTCGCCACTCCAATTATTCGCCCCGCCTCAAATATTTGCCAATCCGGATGATGTTGAATTGCCGCTTGAAGAAGTAGAAGAAGAACCGGTCAAAGCTCGCCCCACCCGTGCGGAGCGTTATGCGGCTACAAAGATAAAACGTGCTTTGAAAAGAGAGCGTAATCTCTTACGCCTAAAGGAAAAGGCTCAGAAGGAAGCCGAGATAGCTGCTAAAATACCTTTCTATATTACCCCAAACATTTAAAAGGAGAAAAGCCATGTCAAAGGATATCAAAGGGACGCAGACCGAAAAAAATCTGCTCACAGCATTTGCGGGTGAGTCGCAGGCTCGCAATCGCTATACATTTTGGGCCGGCGTTGCAAGAAAAGAAGGCTTAGTGCAGATAGCTTCTATTTTTGAAGAAACGGCAAATCAGGAAAAAGAACACGCAAAACGCTTTTGGAGTTTTTTGCAAGGCGGAGTGGTAGAAATTACCGCAGCTTACCCCGCAGGCATCACCGGCACAACTCTGGACAATTTAAAAGCCGCTGCAGATGGCGAAAAAGAAGAGTGGAGCGAGGTTTATCCCAAATTCGCAAAAATCGCAAGAGACGAGGGCTTTAACGATGTTGCCGCTTGCTTTGAACGTGTTGCTGTTGCCGAAAAACAACATGAAAAACGCTATAACGACCTATATAATAACCTGAAAGACGGCAAAGTATTCAAAAGAGACGGC
>LIUG01000023.1:4964-5204 GCA_001462245.1 Candidatus Fibrimonas termitidis
TGGCGTTGCCTCAACTGCGGCTACTTGCATGAAGCCGACGAAGCACCCAAAGTATGCCCCGCTTGCTTGCACCCACAGGCTTACTTTGAAATTTTAGGCGAAAATTGGTAATATTGTAAAAAAATATAGCCTTGTCCCTTGACAAGGCTCTTCTATATTTCTATATTTGGTATCCCCCTTAAATCATTTTAATTGGGAAGGGCTGCCCTAGAGGCGCCTTGTTGTTTGGAAAGTAGAGAA
>LIUG01000024.1:0-1861 GCA_001462245.1 Candidatus Fibrimonas termitidis
GTTATCCTTGGCGGCATAGGATTAATGTCCGCACGGATATTCTCTTCCAAAGTTGTTGAACTACATAGCTATTCAACCAAATCGCACAACTTTTCGTCAATCTTGAACGCTCACTATGCATGGCGAAACGGACTTACCGAAACGGTGATGACAGGAGCAAAATTCAACGGCGCCTTAGACCCTACAGTCTGTATGCTTGGCAAATGGCTGAACAGCGAAGATGCAAAAAGCGTAAATGACAAAAAGATACTTGACCTGCTATCTGCGACCATCACCCCGCATAACTACATACACAATGGAGCTAAAGACATTGTCAAATTTATAGAAGCGGGGGACAAAGACGGTGCCACGGACCACTTCGTAAACAAAGTCTTGCCGGAATTCAATAAGGTTGTCGCAAATCTGATTGCTATAGGCGAGCGGTTTAACGAATTGTCTTTTGAAAGTGAACATGAAGTAGAGGAAATCGCAAACACAACTCAAACCACAATGATAACTTTTATCATCATAGCCTTGGTTGCAAGCATCATCCTTGCATCGTATATATCCCGTACTATGAGCAATTCCATCAATAAGCTGGTAGAACTATTCAAAAAAGCGGAAAATGGCGATATGACTGCACGTTCGGGCTTAAATCAGAAAGACGAGATCGGCGTGGTTGCACGTACCGCAGATAAGTTTTTTATCAAGTTGCAGGGAATACTCAAAGATCTTCATGCTCATTCCGGTACCCTTGAAAGTGCATCGGAAGAACTTTCGGATGTATCGCGCAAACTTGCAACTACATCAGGAGAAACAGTGAGCCAAGCGAATAAAGTTTCGGGCACCACGGAACAAATGTCGCTTAACATCAACACTATGGCAAGCGCGGCGGAACAGGCCAGCGTAAATGCCAACGAAGTAGCCAGCGCAGCAGAGCAGATGAGCACCAACATGAACACAATTGCTGCCGAAGTAAAAGAAATGGGCGGGAGCATTTCGGAAATATCATCAAATGCTGGCGAAGCGCAAAAAATTGCGCTTAGTGCCACGCAAAAAGCGAGCGAAGCCACGGATGTTATGAACAAGCTCGGCACAGCGGCAAAGGAAATAGGCCATGTGACCGAAGTTATCAAGAAAATCGCCGACAAAACAAACCTGCTCGCATTGAACGCTACTATTGAAGCGGCCAGTGCAGGCGAAGCCGGCAAGGGTTTTGCGGTGGTAGCCGGTGAGATTAAAGAACTTGCGAACCAGAGCGCTCAAAGCGCAGACGACATTGCTCGCCGCATAGAAGGCATTCAAGCGGGAACCGGCAACGCTGTTGAGGTTATCACAACGGTATCCGAAATTATAGAGAAAATAAACACTTCCGTTGGAGTGATTACCTCTAACGTAAGCGAACAGAGCAGGGCTGTGAACGAGATATCTTCCAACGTGGCACAAGCGAGTTCAGGTGCAAATAAAGTGGCCACGGCTATTGGAGAGGTAGCCATCGGAGCCAGAGATGTGAGCCGTAACGCAGGCGAGGCAGCGGGCGGAGCACATAACGTAGCTGTTAATGTGGGTTCTATGAGTTCAGCGGCTAAAGAGTCGGCACTAAGCGCAAGCCAGGTAAACAAATCATCATCGGAACTATCGGATATGGCAACCAGCTTAAAAAAGATAGTTAGCCAATTTAAAGTGTAAGCATAGGAGAAAAAAATATGTTAAATAACCTCAGTATTGGCAAAAAGCTAATGGTGTTATTATTTGTTTTCATAGTCGGTTACGCCATTTTCGGCTTAATTTCGTTTTCGACTTTGAATACCCTCAGTATCAATGGAAACCTCCATAAACAAATTATCATGAGCAAGGATTTGATCGCCGATGTCCTTCCGCC
>LIUG01000024.1:1972-8322 GCA_001462245.1 Candidatus Fibrimonas termitidis
CCTTCCGCCGCCGGGGTACATCATAGAATCGTATCTTGATGTTTTGCAGTTGGTAGATGAAAGCGAAAGTGCACAGATGGATTATTTCTACGCTGAACTCAGGCGGCTCCAAGCCGATTATGAGGAACGCCACAAGTTCTGGATACATGAACCCCTGCTGGAAGCGGGTGCATTAAAGGACGCTATGCTGATAGGTGCTTACGAACCGGCGGTTAAGTTTTATGAAATTGTTTTCAATCGCTTTATTCCCGCATTGCAACGCGGCGACCGTGAACAGGCAAGAGAACTCGCGCATGGCGAGCTTAAAACGCTGTATAGCATACACCGGCAAAGCATCGATAAAGTTGTTCAGGGAGCAACAGAAAAGTACGAGAAAACCGAAACTATCGCCGGCATAACGGTTCAGCGCGATACCAAAGCGCTTTTTATCTTCGCATTTGCTATTATTGCCGTTGCAACGGCAATTGTATTCTTTATAATAAAGAGCATTACCAAACCGATTAACATGGTAGTGGATGCTCTAAAAGATATAGCCGAAGGCGAAGGCGATCTGACTCGTACCATTAACGTCCATTCCAAAGGTGAAATAGGTGCCTTGGCTCTTAACTTCAACAATTTAATGGAAACCATGCGAGTTCCCATAGCCGAAACAAAACTTGTTATAAACAATTTAACAGCGGCTTCCGAAGAACTCTCCAAAATCAGCAATGAACTTACCCTAGCCTCCGAAAAAACGGTGAAATATGCCGATAGCACAACAAGCAGAACCGGACGAATGTCGGAAAACATAAACACAATGGCAAGCGGTACGGAGCAAGCAAGCGTGAATGCGGGCGAAGTAGCCGGAGCGGCGGAGCAGATGAGCGTGAATATGAACACGATAGCAGCCGCCGTTGAGCAGATGAGCGCAAGCATAAAAGAAATAGCGAACAATACATCCGAAGTCAATCATATAGCAACAGATGCAACAACAAAGTCCGCAGAAGCCACATCTGTTATGAGCAAACTTGGAGCAGCCGCAAAAGAGATAGGGCAGGTGACCGATGTAATCAAAAAGATAGCGGACAAAACGAATTTGCTTGCGTTGAATGCAACGATTGAGGCGGCGAGCGCAGGCGAGGCGGGCAAGGGCTTTGCGGTTGTGGCTGGTGAAATCAAGGAGCTTGCAAACCAGAGCGCAAACAGCGCAGACGACATTGCTCGTCGCATAGAGAGCATTCAGAGAGAGACAAGCGATGCGGTAAGGGTGATAAATGATGTTTCCAAAATAATAGAGAATATAAACCATTCGGTTGAAACGATATCAACTCATGTTGACCAGCAAAACAAGACGAGCAACGAGATAGCGAGCAATGTAGCGCAGGCCAACACGGGAGCCAAAAGAGTGGCCGGTTCAATAGGCGAAGTGGCCAAAGGGGCAAACGATGTGTCAAAGAATGCCGGAGACGCCGCCCGCCACGTGTCCCAAGTGGCAAAAGAAATATCCACAATGAGCAATGAAGCGAACAAATCCAACCAAAGCGCATCAAAATTGAAATTCTCGGCGAGCAATTTAATTGCAATGGCAGATGATTTGCGAAATGTTATGGGGAAGTTTAAGGTGTGATTTCCCCTAAAATCCGCACTTTTTAAAAAAAAAATTCTAAAAACCCGTTTTTTGTTGCGGGTTTGTCACGGGTCACAATGTATATTTATAAAAGTTGCATATAGCAATAAACCGGCGAGTTCTTGGTGTTTTGGGGAATTCGCAGGCAAAACCTCACAAAACAATAGGAGAATTCTATGAATAGAATCAAAATCATGACAGCAGTAGCACTGCTGTTTGGCGCAACACAAGTAATGGCACAGTACGTGGCACCAACGCCCATAACGGGTTCGGGTCTTTTCTACTATGAAACGGAATCCATATTTGAACTGGATTGTGGTATTGGTACAGAAGCTAAGATAGAACTTCTATCCGTCGCTGCTGACGTACATGATGTTGACGATGCAATTGAATGCAAAGTGAACACCAATGAACCAGCCTGGGATCTAACGATTATAGTTGGTGGCTCCTCCGGCCCATTTCTAGTGGGTACAAAAGGCGGCATATTGGTAACAGACCAAGAAACTTATGGTGATATTGTTGTTGGTGTTGAATACGTCGAGGGTGACAAACCAATTTATACCATCACTGATCCTGAAGCTCTTACTAATGGCACAGGAACATATACTGTATTACCAGATGGTAGTAAAGCAAATAATAGTTTTGGTGTTCCAGCCGTTCACTTTGAAAATCCTGGTGATCTTGTAGGTCTACTCGCCGGCAACACTTACGTAGGTTTCGGTGCTGATGGAGAAGTTAAAGATGCTACCTTTAAAATTAGAGGGGGCATAAGAGGCAACACAGTATTATCTGGTCCCGATCGTTATGAAGCGAATGTGGAGGTTACTCTTGTAGGCTTATTTTAACCATTTTCCGGGAACCCTTAGGGGTTCCTTTTTTTATGTTTAGATTTTTTTTGCTATTAAGCTTTACGGGTCTTTATGCTGCTTTGCCGACTTTTCAAGTGGAGCATGAGCATAGCGGGGACTTTAATATAACAATTCCAAGCGAAGATGAACGCTTGATTACTTTTTCTTTGGATAATCCTGATAGAGTGCCTTTTTCTATTAAAATGAACTTTAAAAATAATTGCTCAATAAAGAATTCAAAAACCGGAAAAATTGCTGTGCTATTGACATCTATTAAATTACGCATGGAAAACCGAATTATATACACTTGGGAAAAAACCAAAAGCCAAAATTATTGCGAATTTTTTATCGTTGATTTTTCTGATAATATAAGAGAGCGTTATACAATTGAACTATTGGGTTCTTGGGGGCTGGGCGGCAAAGGATTGCAGGTCGGCATCTACGAAGAAGCCGTGAATTTTCTTGTCACAGAACCACAACCATCAAACTAGGAGCTTTTTATGCCTTTGCTTTTTATGCTTTTCCTCGCTTGCATTGCCAATGCAAGCTTTAATGTTAGCCCCTCCGTTATAAAAATGCGAATAAACAGAGGAGAATACAATTCCTGGGCAGAGATAAGCCATAGCAGCGGCGATATTGTGCCTGTTGAATTGATTATGTATGAACGTATTATTGACCTTAACGGCAATATCAAAGATACTATTGTCCCCACAAAAGATTTTGTGATAAACCCATCTCAAATTTTACTCTCTCCCAAGCAAAAAGCAAAAGTTCAAATAGTCTATAGAAACAGAAAAGAAATTGATACGGATAAATTATATTCCCTTCTGGTAAAAGAAAGACCCATACCTAAGGGTGCGGAAGAAACAAGCGAAGCAACAGCCGGCATTGTGGTTTTGGTGAATTATAACGTGCCTGTGGCTTTGGAAACTGGCAAACCCGGCATTTTGAGTTTTATCTCTTCTAAAAGCTTGGATAGCGGCAAAGTGGAACTCATTATGGAAAACAAAGGCAAAGGACGTTTTTCTTTTGATGGTGTGAACTTGTATGTTGGAAAAGAAAAAATTGCCGGATATACGGGTGGGACAAATTCTTTGATGCCCGGGCAAAAACGGCGGTTTGTATTTAAACACCCACAACCGCTAAAGGAAAATGAAGCTTATTTTGCTAAATAGCAAATTTAAACCGGTAATTATATTCGCACTCTTATTTGGAATAATACACGCAGAAGAAAATTTAACTGATGTATCCCGGAGTGCAATAGATACCGGTTTTGTAAGCGAAAAAGATATTAAAGAAGACTTGTTCAGGAAAGTTTTCAAAACGGAACCACCGCCGCGAATGCGCAATTTCTTGGTGCGTTCCTTTGCGGATAACCAATTTATAGGCGACTTGGAAGTACATTATGATTCTGCCTTTGCTTCCTTTAATTTTACATCAAAGAAATTTTTAGACTACCTAGATACCTTGCTTACCGCAGAAGCACGTTCAAAAATTATCAGCGAAAACGGGACTTTCAACAGCCGTGAACTTTTAGCCCAAGGCTATGGCATTGACCTAAATGAGATAAATTATGAACTGCGCATTACCGTTCCGCCAACATCCAAAGCCCTGCAACGCACTTACCTTGTAAACCGCTCATCGCCCAAAGGCAACCTTATTGAACCGGCCGCTTTTTCCTTTTACCTAAATATGAAGGGAACCGATAACATTCATTGCAGGCAATATTCTTATGAAAAAGATTACGATAAAAGCAAAAATAACGATGAATGCGAACGAATGCCGGCTTATTTGGATTTAGATGGTGCTGCGGCAATGCAGGGCTTTGTTTTTGAAGGCTCCGGCAATATACGGGAACCAAGAGAAGAGGAAGAATTTAGCAAAAACCATTTAAGGCGAAACGATTTCCGCTTGCTTAGAGATTTTTATTCTAAGCATACCAGAATTAGCTTTGGCGATGTTGGGGCAAATACCGCCGGAATAATGCGTTATGAAACAATGGGCGGAGTGCGTTATGAATATGGAAAACATCTTTTTAATGTAAACCGCTATGAAATATTCGACCAACTTTATAAAATGCAATTCTTTTTGCAAACGGCATCTCAAGTTGAAATTCGGGTTAACGGAAGAACCGTCAAGCGTTTGAATTTGCACGCAGGCTTCCATGAAATCAGCGGCTTTGGCGGATGGGAAGGCGAAAATATTATTCAGGTCCTTTTGGTAAAACCGGATGGTTCGGTTGAAGTAATTCCTTATGAATATCAATTAGGCAATTCTAGCAACTTAGCCGAAGGGGAGTCTCGTTATTCGCTTACTGTAGGTTTTAGGCGAGAACCTACTATTGCGGGTTATTCTTATGATTATAGAGAACAAGGCATTAGCGCAGATTTTCTTTACGGATTGCTTCCTTATTTGAGCATAGGTGTAAACGAGCAAGCATCCGTATATAACCAAATGACAGGCTTGCAAGCTTTGCTCAGCATAAATAAAAGAAACTGGCTGGAATTGCGGGGCTTGGTCAATTATGAAAAATCCTTGGGCAAACGTTCCGAACTCAGGTACACATATAGCACAAATCCTATTTCTTATTCATTAACAGGTTATTACCAAAGCAGGTATCACAATCCCGACTTGTTCGGAACCTTAACAAGCATTATGGCAAATCGCGCAGGTGTTTCTGCCTCCGCAAGCACACGCTTTTTCAATGGAAGTGTTTCCGTAAATACCGGGATGTTCTTGAATAGAGAAAACGAACTTGTATCCAAGATTAGCAAACGCTATGGAGTAGCTATTTCGCAAAGGATCTCTGGGATTTCCCTTAATGCAAATGCAAGCGTAAGCTCATATAAAAACGGCTGGACTCCTTATGCTTTCTTTGGGGTTGGATATTTATTTGGAATAGATAGGCATAATATATCCCTTACAAACACCACCACTCTGCATTCCAAGCCAACAGAGGACGATTATGAATGGGTAAATGGAAGCAATTTGAATTGGAACTGGACAAACGGCGGCTCCGGCAACGGGGCAAAAGCTTACTCCGCCGGCATAGGGATGCAAGACTGGGCAGACAATATCAATTTCCGCTTAGGCGCAAGGCACAGCTACAATCGTGCTGCCATAACAGCAAACTACAGCCTCTACAACTACGAATACGAGTACGATTATTACAGCCGTACTATGCACTCAATAAAAGCGGATTTGGGTACATCCTTTATGTTTGCGGATGGTCTCTGGGCATTTGGGCGCCCGGTAAGCAGAGGCTTTATTTTAACAGGCGTAAGCAAAAACCTTGAGAGTTCCACAGTGCAAATAAACTATTCGGAATACCATGATGTTTCTTTCAGCGAAAATGGCTGGCTTGGCGCAGCATACTACAACCGGATATCGAATTACAGGGCAAATGAAATAAAAATCAGCCTTATAAATGCCCCAATGGGCACTTGGCTTGAGCAAAACAGCTATTACGCAATGGGTGCTTACAAACAGGGCTACGCACTCCGCTTAGGCAGCGATGCCAGTGCCCTTTTATGCGTAAATCTGCTAAAAGAAGGAGGGGCTCCTTTGAGCTACACCTACGTTATTATAGACAATAAAACCACCTTTACAAACAACGAAGGCACCCTTTTAGTGGGAAATCTCAGCCCCGGCAAAAAATATCGCTTAAGCTTTGGAGAAACCTCTCCAATAAAAGACATAGAAATAGACATCCCGGAAAACGCCGGGAACTTTATAGAACTGCCGGATATTGTGGTGGAGTATAAATAAAAATCAATGTTTTCACAACCAAGAAATTAATTGTTAATTTGAAAACGCTTTTTTCTGCTTTTCAACATACCCGCTTTGTGCGGCAGGAAGATTAGGATCAAGCCCCGGCGTTCGCAGTATGTTTTGCA
>LIUG01000024.1:8656-11747 GCA_001462245.1 Candidatus Fibrimonas termitidis
TCATCAAGGGTCATAAGTTGGTGTTGTTGCATACTTTTCTCCTTGATAGACAATATAGAAAAAATTCAGCAAAAAAAATCTAAAAATCCGTTTTTTGTTGCGGTTTTGTCGCAGGCTGTAATGTATATTTCTTTGGACAATGCTTATAAACGAATACTCCGGGCAAGCTCGTGCAAAGGACAAAGAAACCTTGTATTATGCTAGTAAAATTCAAAGGAACCTATTGCCGCCGGATGCAGCTATGGCAAGTGTTTTTTCAGATCACTCCGTCATATGGCAACCTCGCGACATTGTGGGCGGCGATATATATTGGATGAAACAGTTTGACAAAGGAACGGTACTCTGTGTCTGCGACTGCACCGGTCACGGCACGCCCGGTGCTCTGCTCACAATGCTTGTCGTATCTGCGCTGGAATCTATTATATTGCCCGGTAACTGCGACGATACAGCCGGTATTGTTTGGCGGCTTGACCAAAAGCTGTCCGTCGTTCTTCATGTGGAATCCGGCACTAAGGCCGAGCGAAGAATAACGGATATTTGTGACGGTTGCGACCTTGCAGTACTGTTTATTGCGAAAGACGGCACGGTTCGGTTTTCATCCGGGAAAATCCCCGTTTTTGTCTGTGACGGCCATGAGGTAGCGCAATACAAAGGGCAGAAGATTTTTGTCGGCGAGGGAAAATTGAAAAATAAAGACGAAATAATTGTTTATAAAATACCCGCAAAAAATAAATTTTACATAGCGTCAGACGGTTTATTTGACCAAATAGGCGGCGATGCGGGCAAACAGTTTGGGTATAAGACGTTTAAGCAGATTATTCTTGATAACCACCACGAAAAACAATCCGTGATAACCGGCAAGGTATGGGACGCTTTTGAGAAACACCGTGGAGAACAGGTGCGGCGTGATGACGTTGAACTGATAGCATTCAAGCCATACACAACCATATATAAACTTTAAGGAGGAAGATTGTTGATGCCAACAATATCAATCTCTTCTCCGGAAACATTGTGTCTGTCATATAATTCCTCTTACTTAATCGTGATTTAGTAAATCATGATTTAGTAAAATATTCCAAGCAATTATAAAAAAAATCTAAAAAACCCTTTTTTGTTACGCTTTTGTCGCAGGTTGTAATGTATTTTAATTTACCATGAATATTCTAAAAAAAATGAAGCGTTCCGGAAGGAGAGGAGATATCTCACAAAGGAAAGACTTCGTAACGGATAAAATCGCCGCCCTGCTGGACACGGTCAAGGGGCTTGAAAAACCGGCTGAGGAGGCGGTAAAAATAACCACGGAGATGGACAGGACTTTCCTCGCATATATTTCCAGAGCAATAAACCACGTCATCTCGGTTGCGGATGTTTTCAAACAGACGAAGCAAATCAACCAGAACATCGGCAAAATGCTTTTTGACATGAATACCGGAACAATGAGCGAGGGTATCGGACACTATGGCTACAAGCGCGATAGCTCCGAGCAAAACCGCATCATCAGCGTGAGCCATAACCCCTACCCTTGCGCATTTGACCGGGGAATAATCACCGCGATGGCTCGCAAATTCCAGCATGACGCAGTGGTTACCCACGACGATTCAAAGGAATGCCGTTCACATGGCAAGGAGACTTGCACTTATATCATTACATGGTGAATCAGATGTCCATACGGCGCAAGTTTATCATTTTCTCTTCTGCACTGTTCCTGCTTATTTTTGTTTTGGGAAGCGCGGCATTTGTTTCTTTAATGGGACAGATGCTGCATGATAGTGCCGGCAAAGAACTCATGCAGGTTGTGAAAATTGAGGATTTCAGGTTGGAGGCGTATGTTGCCGGTGAGATTGCCCTTGCACGTAAAATGGCGGCTTCCACCCTGATACAACAGCATTTTATGAACCCTGAAAATGCGGAGTTGGCAAAAATGGCCCTTGAAGAGATTGAAGAGTATCGCCAAACCTTTCTCTCGAAATCCATTTTTTTGGTAAAGGATTCGGATAAAAAATTATACATGGATACCGCTTATGGCTATACTGTAGATCCGAATGACCCTGCTAATTATTGGTACAATATGACGCTGTATGAAACGCAAACCTATAATTTTAATATTAATTACAATCCGAGCCTTAACTTGACAAATCTTTGGATTAACGTGCCGGTTTTTGACAAAAATCATAAAGCCATTGGCATGTTGGGAACCGGTATAAATTTATCGGATTTTGTCAATACGATAGGCGAGAAATATTCGGGGCAGGCGGACTTGTATTTTTTTAATGCGAGCGGAGAGATAACCTGGGCATGGGACGTTGAGCTTGTTGCGAATAAAGTGACGCTAGAACAAAAACTCGGTCAAACGGGTGCGAAACTTCTTACCGAAACGCATAACTTAAAAGATGGGGATGTCCGTTATTTTGAAATTCACGGCAGGAAGGGGGTAGCAGCGTTCTGCAAAATTCCGCTTTTGGGCTGGAATGTTACTGCGATTCGCAATTTTACGGTGAAAGATACCATACAGACCGGTATGACTTTTCTATTCGGCGTAATTATGCTGATTATTCTTTTCATAATTGTAATGATGAATATATTAGCGTCAATGCGGCAGGGCAAACTGACGGCGGAACATGAAGCGATAGATTCCAAAATTGCGAAAGAACACGCTGAGGCGGCTTCGGAAGCGATTATGCACAGTATCAAATATGCGAGCAAAATCCAGAAAAACCTGCTGCCTGCCTATAGTGCGTTGGAAAATCTCTTCGCGGATTACTCCGTTATATGGAAACCCTGTGACATCGTTGGCGGCGACATATATTGGATAAAAGAGTTTGACGAAGGCACGGTACTCTGTGTCTGCGACTGCACCGGTCACGGCACGCCCGGCGCATTGCTCACAATGCTTGTTGTGTCTGCGCTGGAATCTATTATTTTGCCCGGTAACTGTGACGATACAGCTGGCATTGTTTGGCGGCTTGACCAAAGATTGTCAGCCGTTCTTCATGTGGAATCCGGTGCCGAGGCCGGGCGAGGAATAACGAATATTGATGACGGCTGCGACCTTGCCGTTTTGTTTATAGCGAAAGACGGCTCGGTTCGGTTT
>LIUG01000024.1:11874-40591 GCA_001462245.1 Candidatus Fibrimonas termitidis
CGGCTCGGTTCGGTTTTCATCCGGAAAAATCCCCGTTTTTGTTTGTGACGGTCATGAGGTGGTGCAATACAAAGGGCAGAAGATTTTTGTAGGCGAGGGAAAACTGAAAAATAAAAACGAGGTAGTTGTTCACAATATACCCGCAAAACTAGGCAATAAATTTTACATAGCGTCAGACGGCTTATTCGACCAGCCGGGCGGCAGCGTAGGCAGACGATTCGGGTATAATATGTTTAAGCAGATTATTCTTGATAGCCACCATGAAGAGCAAGTCGTGATAACCGACAAGATATGGAACGCTTTTGAGGAATACCGAGGAGTTCATGTGCGGCGTGATGACGTTGAACTGATAGCATTCAAGCCATACACAACCATATATAAACTTTAAGGAGGAAGATTGCGGAACAGGTGGGAATTTTTCTATATTTACATATTATTTTAAATGATAAATAGGCTTTTTTGCCTACTTATCTGCGAGGTGTAAAATGTTGGATTTTATAAATCCGGTTTATGCAAAAGCCGATGCCGAGATACTTCGGGAAATCGGCAAAAGGCTGAAGCAAAGGCGTATAGGCAATGATTGGACGCAATTGGAGCTTGCGAAGGCCACAGGCATTTCCAAAGACCAAATTTCCAAAATTGAACGCACGGGAAGAACTTCCTTGGCAACTCTAGTGGCTGTTTCCAGAAAATTCGGTCTCTTGCAACAACTGCTGGCTGTTTACGAAACCCCGGAATTAACCCCCATGCAAAAATATGAAATAGAACAGAAAACCGCAAAAATAAAGAAGAAAAAAAGGGTGAAGAGAGGTAAAAGATGAACACTTTAAAGATAACATACAACAATCAATTTGCGGGGGTTTGCAATTTTAATCCGGAAAACGGAAAAACATTTTTCCAGTATTCTCCCGATTTTTTGAAATCCGGCATAGAGCTTTCGCCTTTGCTGCTGCCTCTGGAAAATCGCATTTTTGAATTTACCGGGCTTGTGCCTATGATAGCAGACAGCCTGCCTGATGACTTTGGCAATAAAATGTTTTTGCAATGGCTTTTGAAAAGGAATATTTCGCAAAATTCGCTTAATCCGCTGGAGAAACTTTGTTATATAGGCAAGAGAGGAATGGGGGCTTTGGAATATGAACCTGCTTTTGAGCAAGACAGTTCCGATAAAGATGTAAATATTTCCGATTTGCTGCAGGTCGCAAACAAGATTTATTTTCATAAGGAAAATGAAGCTGTTCCGCTGAACGATTATCACCAGTCGCTTTCAACGCTGCTGCGAATAGGCTCTTCTGTTGGCGGGGCAAGGGCCAAGGCTCTGATTGCCATTAACGAAAAAACGCAGGAAATAAAGGCCGGAGATATTTTGCAAGGCGAAGGTTTTGAATATTACATAATAAAATTTGACGGGTTGAAAGACGGAAAAGAAATAGAGCCGGGCGGATACGGCATTTTGGAATATATTTATCATAAAATGGCTCTTGACTCGGGCATTGAAATGAGCGATTGCAAACTGTTTGCGGAAAACGGGCGCAGTCATTTTTTAACCAAGCGGTTTGACAGAAAAGACGGCGAGAAAATTCATATTCAAACGCTTTGCGCAATGGCGGGGGTTGATTTCAGGCAGCCGAATTTGATTGGCTACGAAGATATTTTCAAAATCTTAAATCTGTTGAATATGGATTATTCCGAAAAGGAGCAGCTGTTCAGAAGAATGGTTTTCAATGTGCTTTCGCTTAACCACGATGACCATACAAAGAATTTTTCGTTTATGTATCAAGATGGCAAATGGAAGCTGGCCCCTGCTTACGATTTGATTTTTGCGTACGATCCTGACAATTACTGGCTTAAAAACCACAACATAAATATCAACGGGAAAAAGTGCGATATTACGCAAGAAGATATTTTAGCGGTTGGGGAGAAATTTGGCATAAGGAAAGGTGAAGTTATATTTAGGGATATAAGGGACGTGGTGCGGAATTTTAAGGATTACGCAGAAAAATACCAATATCCGGCAGCAAAAGCCAATGTTTTCGTGTAAGGGTTACAATTTCCTTATCCCATTCACCTCTATTTCCACCTTGGAAAACCTTTCCTTGTCAACTTCACCGCTAATCTCTACCTTATCGTTCTCGCTAACGGAAAGATCTCCCCATAATTTATCATCAATTTCAATGGTTATGGTTTCGGAATTATCGGAGAACAAATACTTCTCATTTCCCAAGGATCTTAAAATTTTTCCCTGCAAAAGCACAGGCGTATCATCTTTAAGCCCCTTTGCTTCTTTAACCGATATTGCTTTCAATCCAGGTCCCGTAAAACCGCCCTTCTGCTGCTGCGCATTCAAGGTTAAACTTCCCAGCAATAATACTGCTGCAAAAACCAGCAATTTCTTAGTCATAGGTTCCTCCTAAAATTATAAGACTGATAAGTTGAATATAGTAATTTTCTATATTACCCTCATGCGTATTGGTATAATCGGAGTTGGCACTGTTGGCAGCGGTGTTGTTGAGGTGATAGAGCAGAAAAGAGACGAATTTCATGCAAAATTCGGTATTCTTTTGGAAATCGCCGGAGTTGTGGCAAAAACAGAAGAAGAACTTGCACCGTTCAAGGCAAAGGGGTACAAGGGCTTTACCGATGCTTCCGATGTTTTGGAAGACGATTCCATATCGGTTATATGCGAACTTGCCGGCGGTTATGACTTGCCCTTTAAATGGATTAAAAAGGCCCTTGAAAACGGAAAGCATGTTGTAACGGCAAATAAAGCGCTTTTGGCAAAGCATGGCAGCGAAATTTTCCCTTTCGCCGGGCAAAAAAAATGCCATATCCTTTTTGAAGCGGCGGTTGGCGGCGGAATCCCGATAATTCGCAGTTTGCAAGAGAGTTTGGTAGGGAACAAGGTAAATTCCCTGAGCTGCATAATAAACGGAACCTGCAACTATATTTTAACAAGGATGGCAACAGAAGGGCTTTCCTTTGAAGAGGTTTTAAAAGACGCTCAAAAATTGGGCTTTGCGGAAGCAGACCCGTCTTTTGATATAGATGGCATAGATTCCGCTCACAAAACGGCTATTTTAGCGAGCCTTTGCAGTGGCAGCTTTGTTGATTTTGAAAAAATCCATATAACGGGAATACGAGATATCACTGCGCAAGACATTCAATTTATACAGGAGTTGGGCGGGGTTGTGCGGCTTTTGGGCTTGTACAACAGGGTCGGCGATAATGTGGATGCAAGGGTGCATCCCTGCATTGTACCGAGCGATCATCTGCTTGCAAGCGTTAAATATGTGCTGAATGCCGTATATTTGCAGTGCGATAATTTGGGCCCAACGCTCCAAACCGGAGCCGGGGCCGGCAGATTGCCAACCGCAAGCGCAGTTGTTGCAGACCTTGTATCTCTGGCTCGTTCTGTGGAATCGGGTCATTTAGAGCCTTTGCCCATGGGTTGGTTTCAAAGGGAAAATTCCGCAGAGCTTGTTCCCATTGGCGAAACCGGCGCACGTTACTATTTTCGCTTTGTAACAAAGGATAATTACGGAGTTTTGGCAAAAATCACCGGAATTTTAGGCGAAAACCGGATTTCCATAGAGTCAATTTTGCAAAAAAATATCAAAAACAGGGAAAAAGTGGATATAGTTGTGACAACGGAAAAAGCCAAAGAAAGCTCTGTTCAAGCCGCTCTTGCAAAGATAGATTCTTTACCGGAAATCAGCGAAAAAAGCAGAATGTTAAGATTTTTTGAAGAATACCATTGACAAAGGGTAAAAAATTTTCTATATTTTTGGCATAAAGCTTTAACCAAGAGGTTCCTCAATGAATAAAATTGCTAAAATAGCAGTCGTTGCATCAATAGCTTTAGCCGTTGTTGGCTGTGGCGAAGACAAAAAGAAAGCAGAAGCAGAAGCTGCCGCTAAAGCAGCTGCTGAAGCAGAAGCCGCAGCACAACAAGCTGCTGCTGAAGCTCAGAGAGTTGCTGCAGAAAAGGCTCTCGCCGATTCTATAGCTGCTGCTGACGCTGCTGCCAAAGCTGCTGAAGCTGACGCTGCTGAAGCTGAAAAAGCTAAAGCTGCTGCTCCTGCCGCTAAAAAGGCTGCTGCTCCAGCTAAAACTCCTGCTCAACAAGCTGAAGAGAAAGCTGAAGTTAAAGAAGCTAGAAAGGCTGACGTAAAGGCTGCTGCAAAAGCTAATGCAAAAAAGAAATAGCATTTTATCGCTAAAGCCCGTACATTTTTGTGTACGGGCTTTTTTATTTTCTACCGGTCCTTAATTTCTATATTCCTCCAAAAATATCAAGGAGGAAAAGATGAAAACCAAACGTTATCGTTTATCGCCGGTTTATTTTGCTGTTATCGGGGCTGTTTTTTTCACATGCTCGGCTGGCAGCACAACCCCGAGTTCTTCAAGTACGCAGGCACAAGTTCCGCAAAAAGAAGCTCAGGCCCCCAAGGCAAAGGCCGCAACCCCGCAATTGGAGGTTTTCCGCTATGAATTGGCGGATTTGGCGGACCAATTGATTCCAACGGTGGTGAGCATTCAAACGGAGGCGACTGTTAAGTTTAATAATTTTGGCTTTTTCGGAGATGATCTTTTTGACCAGTTCTTCAATTTCGGGCAACCAAAGCAACAGCAAAAGCCTAGAGAACGGAAACAACAGGGGCAAGGTTCCGGCGTTATAGTCAGTTCATCGGGGCAAATCTTAACCAATAACCATGTGGTGGAGGGTGTTGACCAAATAACGGTAACGCTCTCGGACAAAAGGGAATTCAAGGCGAAAGTCGTAGGAACGGATGAGCAAACGGATATCGCTGTTATTCAAATTGAAGGCGAAGTAAAAGATTTGCCGGTTGCAGCCCTTGGCAATTCGGAGGCTCTGAGGGTTGGAGAATGGGTAATTGCGATTGGAAACCCTTTTGGGCTTTCGCAAACGGTTACAAAAGGAATAGTGTCTGCAAAGGGAGTTCATAACCGCGGCATAACCAACTACGAGAACTTTATCCAAACCGATGCAGCGATAAACCCGGGAAACTCAGGGGGCGGATTGTTCAATTTGTCCGGTGAGCTTATAGGCATTAATTCCGCAATTTTGAGCAGGAGCGGCGGTTTTCAGGGTATAGGCTTTGCCATCCCTGTGAATTTGGCAAAAAGCATAATGAATGACTTATTAAAAGACGGCAAAGTTAACCGTGGCTGGCTTGGTGTAAGCATTCAGGATTTAAATCCGAGCATTGCAAAAGCATTGAATTTGAACCCGGCAAAAGGCGCATTGATTAACGAGATTTTTGAAAATTCCCCTGCGGAAAAGGGTGGGATAAAGGCCGGCGATGTAGTTCGTTCCATAAATGGAAAAATTATAGAAGACGCAAACGACTTAAGAAATACCGTTGCCACGCTCCGCCCGGGCGAAAACGCCGAGTTTGAAATTCTGCGAGAAGGAAAAACCTTAAAACTGAAAATAAATATAGCCCTGCGAGAGGAAAATAATCTGGCAGGCGCTGCTCCGGATACCAAAGACAACAAAAAAGAGCAATCCGGTTCTTTATGGGGAATTCAGGCGGCAGAATTGACAAAAGCGCAAAAGAAAGAAGCCGGGCTAGGTGAATCTTCCGGTGGGGTGCTCGTCGCTTCCATTGAGAGCAATTCTGCGGCAGAAAAAGCCGGTTTAAAGAAAGGCGATATCATTTTGGTTGCAAACCATAAACCCATAGCTAACCTAAAAGATTTCGATTCCTCTTTTAGCAAAGATGCCAAAACCATTTTGCTGTTGATAAGGCGTGCAGGAGCGCAATCCTATATTGTTTTGGAAAAATAAAAAGAGGTAGTGCTGGATCGCTGAGACCCCAGTTCTCAGTTCCCCTCTTGATCCAGCACTACCAGAATAGTTAAAATTCAAACCACCTGCGTAGAGGCTTAACCTACGGGGTGGAGGGATTAAAAATTAAAAGTGATATTCAAAAGAGCAAATATACACGTACGTATGGTACGGGATGCACTTTGCACAGCTCTATAAGCTGGCCACCCCTCAGTACATCTTTATTTATGCAAAAAACTGTCTTGTTAACAGCCATAACACATTAAATATAATAAATTTTTTTGAAAAAAGTACATTTTTTTAATTAATTTTTTTAATGGGCAAATTTTGCAAAGTTTTTTGGGTATCCTGAAAAAACAGTTCCATAGCCTTTCTGTCTTCGGGCTTCATTTTATATTCCTTGCATGGCACTGCATTTTTTTTGCATTCCGGGAGTAAACGGAATACGTATCCGCCGTTTTTGTTGTATCTGTAAACCCAAAAGGGCATATAGCCGTAATCAATGACTCTTGTTCTGCCGTCCTTTTGCAAACTCACCTCAAAAACTATTCCGCCATTTGTATATCTGTCCCTTTGGTTTGAGAAAAAATTGCCAAGAGAATATATAACAGGTACAGAATCATTATAGCCGGGGGCAAAAATCTTATCAAAAGGCTGTACCACATGCGGGTGGCTGCCTATTATTAAATTAACCCCTTTCAACGCCAAAAACTTGGCTAGCTCCCTCTGTTCTTCGTTTTCCTTATTTTCATATTCATTGCCCCAGTGCATAAAGGCTATTATAAAGTCCGGAAATCTCAGTTTCGCTTTTCTTATATCCTCGGCAATCTGGGCCGTATCTATCCTGTTCACTATGTTGGGAGCCTCCTCTACAAGCATATTTGTTCCATAAGTATAATTCAGGAATGCTATTGTAATTCCGTTTTTTTCAATAAAAAGAGGATATCTGAGTTTTTTTTCCGCTGTATCCTTATACATTCCAAAGTGTTTTAGCTCCATGGAATCCAAAACGGAGATTGTGCGCTCCAAGCCCTGCTTGCCTCTGTCCAAAGAATGGTTGTTCGCTGTAGCTATTAAATCAAAACCGGCGTCTTTTATGGCAAAAATAGACTCATCCGGTGAAGAAAATTGCGGATAGCCGCTATAAGGCTCGCCTGCAAGGGTATGTTCCAGATTTATCACCGCAAGGTCTGCGCTTGAAAAATACGGTTTAAGGTGTTTAAAAACGGGCTTGTAGTCGTAGCCCTTACCCTTGGCTTCCCTTTTAGCGGCACCTACTTGGGTCATATGCCCCATTAAATCACCGGCAAAAATTAAACGTAACGTGGTATCCTGCGCAAAAACGGAGGATAAAAGGAGAAAAAAAGCAAAAATAGAGGTTTTCTTGAACATTTTGCCTTAAAATTACTAAATTTCTCTAATGGTCATTTATAGCTGGAATGTGAACGGGATCCGCTCGGCAGTCCAAAAAGGCTTTGCAGAGTGGTTTGCAAAGATGGATCCGGACATTCTTTGCCTGCAAGAGGTAAGAGCAGAAAATGGGCAAATACCCGAAGAAGTACGAGATTTCCCCGGTTATAATTCTTTTTGGACAGCCTGCCAAAAGAAAAAAGGCTACAGCGGAGTTGGCATTTACACCAAAGTTCAGCCGGAAACGGTTAATCATGGGTTTGGCGTAAAGGAATTTGACGAAGAGGGCCGCGTAGTGCAGCTCGTTTTCCCGGACTGGGTTCTAAACAGCATATATTTCCCAAACGGTTCTAAGAGCGATGAAAGGCTGGACTACAAGCTCCGTTTTTACGATGCCTTTTTGGAAAACTCTCTTATGTGGCTATCTCACGGCAAACACGTGGTAACAGCCGGCGACTATAATACCTGCCATAAAGAAATTGATATTGCCCGCCCGCAAGAAAACGAAAAAAACAGCGGATTTTTGCCCATTGAACGTGCTTGGCTGGATAAATTTGTTGAAAACGGTTTTGTGGATTCGTTCAGGGTTCTGCATCCCACCCAAAAAAACGCCTACACATGGTGGAGCAATAGAGGCAATGCGAGGGAAAATAACGTTGGTTGGCGCATAGACTATGCTTTTGTAGATGAAGGATTGAGAGATTGCATCACCAACGCCTCTTTGCACCCGGAATTTATGATGAGCGACCACTGCCCTATAAGCATAGAGCTGGAAATTCCGTTCCCGCCTATTGTGAAGTAAATGCTTATTTTCTCCACGGGAAATTGTGCAGCCTTTTCCCGTTGTTGCCTTCTTGGTAAATGGGGACTTCGTAGTCGAATATATAGAAGTCGGAGTTTTCTCTGTGGCGCAGGTTAGGAGCCAAGCGAATTGCTAATCCGCTTACTTGCTTTGAAAGGGAGAAATCATATTGGAAGCTGAGTTCGCCAAAGATGCTTTTTCTTTCAAAATCGTAGCCACTGCCTATTTGCAGGTGTTTTTTTTCTGTTCCCTGCCTGAAATTCAACTGGGCAGCGAGTTTTTCGCCTAAAAATAGACCACCTTCGGCAAAAAGCTGGCTATTGGATAAAAAACCGGAAAACTGAGGATGCAATGGAAGCTGCCCAATTGCATTTATGCCCTTTTGATCGCCTATTGTGTAGCCCAGGGTCAGGGCTATTGGGCTTGCTTTATTGTAAAAAAATTTTGCCAACTGGGTTTGGCAACCGTAAATATCGGCATTGAGCATACCACATGCCGCCCAGACGGGAATTTTATCCGAGTCCCATAGCAGGTAATAGCGGTCAAGAAGATCTCTTTGGGGCAGTCGGTCCTGATTTTCCGTTTTCAGCGAGGGAGATAGTGCCCCTATCAGAAAGAAGTCAAAGGGTATGAGCAAAGCGGCTTCCATATCAAATGCTAGGCGAAGCGGGTAAACATCACGTACAAAAGAAACCGAATGATCAAATGCCGGGTTTATATCTATATATATAATAGGTTCTTTTTCCGTTTGCAGCAACGGTATCTTTGCTTGAACAGCGGCATAACCGGAAAACCCGTTCCTGTATTCCGGGGAACGCCAAGAAATTCCCGAGCTTGCTTCCAAGTAAGACGGAATATTAAAGGCGGCAAAAGGCCTCAGGGTGAATGTAGCGGCTGCCCCATATTGATTTTGATACCAGAAGTTTTCAAGGCTAAGAGCCGCATAGCCAATGTCCACCTCTCCGGCAACGGAACCAACCGGAGAATGCAGGTCTTTATCGTAAATGCCGGCGATGGTTAAATTGTGGGCAGACCCCGCAAAATAAAACCGCTCCCCGGAAAATCCAAGGGCAAAATTTTGCCCTTCGTCATAAAACGGCAAGATTATTTTTGCCGCAGGAATGGGGTTTTTGCTAATTCCAAGCCCTAGTTCCATAAAGGAGACCGGCCTCATCGCAATAGAATGATTGATATCGCCTATATTCCCCAGGAAACCAAAGCGAGCCGCATAACCAAATTCGCCCTGAGCCATGGAATTTGGAGTTGGAGTGTAGGAATAACCGTAATAACCACCGGGCGTGATGAACGCGAAAAGGTTTGTCACTAATAACAATATGCAAAGTAGTTGAGAGTTGAGAGTTGAAAGTTGAGAGTTGTATTCCAAATGGAACGCTTTTACAATAAACGTGTACAGTTTTTTAACTTTCAACTCTCCACTCTCCACTCTCAACTTTCTTCAATCCAGAAGGTGCACCAAAAGTCCGTCCCTTAGTTTTGGCTCAAACCATGTGCTTTTAGGAGGCATTATGCCGCCTGCGTCTGCTATGTCCATAAGCTCGTCCAGAGATGTGGGGAATAACGCAAAAGCGACGGCACATTCACCGGAATCCACCCTGGCCTGCAATTCGCCAAGCCCTCTTATTCCGCCGACAAAATCTATTCGCTGCGAGGTACGAGGGTCTTCTATTCCGAGCAATGGTTCCAAAACCAAGTTTTGCAAAAGCGAAACATCCAAATTCTCCACAGGGTCTTTTCTATGGTAAAACTTTTCATGAAATTCGCAGCCATACCATTCTCCCTTTAAGTAAAGGTTGAATTGTTTTGCTTTTTGCGGGGCAGCAATGCCGGATAGTTTCTCAATATTGCAAATTTCGGAAATATCGTCTAAAAATTCTTCTGCGCTTTTTCCGTTCAGGTCTTTTACAAGCCTGTTGTAGTCTAAAATGCGAAGCTGAGTTGAGGGGAAAAGAATGGCTAAAAAACGGCTGTATTCCTCGTTTCCTTTGTGTTCGGGATTAGCTTCCGCCCTTGCTTTGGCGGCTCTTGCTCCGGCTGCGCTTCTGTGATGGCCGTCTGCTATGTAGGTGCATGGCAGGGAGGCAAACGATACGCGAAGCCTTTCTATGGCGGCTTCGTCATCTATAATCCAAATGGTATGCCTGATATTGTCTTCTGCGATAAAATTGTAAATCGGAGTTTTTTGCAAAACGGGTTTTAGCAATGCAAACTGCCCTTTGTCTCTGTATGTCAAAAACACGGGGCCTGTTTGCGCTCCTGTAGTCAGAATATGGTTCAGGCGGTCTTCTTCTTTGTCTGCTCTGGTGAGTTCATGTTTTTTTACAGAGCCTTTGAAATAATCGTCTGCTTTTACGCAAGCCACCAGCCCATACTGTTCCCTGCCATCCATGGTTTGGCGGTAAACATAAAAGCAAGGTTCTTTTTCCTGGAAAACAACGCCATCTCTTTCCATTTTTTTCAGGTTTAGTTTTGCGTGTTCGTAAACTTCTTTGCTATGGGGTTCAGCTTCAGGCAGTTCTATTTCCGAGCGGGTAACTCTTAAATAGGAATAGGGTTTGCCTTCTGCCATTTTAGATGCTTCACTGCGGCTCATAACGTCGTAGGGCAATGATGATACTTCTGCAGCTAATTCGGGTTTAGGTCGCAAAGCGCGAAAGGGGTGTATTGAGAACATGAGGGTAATGTAGTTAAAAATAATATTCATAACTCAGCAACAGCGGAAAAAACGGAAATTGAGTCATCTTCTCCAGTTTTGGGGGATTTACCGCTGTATCGTAGGAATAGAAGAATATATTCTCGTGGTTGGTCACATTCAAAATCGTGAAACTGAAATTCCACTTGTTCTCACGCCCAATATCTATGGGCTTTATGTCCAAGCGGAAATAATCCGGCTGGAGGGACGTGTTGCGGTTGCCGAGCGGGACGGCGATTCCCTGGTCGTGTTCGGCCCCGGTCCATTGAAAGCCGGGGTAGCTCTGGTCTATGTCGTGGGTGCCGTGGTAGCCTAAGTATTCTGTGTATGGCATTCCGGATGCCCATTTAAGCTGGGCACTGCTGCGGAAATAACGCCCGGGCTTGTTTTCATATTGCCAAATGCCGTCTGCGCCTCTCCAGTTAACGGCCAAATCAATTTTCATGCTGTATGGTTGGTGCCAATTGGGGAAATAGGGGGTTGGGTCCCCCTGCTCTTTAACCACAGACCAGCCTTGGTTCCAGCTAAGCCCGCCGCTTATAATCCCTTCCGGCTTGCGAAGCGATACCTCATATCCAAAAGAATAGCCCTCCCCCGTCTTGAGAAAATCGGCAAGGGATGTTACGAGCACAGAGGTGGAATCCGATAGTATATCTTCGGAGTAAATCATCAGATTGTTCTGGGTTTTGTAATATGCCTCCGTATTGAAAGAATAGGCGTCAAAAATATTGTCAAATGTGTAGCCGAGCACGGTTAAGATGGAGGATGCGGGTTTTATTTTTCCGTTAAGCTCAGATTTTCGTGTTGGGTAGTAGTATTCGTTCAGCATCTCTTGGTCGGAAAACATTAGGCTGTTCAGGTATTGCTCGTAGTAACCGAGATGGTAGTTTATGCTTTGGTTTTCCGTCAAATTCCATTTCGCCGAGAAACGAGGTTCCAAGCCTAATTGTTCCGACAAAACGTGGTAGTTGAAACGCAAGCCATATTGAAATTCCCAGTTGAGAATTCTCCAAATATCCTGTGCATATAAAATGTGGTGCCAAGGCCTGTTTATGTCTTCTATCCTTTGCTTTGTCATTTCGGATTCTTGGACAAAGGTGACCTTGGAGTACTCCGCATCGTAGCCGACTGTCGGAGTGTGGCTCGCAAAACCATTGAAAGTGAAGGCCTGCCGTGAGGCGAAAGTGGAAATGCCGTTTTCCATGCTCATTAAATCGACGATTTTGAATTCTTGGTAGAACAAGCTATAAGAGAGAGAACTTCGCAAATCCCAGCTGTCGTTTATGCGCCATCTAAAGTTGATGGGAATAACCGTGTTGCCCCATTCCACAAATAATGGGTCAAAGTTGAGCACATCCGCACCGGTGTAAAGGCTGAGGCGCAAATCGCGACCCGTGCCTAAATTATAGTCAAACACGCCTTGGATATCGTAAAATTTGTAGTCCATAGAGAAATCGGTTGCACCCACCGCTTTGAGCGCATCCAAAACTTGTTTGATATATGTGGTTCGCCCGGCGAGAACCCACCTTGCATCGCCTTGATGCCCTTCGGTATGTGCTTGGGTAGCGAATGTGCTGATTTTCAAGGAGTTCTTGGAGAACCATTCGTCCACCGTGTCTTGCCCCCCCTGCCGGCTGTTTATGGCAGCCACCGAGCTTAATCGGTTGCCGTACTCGGGCTGGAAACCGCTTTTGTAAAACCGGACATCGTCCACCGCTTCAACCAAAAACGAGGAAAAAAGCCCAAAGAAATGAGCTGGGGAATAAACAATCCCGTTATCCAGCAAAAAGAGATTTTGGTCGGACCCGCCACCCCTTACGTATATTTTAGTGCTGAAATCCGAACTCGCCACCACACCGGGCAAAGCCTGAATGCTGCGCATAACATCCGCCTCAGCCAAATTCGGCATACGCTTGATATTTTTCGCGCTCACCACCGACTCCCCTATTTTACGCTTGGGCTTGCGGCGCAATTGAACCACAACCTTGCGAAGCTCCATCGATTCCGAGCCACCGCCTTTCAGCAAGCTATCCACATCAACCTGCTCTGTTTCCTGCTCCAAGTGCCCCTCCCCTGCCAAACTTGAAGAACCGTCATTATACCACAAAACCATCTCAGCACCGCTTATTTCAGCATTAAAAACGGTATCCTTGCCCGCATATCGCAATTCAAAGCATTTTTCCTTGTTGCTATCCGAGACGCACAAACTCCAAACCGTATCTTGCGGAAGCGGCAGCGAAAAAGCTTCGTTGTAGCGAATTTCCAGTACCTCGCTTGTTTCCACCAATTCAACACGTATGGCCTGGCTCTCTTTGAATTCTTCGTCTGTAAGGCGTCCGTTGAATTGCAAAGCATTGGCTATTCCCAAGGCGAGGAGCAAAAATAGTGGTAAGATGCACGGAGTGTTCATTCATAAGCTTAAACACCTTTGGAGGGGGAAAGTGTTACTGCAAATTCTTCCTGTGAGAAAACCATAAAATTGCGGGGTTGTTGGGTAGATTTGCAAATTCGTCAAATAATTTTTTTTCATCTTTTGCCGGTAAATGGGCACCGGGTTCGTCTGCTATTATTAGTTCCGCATTGCAGAGCATGACTCTGGCTGCGGTGAGTTTTTGCCGCTCTCCGCCGCTCAATCCAAAACCCTTTTCCCCTATCCACAAGTCCAAAGAAAAATTTTCCAACCCGGCTTTTTGCAAAACGCTTTGCATTTCTTCTTCTGTTGCATTGGGAGCGGCAAACAGCAAATTATCCCTTATTGTTCCGGTAAACAAAAAAGGTTCCTGTTCTAAAAAAACAAAGTTATCGGTTCTCTCCGCAAGTTCGCTATTTGGCAAAAAACTGGCTATGGAATTAGCAAGCAAAGTTTTCCCCGCTCCGGAAGGCGCACTGAGAATTAAAGCGTCGCCTCGATTGAGAACCAAAGTTTGCCAAGAAAAATTCCCCTCTCTTAGAGGGGTGGCAGATTGCGAAGCAGGCTGACGGGGTGTACTTAGAGAAATTATATTTTCCTCAGCATTAAAAGAAAGCGCACTTTGCAAAGCGATAAAGGGCAATTCCTGCAAAAGTTCAAAAGCGGCAAGCGTGCCGAGCAAAATCCCGATCCACACCGGAAAGGAAAAATCCCCCGCACCGATAAAGAACATCCCTGCCAAGCAAAGAAACGGCGAAGCGACAGAAAACATCTCCGCAAAACAATATATTGAATAAACTTTTTTCCTTTTTTCCTCTTCAATGCAACCCAACTTTTCCCAAGTCTCGGAAATTTTTCCAAAAATTCCCCAAGATTTTTTTTCCGCCATTCCCTGCGCAACGGAAAGAGAAAACCCGCTGAGTTCCTCGCTTGAAATCCCCCATTCCTTCGCTCTTTTTTTGATTAAGAAAAACACCACCGCAGAAATTGCAATGAGCAAAAACGAAACCGCAAAAAAACAAAAAGCATACTGCAAATCCAGATATGCGAGAACGCAAATGCTAACAATAAAAGATGCGATGCCGGCAAACAAAGGAACGCCTGCTCTCGGAAGCCAAGATTTATACTCCTCAGCGTCCGCAGAAATTCTGCTCAACATTTCGCTTTCGGAAACAGCGGGCAATTTATACGGCACAAGAGGTTCTAAAATTCTGTACAAATGCAGGCGAATTTTTTTCAATTCCTTAAATGCGAGCGAGTGCGAAGATAATCTCTCTGCGTAGCGAAACGCTCCCCTTGAAATTCCAAAAAAACGCACCCCAACAACGCCGAGCGAAAGCGCAGCCATTTCCGGACGTTCAGCGGCCAAAGCGATTAAGTAGCCTGCTATGGCCATTAACGCCGTACTGGAAAACCAGCAGAAAAAGGAAAACCAAACAGCTATCATTTATTGAGTTCCTTTCTGATTTCTTTCCAGTATGGGAAGTGCTTTGCGATTACCGCATAAAATTTTGCGGAGTGGTTTGCTACCAATAAATGAGCGAGTTCGTGGGCTACTACGTATTCTATGCAGCGCAATGGTTTTCTTATCAACCCCGTGCTGAATGTTATTTCTCCTGTTTTTGTTTTGCAACTCCCCCACTGGCTTTTCATTTTGCGGAGTTTCCACCTTTTTGCCTGAACGCCAAGCCTGAATTCCCATTCTGGAAGCAAATTTGAGATTATTTTTTTGAGTTCTTCTATTTCTTCTTTCGAGATTTCCCTCAGCTTCTGCAAAACGGACGGATTGGCTTTCATTTTTTCCAAAGTTTTCTTTAGCCATTCCATTTTGCTGTTCACAAATTCAAGGGCATGTTTTTCGCTTGCGTAAAAAGGGAAAGTTAAGTGCGCTTGCAAATCTTTTGGGGAAACATAGAGGCGTATATTCCGCACTCTCTTACGCTCTGCTTCTATTGTTATATCCTGTATTTTGAAAGTTTTTTTCAGGAACTCACACAATCGCTGCTATCTCCTTCATCATTGCTTCCGTGTCTTCGTATTTTGAATTCTCGCCTATGCCCTGCACTAAAAATTTGTTCAAAGCTGCCTGCCTCTTAATTGCAAGATCAATTTCCGGGTCGGTATCTTTTACATAAGCCCCTATGTTTATCAAGTCTTCGTTTTTGCGATACACGGCAAGGCTTCGCAAAAGGGTTGCGGACAATTCTTTTAATTGCGGACTTGCTATGTCTGTGCGGCAACGGCTTATGCTTGTCAAAATATCTATGGCCGGGTAATGGTTTTTGTTTGCCAGCGCACGGGAAAGCACAATGTGCCCGTCTAAAATTGAACGGACGGCATCCGCTATCGGATCTTCCAAATCGTCTCCGTCAACCAAAACGGTGTAAAGCCCGGTAATGCTGCCTTTATCGCTGTTGCCTGCCCGCTCAAACAACTTGGGCAAAAATGCAAAAACAGATGGGGTGTAGCCTTTTGTTGCCGGAGGTTCGCCAACCGCCAAACCTATTTCACGTTGTGCCATTGCTAGGCGTGTTGTGGAATCCATCAAAAAAAACACATCTTCACCGCAATCCCTGAAAAACTCCGCTATGCTCATTGCCAAGAAACTCGCTTTTAGGCGAACAAGAGCGGGCTGGTCGCTGGTCGCAACTACAACCACGGAGCGTTTTAACCCCTCCGGCCCTAAATCTTTCTCTATAAATTCCCTAACTTCCCTGCCACGCTCTCCTATCAAAGCTATAACGTTGACTTTTGCAAGGCAGTTTCTCGCTATCATGCCCATAGAAACACTTTTGCCAACACCCGAACCCGCAAAAATTCCCATCCTTTGCCCACGCCCTATGGTCAAAAAACCGTCTATGGCACGAAGCCCGGTGAACATGGGTTCTTTTATACGTTCCCTTTGCATGGCAGAAGGCGGTTCTGCGTAAATTGAGCGGTAGGTTTCGCATTTGATTTCGCCAAGTTCGTCCATAGGGCTTCCCATGCCGCTTAAAACCCTGCCCAAAAGCTGGTAGCCAACAGGGGCGGTTAAGGTTTCGCCTTTCGCTGCAACGCTCATTCCGGGCCTAATGCCTTCAAGCGTGCCGAGCGGCATAATAAGGGTTCTGGTTTCCCTAAAACCCACAACCTCCGCATGGCAAACAATTTTTCCGTTTTGCTCAATGGTGCAAAGTTCGCCAATGGCGGCATTAGGGCCTTCGCATTCAACAACCAGACCTATGATTTTCACCACACGTCCACGCACTTCTGCAAGGCGAATGCGGGAAATCTCATCCAGCTTATTCATACATCTCGTTTATTTCTTTTTCATATCTCTGTTCAACAACTTTGCGGCGAAGTTTTAATGTCGGTGTTAAAAGCCCGTTTTCCGTTGATAGCGTGGTAAAAATGGCTTTCCACTTTTTAATTCTTTCCCACTCGTTCAAACGTTTGTTCACTGCATCCACATGCTTTTGCAAATCCGCATTTAACCTGCGGGATTTCAGGGCTTTTTCAAGGTCAAATTCCTTCTCGCTCTTTTTTAATCTGCTCCTCACTATGTCTTGGTTCAAAAACAAAAGCGCAGATGTAAATTTTTTCCCTTCCGCAAAAACTTGCGCCGCTTCTATAAAGGCACGCTGGCTAAGAGCTTGCTCTATTGGAATTGGGCTTACATATTTGCCCGTGCTAGTTTTGAACATCTCTTTTAAACGGCCGGTTATCCAAATATAGCCGTCCACGTCTATGTAGCCCTTATCGCCGGTGCGGAAAAATTCGTCTTCCGTAAAAGTTTCGTCCTTTAAATCCGGTCGGTTAAAATATCCGCCGAACACACTTGGCCCTTTAACCTGAATTTCTCCCTCCGGAGAAATCCTAACATTCAAATTGTGCAAGGGCTTGCCAACAGAACCCATTCTTCTATTCGCCGGGCATTCCGCAGAAATAACAGGCGAGGTTTCCGTTAGGCCGTAGCCCTCATAAAGTGCCAAGCCTATGTTTCTCAAAAATCTGTTAACCGAAACATTCAAAGCAGAACTTCCGGAGACCAAGAGATAAAAATTATCGCCGAGCGCAGCACGCATTTTTGAATAAACGAGTTTGTCCCAAATGGTTTTTCGCAAATTCTTTTTGCCCGGGTCTGTATTTTTGGCTTTGTTTATCGCATATCTCACAAGCCATTTTATAGGTATCGGTTTTTTGTTCGCCCCGTCTATGAGTTTTTCGTATAGCTTTTCCAAAACTCTCGGTACAACGGTCATTATGCTTGGGCGAATTTCCGGCAAGTATTTTCCAACATTGTTTGGGGTGTCTGCAAAATAAATAGGCAGGCCGCAACTGGCAAAATAATAAACCACCATTCGTTCAAATATGTGCGCAACCGGCAGAATGCTCATACATAAGTCGCTCGGTTTAACAGGGAAAAAATCCGAGATGGCTTTTAACTGCAGAGTTATGTTTTCTTGTGTTAGGGGAACGCCTTTGGGAGTTCCGGTTGAGCCGCTGGTGTAAATGATGGAAAATACTTCATCGCTCTCTATATTTTTTATACGCTCGGAAAACATATCCCGCTCGGCTTCCGAGTCCGCTTCTTTTCCTTTTTTTAAAAAGTCATGCCAAGAAAACGAGTTCTTATGTTCTGTTCCGCTTGGGAGAGGGGAAAAATGAATTAAGGCATCTATGGAATTCATAAGCGGGTAAATTTGCGGAGAAAGGGCTTCCCAAGAGTCTATGGTCAAAACCTTTACCTGAGCCTCTTTAACTTGAAATTCAAAATGAGTTGAAGATATATTTGAGAACAGCGGGACAATATAACCGCCGCAAATTTGCGTTGCAAGATCAATCATAAACCATCGCGGGGAACTTGGCGCGATTATCCCAACCCCAACTCCCTTGCCAACGCCGATTCTGCGCAAGGCTAGGCTTAAGATATAGATACTGTTTTGCAAGTTTTCCGAATCGTAGCAGATCCATTCATCGTCCACACGGTGAAAAAGCCCTTTAAAACCGGGCTGCCTAAAAGACCGCAGCATTAAAGCCGGCAATGAGTTCCCTTCAAGCATAATAACAAGCTCCTCCTTTAATCTTGAACATAAATGTCGGTGGCATACTTTCTAACAGTTTCCACTATGGTCTTTAACCCAAATGCCGTTGCGCCGTGCTCGGTATATTTATAGCCGCTCGCTGTGAAATCAACGCCGGCTATATCCAAATGCGCCCATTGCAAACCTTCTTTCACAAATTCCTTTAAGAACAATGCGGCGGTAATGGCTCCGGGGCCATCGTCCGTTATGTTGCGAAGGTCGGCGACTTTATCTTTCAAACCTTCGGAGTATTCTTCGTCCAGTGGCATTCTCCACCATTTTTCGCCGTTCTCCGCACCGGATTCCTTTATGGTCAAGGCAAGCCCTTCGCTATTGCTGAAAAGCCCGCCGATGGACATTCCGAGCGCACGCTTTATAGCTCCGGTTAAGGTTGCGATATCTATAATATGAGTTGCGCCGAGTTCTGCCGCTTCTATAAGCCCGTCTATTAAAACAAGCCTGCCTTCCGCATCGGTATTTTCCACCATAACGGTTTTTCCGTTTTTGGCTTTGAAAATATCTCCGGGCAACATTGCGTTTTCTCCCGGGCGGTTTTCCGCTAGGCAAAGAATTGCGTCCACCTTTATCGGAAATTTGAGTTCGGCTATAATCTGAATGGCTGCCAGCACTATTGCCGCGCCGGACATATCGCATTTCATCTCGTGCATTTTGTCTTGAGGCTTTAGGCTTATTCCGCCGGTATCAAAAGTTATGCCTTTTCCGACAAGAGCCATGCGAACCGGGTTTAGGTATTTTGGTTTATAGCTAATGGTAACCATTGCGGGTTCGTTCTTGCTGCCTCGCCCAACGTTTAAAATTCCATTGTAGCCGTCTTTTTCCAAATCCTTGTTTCTGCGGATTTTTATCGCAAGTCCGTGTTTTTGGGCTATAGCTTGGGCTATATCTGTAAGGATTGCGGGGGTAAGGGCGTTGCCGGCTTCATTTATCAGGTTTTTAGCGAGGTCAATTCCGGAGAACAGGACTTGCAACGTATTTCCGTCTATTTCCATGTCGTCTGCGAACAGGTATTCAATATCCACCTTTTTTCTTTTTTTGCTTTTATACTTGTCAAAGGTATAGCTTGCATGGCAAAGTCCCTGCAAAATAGCGCATCTTTTTTTCTCGGAGTCATCTTTTAGCGAGGGTATCAGGAGAGTTTTAACGGAATTGTTTTCCGCCCATTTAGCCAGCCGATAACCCGCCATGCGCAGGTGGTCCAGAAAATCCAAGCCCACTTCCTTTCCGGTGTCCACAAAGAGAACCGGATGCGAATATTCGTTATCTATCCTTATTATGCGCAGAGCTTCCGGCTCGTGCAAAACGGACTCGGAACTTTTTATGAATTGCAAGATTTCTTGAGCATTGCTATTGGTAATAGCTTCTTTTTTGCGTTTGTCGTATAAAAACACAGATACGGGGCCATCACCCCACCAATTGCTATGTTCTTCGTATGTGGCAGTGTTTCTCTTACTTCCGCCGGATTTTGAATTGGAAGGCTTCTTTTTCATGAGGGTAAATATAGAAAACTCTCAGGTGCCGGTGCCTACGGCTTCTGGTGGAGTTCTACTTATGGAGATTGTGTTGACAAGCCTCAAAATTTTTTCTATATTTTATCATAACATACCCACCCCGCTTCCCATTAGACCAGCGCGCTCAGGGTGGGTCATTGAGCAAATTAATTTGCTTAAAAACAGAGGTTTATCATTCGAAAACGAGGCTCGGGCCTTAAATTTGTTCGAATATATAAGTTATTATAGGCTAAGTAATTATTGGCATCCGTTTTTGAAAGACAAGCAAAACAAGGTTTTCAACGAAAATGCCAATTTTCATGCTGTTTTCGAGCTGTACAAGTTTGATACAAATTTACGAAAAATAACTATGGAGGAAATAGAGAAAATTGAGATAGCAGTTCGTTCCAAAATGGCTTATGTTTTGTCCTTATCTAACGATTCTTTTTGGCTTGAGAATGAGAATTTATTTTCATGCTCTAAAATGTATGCAGCTCTAATGCTAAGCATCTTGGCTGGGCAAGGCACGCCTTGCCCCTACATTCAAAAATTGTGTTAAAAATAATAAAAACATTAATTTTTAAAACATTCGTATTTGCGGGGTAGGGGCAAGGCGTGCCTTGCCCAGCCGTGAAATATGCGGTGCGATACGATTTTCATGTTTTTTTGTTGGACAACAGTGTGATTTATTAGATGAAATAGAATTGAATAGGAGGCTTAAAATTAGTCTGGAGCAAGCAGACAGGGGCGAAACTATGTCGCTAGAAGAAATGGAAAATGAACTTTTGGCAAGGAAAGCTAAATAAGTAAAAAACCAGCCAAACCTACACAAAATTTCGCTACGACATAGACATACTCGGCATCTGGCACACAAGCAGAGGAACCGAGTTCGAGGAATCATAGTTTTTTCAGATTTGAAAATTTCCTAACAATGCCTTGACAGGCACGGAAAAAATTTCTACATTTAAGCACATGATGATGTATAATACCCGAAATAAGGCGAAAGGAGTCTACGGTGCAGGCCCGGCCTAGCACTTATAGACAAAGAAATGACATAAAGATTAACATACGTCAAAAAAACAATGTATTAAAACTCCCGTTTTTCCTATATATAACAAAAAATTGCAATTTGCAGGAATTTCGTCAAATTTTTCACCAAATCAACATTGGAGGTTTATAATGGCTGGAAATAAGCTAAGACGTTTTCTTTTGGCGGTTGCTTTTGCAACTATGGCATTCATCCTTTCCTGCTCCGATGATTCGGGAAACAGCAATGTTGGCATCTGCGGCGGCAAGGAGTATGATATAACCGTCTATTCTTGCGAAAGGGGTGAGCTTGTTGGCTCTTGCAGAGGCGTTAGCTATTACCCGGCGTATGAGTATTGCGAAAATGGAGTGGTAAAAGACGGAGCGGAAATCAGCGTTCCCAATTCTCCTGGCGGCAGCGGCAACATTGTCAATGGTGCTAACGAGGCGTGGGTAAGATGTGAGCATAACCAGTATTGCCAAGGCTTTATTTTCTACAGCGACGGCCGGTTTCAACTTATTGATCAGCCACCGCAAACATATGATGATGTTTGGTATATAATTGACGATGGTACATATACGATGAGCGGCAATACTATAATTTTGAATTATGATTATGGAGAGACAGAACAGATAACTTATAGCATTTCGGGCAATACCAATACGATAACAGTACCAGGTGAAGGCAGCTATACATATACCAGGAGGACTGGTATAACAGACATATACGATGGGGTTGAACCGGCCCATCCTGCATCCTCGTCTAGCGGTGGCAGTGGCAACCAGTTTAACCCAAACATACAATATACTCAATTTACTGATAGCCGTGATGGTAAAACTTACAAAAGCGTGGTTATAGGCACCCAAACCTGGATGGCAGAGAATTTGAATTACAATGCCGAAGGCAGCAGATGCTATGGCGAAGGCCGTCCGGTTTATGACTATGAAACTGGTGCGTCTATTACGTTAACGGATAGCGAAATTCAAGCCAATTGTGCAAAATACGGCCGCTTCTATAGCTGGTCGGTAGCTATGGCTGCTTGTCCTGATGGTTGGCATTTGCCAAGCGATGCAGAATGGGCAACATTGATTGATTACGTCGGTGACTATGCGGGAACTAAACTTAAGTCAGCAATAGGCTGGAATGATTATGAAGGCAAATCTGGCAATGGCACGGATGACTACGGCTTTTCTGCCCTGCCGGGTGGCGTCTACGAAAGCTATTCCACTGGCAGATATTCTTTCACCAATGCCGGCAGTTTCGGTCTCTGGTGGAGTGCCAATGAGAGTGATCGTGGCATTTGCGGTGCTGCTAGTTGTGCTTCCAGATGGTATATGTCCTACAAAATCGAGGATGCCACCCAGGGCAGCCGTGAACAGGATGGCGTTATTACTGTCCGTTGTCTGCAGGGCTATCCAGAGCCTCCGAAGCCAAGCTCTAGTTCCTCTGTCCCAAGTTCCAATTCAAGCATGAGTTCAAGTTCATTGGTTTATAGCTATAGTTCTTCTGTCCCAAGTTCGAGTTCCAGTGCCTCCAGCCCCGGTCTTGCCACTCCTACCAAAACGATATTTGTCGATAGCCGAGACGGTACGAGTTACAATAAGGTTACGATAGGCACTCAAACCTGGATGGCAGAGAATTTGAATTATGACCCCGGTACGGGCAATTCCGCTTGCTATGATAATCAACCAAGCAATTGCAATGAATACGGCAGGTTGTACAACTGGTTGACGGCGATGAACCTTCCGTCAACTTGCTACGAAACAAGTAATTGCCCAAGTCAAATTCAGTCGCCTCATAAGGGTATTTGCCCTTCCGGATGGCATATTCCCAGCAATGCGGATTGGGATAGATTGCTCCGTTATGTTGATGGCACCAGCGGCACGGAAAGTCCTTACTATAGCAATACAGCAGGCAAGTACTTAAAGGCGTCAACAGGCTGGAACCCCTACAGTGGCATAGAGAATTTGGATACTTACGGCTTTGGGGCGTTGCCGGGCGGCAGTGCTCTTTCCGTTGACTGGTTCAATGACGCTGGCACATACGGCAACTGGTGGACTGCCAGTGAGATCGAGGACAACGGTTTCTTCGAGAACAACTATAACGCCTACGGCAGATACATTGGTGCCGGCAACGAGGACGCTGGCGTGACCAACTACGTTAAGGCTCAGTTGTTGTCCGTTCGTTGTCTGCAAGACTGAAAAATTCAGTGCCAATGGCGGCACAAACCAGCGAAGCCCTAATTTTTCCCCAGGGTTTGGCAGGGTAAACGGGACCAGGGGAAAATGGAGAAAACAAAATGAAGAAGTCAATATTACTGCTAACATCGCTTTGCGTGTTTGCATTCGTGTTCCTAGCTGCCTGTTTCGGTGGTGGCGGAGCTAGTTTCAAGGACACCGCTGCCGCTGGCAATGCTGCGTTAAAAGAACTTGCTCAAGACAATAATGGATGCGTCGACAACAATCCCGAAACGCATTTTTGCGATACTCGCGACAACAAAAAGTACAAAATCGTAAAAATCGGCGATCAAACCTGGATGGCCAGAAATTTAAATTACAATGCAGAAGGCAGTTATTGCTATGATAATGAGCCTAAAAAGTGCAATATATATGGCAGGCTGTATAACTGGGAAACGGCTATGGCTGTATGCCCCGAAGGTTGGCATTTACCGAGCAATGCTGAATGGGACAGTCTGCTCAGTTTTGTGGATAATTCATACGGAAGTATCAGCAAGGGCCAGACAAAAATGAGTAAAGAGGCTAGTCGATATTTGAAGGCTAAATTCGCCTGGGCTGCTACGGGAACAACGGATGCTTACGGTTCTATGGCTCTGGGAACGGATGATTATGGTTTTATGGCTCTCCCCGGCGGTGGTGGCGGTTTCAACAATGCAGGTAACGCTTCTTTTACTGGAAATGGCTTAGCTGGTTTATGGTGGGCAGCTTCCGAGCACGATGCCCAAAACGCCTACTACTGCGGCATAACCGGTACAACCGGTACGTCCCAGTATGAAGGTGTTGCGTTGCCTAAAGATGCTAGAGATGTTGCTATTTGTGGAATGCCAATCCTCAAGATTGGCCTCTTAAGTGTTCGTTGCATTCAAGACTGAAAAGAATCGTGCCACGGTGGCACTAACCTACCAAGCCTTGTATTCCCAAGGGCTTGACGAGGTGAACAAAAACGGGAATAAAAGAATAAAGGCTGTTTTCGGGTAAATGGAACCAACTCGTTTTCAGTCTGTTCTTCTTGGCATGGTGCTGGGAAGAATATTTAACAAGGTTCCTTTAGGAGAAGTTATTATGGCAGATCTTAGGAACAACTATGGAGAAGTTGTTTATAGAATTGAAGGAGACCGTATTATTGATATATACGGGAATTGGAAGTATGAATTCAGAGGTGAATATATATATGACACTTGTGGAAACAGGCTGTATGAAATCAAAGATGAATATATATATGACACCTACGGAAAAATGTTAGGCGAGGTAAAAAATCTAGCGGATATATTACCTCCGCCAAGCGGCTCTAACAGTACTTCAAGTTATGGCAATGATATCCCTAGTAAGAAAACCTCCGATGGTTCCGGTGGTTTTTTCTGGGGATGTGTATTGGGTTTGATGCGTTTAATCTATTCCATATGGAAAGCAAATATAGGAGGAAAAATAGGCGTCATACTTGGTGTTGTCTTTCTGATTATTACTTTCGCAGCAGATGACATACCTGTAGGAAATGTTATTTTCATAGGTCCTGTCTTTATTTTATTATTCGGTACGGTTGGTGCTGTTATTGGAGGAATAATCAAAAAGATAACAAGACAGCGGGAAAAATAGGAGTTCGGAAAAATGAAAAAAAACAGCGGTATTCTTAAAGTAGCGGCAATTGTCGCATTGTGTTTTGCGCAGGGTATTTGTGCACAGAAGGTTTGGGATGGAAAAATTGATACCGAGTGGTATTGGGACAACGCCTCGCAAGCGGAGTTTACTATCACGACAGCCGAGCAATTGGCAGGATTGGCACAATTGGTGAATGGCGGAAATAATTTTTCGGGCAAAACGATAAAGCTCGGTGCAAATATTGTGCTTAATGATACGGCGAATTGGCGTATTTGGGGTCAATATTGGGAAATTGGTAACCGGACATTGGCAGGATGGGGCGGGGGTCCTCGGTATGATACCACTAAACCAGCAAATATTTGGATTCCTATAGGTTCATATGGGGATAAAGACGAAAACAATAAGCGTCCGTTCTCTGGAACATTTGACGGTGGCAACTATATAGTGAGCGGGGTTTACGCCAGCAGTTCAAATAGTTACCAAGGATTATTTGGATATGCTACTTCAAGTGTAACTATAAAAAATCTCGGTGTTACAGCATCATTTATAAACTATGGCGGCGGCTTGGTGGGAAAGAACGAAGGTACAATAACGAATTGCTACGCTACTGGAAATGTGAGCGGTTCTATTAGTGGTGGTTTGGTTGGAAAGAACGAAGGTACAATAACGGATTGCTACACCACTGGAAATGTAGAAGTTAGAAGAGTGAACTCCTATGACAACTCAATTTATGCTGGCGGTGGGTTAGTGGGATATAACAGTGGCGTAATAACGAATTGTTATGCTACCGGGAATGTGAAAGATAGGGGGGATGTAGGCGGCTTGGTGGGATATAACAGTGGCTCAATAACGAATTGTTACGCTACCGGGAATGTGAAGGGAGATAGTGGAGGTGTAGGCGGCTTGGTGGGAGAGAATAAAGGCTCAATAATGAATTGTTATGCTACAGGAAATGTGAGCGGTGGTGGTGGTTATTATGTTAATCATAATGGCGGCTTGGTGGGAAGTAACTATGGAGGCACAATAACAAATTGCTACGCTACAGGAAATGTGAGAGGTTCTACTAGTGGTGGCCTGGCGGGATATAACATCGGCACAATAACAGATTGCTATGCAATAGGAAACGTAAGCGGTGGTACTGTCGGTGGATTAGTGGGGAGTAATGAAAACTACGAAGAATACAATAAGCCGAAGATCAAAGGCACAATAACAAATTGTTATGCTACAGGAAATGTGAAGAGTGGTTCTATTAGTGGCGGCCTGGCGGGATATAACAGCGGCACAATAACGGATTGCTACGCTACAGGAAATGTGAACGGTTCTACTAGTGGTGGTCTGGTGGGAGAGAATAAAGGCGCAATAACGAATTGTTACGCTATGGGAAATGTGAGCGGTACAGTATCTAAACCTAGTGAAAATAACATTGGTGGGTTGGTAGGAAGTAATGTAGGTGGTGTAATAACGAGTTGCTATGCCACAGGAGATGTGAACGGTGGTACTGCCGGTGGCTTGGTGGGGAGTAATAAAAACTACGAAGAAAGCTACAGGGAGCCGGAGATCAAAGGCACAATAACGAATTGCTATGCTATGGGAAATGTGAACGGTTCTACAGTTGGTGGCTTGATGGGAAGAAATGAAGGGACAATAACAAATTGCTACGCTATAGGAAAAGTGTCTGGTTTAGGAACTTCTGTTGGCGGTTTGGTGGGAGTTGTCGACGATGTTTCTAGTCCTAAAACTACAAATTCCTATTATGACCGTCAAGCAAGCGGACAAAGCGATATAGTTAAGGGCAAGCCGAAATCAACAGCGGAAATGAAACTGGAATCTACATTTGAAGGCTGGGATTTTAATAAGATTTGGATGATTGATGCCGATAAAAACAACGGATATCCGCATTTGCAATCCAGCAAAAATTTAGCTGAAACTGTGAAATATAAATATCCGCATAAGGTTCAGGAAGGAAAAGTTCTAGCGGATAAGAGGGACAACAAGAAATATAAAACTGTAATTATAGGAAAGCAAACATGGATGGCAGAGAATTTAAATTACAATGCAAAGGGTTCAAAATGTTATGAAAACAAACCAGCCAATTGTGTAAAGTATGGAAAACTTTACGATTGGGCAACAGCCTTGAAATCCTGTCCAAGCGGTTGGCATTTGCCAACACTTGCGGAATGGCATGAATTGTATAATTATGTGGACGATTTGGAAGATGTGTCTTCAAATTTGCAAGCTACGGACAAGTTCGGCTTTTCAGCTTTATTTGGTGGTGGCGGCTACGAAGGTGGTAGTTTCGGCGGTGTCGGCAATTACGGTCGCTGGTGGAGTGCTGGCGAGTACAGTAGCAACTACGCCTACATTTGGTACATTGGCGGCGACAGTAAGTACGAACTCAAGTACTACTTCGTTAAGTCTTACTTATTTTCTGTCCGTTGTCTGCAAGACGAAGGCGAAGCCAGTCGCTAGCGTAGTAAACGGCGAATACAAAGAATTGTGCCACAGTGGTACGAACCTTGCCAAAACCGTGTTCCCAAGTTTTGGCAGGGTGAACTAGCGGGAAAGGAGTTCTTTTATGAGCAAAATAGTTTCAAATTTGCCAGAGTATTGGCAACACAAGTTTCAAGCTGTTCCGCTTGGAAAATTCACCATAACCAAAGGAGGTAGAAAATGGAACAATCAAAAGTAAACCAGTTTATGTTTTTGCAGGTAGTAACTGTAACGCTTTTACTTACAACATTAAACGCCGAAGCTCAGATCGCTATAGACGAATTGCAGGAAAAAAACGGCATTTACTACAATAAAAACAAACCGTACACCGGAACGGTTAATCTCTGCGATTGCACGGAATGCGGCTGCAGCGGCAAGGCGGAAATGAAAAACGGAAAATTTCACGGAAGTTATTCTTACGGAGACGAATACGGAAGCACGAGCGGAACCTACAAAGACGGCAAAAAGCATGGAGAGTGGACAGAAGAAAATGGCGACGAAAAAGGAATAACCGAAATAACCGTGACAAATTACAAAGACGGTGTATTGCAAAACTCCAAAACCTTGCAAGCTATGGATTACTATAAGGGGCAGCTCGCAAAGTGCAGCGGGAAGAAAAATGAGCAGTGTGCAACTATTATGTATCAACTCGGCACTGCACAGTACAGCCAAGCGTATATCGGAGGGAATTTCTCGCCAGCAATGCAGACATTTCAGCAATTGTTAAAAGAGTACCCGAATTCTCAATATGCACCGAGTGTTAAGCAAATGCTGGGGCAAATAAAAATTGCATCTTTGCCGCCCGAACAGCAACAAGCAGCACAAATGCAACTAACCATAGACTTATACAAGGAACAACTCGCAGAGTGCAGTAAGAAAAAAAATGACCAATGCGCTGTTATTATGTATCAACTCGGAGCCATATATTACAGCCAAGAGGCATCTGCTGGAAAACAAGATTTTCCAATGGCGACACAGATGTTCCAACAATTATTGAAAGAATATCCTAGATATGGAGAGAGTGTTAAGCAAATGTTGGAGCAACAGAAAGCTCTCCGAGAACAGGAAGAACAACAGCGAAAACAAGCTGCGCAGCAGAAAGCCCTCCGAGAACAAGAAAAACAACAGCGAGAACAAGCCGCTCAGCAGAAAGCCCAACAAAAAATTGAACAACAGCAACAGCAAGCAGCACAAATGCAACAAAATATAGACTCATATAAGGAACGACTTGCGAAGTGCGATAAGCAATGCGATCTTATTATGTATCAACTTGGCGGTGCATATTATAGTCAAGCGGCGGCGTCTGTAGGAAAACAAGATTATTCACTGGCGATACAGATGTATCAGCAATTATTGAAAGAATATCCGGAATCTCAATATGCACAGATTGCCAAGCAGACGCTGGGGCAGATAAAAATTGCTGCTTTGCCACCGGAACAACAGCAAGCAGCACGAATGCAACTAACCATAGACTCATATAAGGAACAGTTTGCGAAATGCAGTAATCAATGCGATCTTATTATGTATCAACTTGGCAACACATATTACAGTCAAGCGATGTCTGCAGGAAAACAAGATTATTCACTGGCGATACAGACATTTCAGCAATTACTGAAAGAATATCCGGAATCTCGATATGCACAGAGTGTTAA
>LIUG01000025.1 GCA_001462245.1 Candidatus Fibrimonas termitidis
AACGGCAAAAACATAAGGCTCGGTTTCTATTCACGAGTCCTTATGATCATCCCTCGAATAGAAATAGGAGATATCTTATGAATATAGCTTATCAAAAACCCGTTCTGGTAGCAAAAAATAACCCCGTAGGCAGCTTCACTGCAGGATGTCCTGCAAAGGATACTGCGCCTACTATGTGTCGTCACTGCGAAAGAACGAAATAAACAAAACCAGCAGCGTTGCCCTCTTAGGACAACGCTGTCTTCAACCCAAACAATAGGAACAAAAATGCTTTACCGCCTCTGCCAAGATACCTTTGTCCGCCCAATAGGGCAATACGGCTATATATATTCTCAGCTTACAAAGCACGACCGCACCTACAGCGAGTCTGGCAGGGTGTTTTTGGAAACGCTTTCCCGCAAGCCCCAAACGCTGGAAACCCTGCTTGAAAAAATAACGCAGAAATTTGACGGCGTATCTGAGGACGAAGTCAAAATAGACCTAATAGACTTCCTGCAAAGCCTTGAAAAAGACCGCTACATAGTCTTTGGCGAAAATGAGCATGAACTTAGCAAAAAAGAACCCCATTTTACCTACGCCGAAAACCCCAAAACAGCCATATACAACTACATGCAAAACCCCGACGATGCTGTAAAATACGCAGACACATCGGAAGTTTTATTCGCAGAATACCTAGAACGCCCCCGCATCCACGGATGCCAGATTGAAACAACCAGTTGCTGCAATGAACGCTGCCTGCACTGCTACATTCCGCACGAGCTTAAAACGGAAATTTTACCCTACGAAACAATAGAAAGCGTTCTCAAACAGCTTAACGAGCTTGGCACTCTTGGCCTTACCTTATCAGGCGGCGAAGTCCTCTCCCACCCTGACATAGCAAAAATATTGAGAAAAGCAAGGGAACTGGATTTCTCAATATCAATCCTCTCAAACCTTACCCTCCTAAGCTCCGAACTGATAAAAGCCATAAAAGAGGCAAACCCAAGCCTAGTCCAAACCTCGCTCTACTCCACGATACCAGCCGAGCACGACCATATAACCCAAATCAAAGGCTCCTTTGCAAAAACCACGGCAGCGATAGACGCATTGATAGCTGAAAACATACCTGTGCAAATCAGCTGCCCTGTGATGAAATCAAACTTCCGCTCATACAAGAATGTTTTGCAATACGCCCAGGAACGCAAATGCAAAGCCCAAACCGACTTCATAATGATGGCTCGCTACGACTTCTCCACGGAAAACTTAGCCGAGCGGCTGGATTTGAAGGAAACCGAAGAGCTAATCCGAGATATAATGGCCTACGACAAGGAATATACTGAACTTATAGACACTCCTGTAAAAAAGAAAAGCCGTGAGGAAGAGGCAAAAGAAGCGATATGCGGCGTAGGCAGGGACAACCTGTGCATAGCTGCCTCCGGCGTTGTATATCCCTGCTCGGGCTGGCAGGGAATGGCTCTCGGCAATGTAAAGGAACAGCCTGTCAAAGATATTTGGGAACGCTCTCCCAAAATGCTTGAACTCCGCTCAATAACCAAGGGAAGCATCCCTCAATGCATGGACTGCGAAGACAGGCAGTTCTGCGCCCCGTGCCTTGTCCGCAATTTCAACGAGAGCAATGGGGACTATCTCAAAGTGAACCCTCACTTTTGCCGTGCCGCCAAAATCAACCGCAAAATCGTGGAAGAGGCGAAGAGATGATTTTTGACATCCACACACACGTAGGCCAGTATGAAGAGCGTTATTTCTCCCCCAAATACGTATTCCACACCCTGCAAAAGGCGGGCATTACGCATTTCGCCTTTTCCTCCTTCTCGCACATAGCCACAAACGACAGGGGTTTTCTGCTTGCGGAGCGGCAGGAACTGCTGGAACTTTCGCAGAACAAGGCTGTTGTTTTCCAATGGGTTCTGCCGGAGATGCTGGGCAAAAGGAACGGCTTGGAATCTTGGCTTGACAAAAACGTGCGGGGGCTGAAAGTTCACGGCAAGGCACAGCGATGGCTGCCCTTTGGCAAGCCCTTGCAGAAGGCATTCTCCATAGCCGCCGAGCGGAAGCTGCCTGTTATGCTCCACACAGGCGAAGACAAAGGTTTTAGACCGGACGACTATCTTAAAATCTGCCAGAAATTCCCGCAGGTAAAGGTGATTCTAGCCCACGGCAGGCCTTTGGATGCCGCAATTTTTATGCTGAAAATGTGCCCCAATACTTTTGTGGACACAGCGTTTATGCCAAATAAAGATATTGAAATCCTGCTCGCCCTCGGCTTTGGCAAGCGGGTTCTGTTCGGCACAGATGTGCCTGCCCAAAAATTATTCTACAAATCATCCGTTGCGCAGTATGTCAAAAGAAGGATTGAGGCGGCACAGAAGATGGGTTTGAATTTGAAATTAGCGTTTAACCTACTAAAGGAGAAGTACCATGATAAGTGAGTTTTTCAAAGCGATAGGCGAGGCATTCGCCTCAAATCGTGAAGAGAGTCGAAAAGCGGATGATTTTTTTGAGCAGAGTCTCAAAAAGGCTTCGCATGATCGACCGCCACCTCAGCCAAATCCTAAGAAGCCTGCAAATAGCTGGTTGCACCTGCGTGGCGGAGAGACATATACCGACCCAAGGGATGGCCAAACTTACCGCACCGTTAAAATCGGCGACCAAGTCTGGATGGCAGAGAATTTGAACTACGAAGCAAAAGGCAGCAGGTGTTACGGTAACGACCCAGCCAATGCTAAGAAATACGGCAGGCTCTACAACAGGAAAACGGCAATGAAAGTTTGCCCTCCGGGATGGCATTTGCCGAGCGATAAAGAATGGGATGTTTTGATTGAGTTTGTTGGCGGTAAAGAAGTAGCAGGAAAAAATTTGAAATCCAAAAGTGGCTGGAACAACTATGAAGGTATTAATGGCAACGGCAAGGACACTTACGGGTTTTCGGCCCTGCCGGGTGGCAAAAGCGGAAATCTGTCACCTAGTTTAGGCGCCGACCTTGACTGGTTGGATGAAACTTTTAACGTTCATTTGGATTTAGTTACCATTCATCCTTGGGCAGACGGCAATGGCAGAGTTGCAAGGTTGATAATGAATTTTTTGCAGTTCTATTTTAAAATTGTTCCTACAAAAGTCTTTTTAGAAGATAGAGCAGAATATATAGCTTCTTTGAGAGAATCGCAAGATACAAACGACAATTCTTACTTTCTAAAATTTATTGCTCTTGAGCATTTAAAAACTTTGGAGAAGGATATCTCTTGACGATAGGTTTTGATGTTTTCCACTACCTTTTGTTGGGCAACAGTGTCAAAAAGCATAGTACTGGCTGTTTTGCATGAAAGCCGCTTGTATGTTATTAAATGTCTAAATCCATTTTACTCAAATTTTTCTACTAAAAAACAAAATAAAGGCATAAATAGTGAGTCTTAATCCCTTTCTTCAGGGAAATTTTTCAAACAGAATTAATACGCAACATAGAGAGTATTCTTTGGTACTGTCTTAATCCCTTTCTTCAGGGAAATTTTTCAAACTTCTTTTTGCCAAAATGCCAGAACAGTTTCTTTATCTTGCTGTCTTAATCCCTTTCTTCAGGGAAATTTTTCAAACGATTTCCTGCAAAAAATACTCCCGGAATTATCATGCGAATGTCTTAATCCCTTTCTTCAGGGAAATTTTTCAAACTGGAAAAAATTCCCCGCCCAAATGCTTTCCGCCCGTGCGGTGTCTTAATCCCTTTCTTCAGGGAAATTTTTCAAACTTATGGACTACGCCGCTTGCACCATGCGAGACCTGGAACAAGTCTTAATCCCTTTCTTCAGGGAAATTTTTCAAACCGGACTTGTTGACTACTTTAACCGGCAGCGCCAATTTGTCTTAATCCCTTTCTTCAGGGAAATTTTTCAAACGCGCTTATCCTGATAAGAAGGTGATTGTTAACTGGGGTCTTAATCCCTTTCTTCAGGGAAATTTTTCAAACAGATAGACGAAAAGCTATGCAAAATAAAAAGGGAGTGGGTGTCTTAATCCCTTTCTTCAGGGAAATTTTTCAAACGTATATGAGAATTATAGAATTACAAAGTCCCCCCCTTCCGTCTTAATCCCTTTCTTCAGGGAAATTTTTCAAACCAACGCATCGGGAAAATCATGAGCATGGCAAAAGTAAAGTCTTAATCCCTTTCTTCAGGGAAATTTTTCAAACTCCGATGCGAGACGATTCAACCGCAGGCTCATTCAAGGTGTCTTAATCCCTTTCTTCAGGGAAATTTTTCAAACCAAAGACATTTTGGATAATCTCAACAATGAGGAAAAAATGGTCTTAATCCCTTTCTTCAGGGAAATTTTTCAAACAAGCAGACACAACCGCCGAAAGGCAGGAGCGCAAGATGAGTCTTAATCCCTTTCTTCAGGGAAATTTTTCAAACCCAACTTCCGGGAATGGAACAAAATCCATGTGTTTTTCATCGTCTTAATCCCTTTCTTCAGGGAAATTTTTCAAACACCTTATAGAGGGGGAGCTATGACTATTAAAGCGGGCAAGTCTTAATCCCTTTCTTCAGGGAAATTTTTCAAACAAAATGTACTTAAGAGACATTAGCGAAAATATGGAAAACAGTCTTAATCCCTTTCTTCAGGGAAATTTTTCAAACTTGGGAATGTGTCAACGAAGCGTGGCTAAAATTAGACAGTCTTAATCCCTTTCTTCAGGGAAATTTTTCAAACTCCACACTTTTAAACGATGAACGCCAAATAAACATAAGTCTTAATCCCTTTCTTCAGGGAAATTTTTCAAACAAATAACAAATAACGAAATAATGCTTGGTGTTGTGCCGTGTGTCTTAATCCCTTTCTTCAGGGAAATTTTTCAAACTCCACCCTTATCAATATACTAAATTTCAAGCTTCGCAGGCTGCTTTCCGCATACCTGATACAAATATAACAAATTTTAGCATTAAAAACAAAATTTGTACTACATTTACAAGTATAACAATTGGAAAAATCAATATTTAAGCAATTTCCGCATACCTAAAAGCAAAATAAGGCTAAAATGGCTTTGAAATAGGTTGGCGGAATTTAATTCACAAAATAACAAAATCTTCCGTTACCGCATCTGTTGGCAAACAATTGCCATACCTCTCTATTTTTTGGTGATCTCTCTCACAAAGCGGCAAAATTGCTATAAAATCCTCTGCTTCGTCGATAACTTTCTTGAATCTGTAAATCATAATATTAACAGTATCCTCCGGCATATTCATTTCAAAACCGCTCTTTTGCTCACGCACCCCAAAACTCACAGCAATTTTTGCAACCTTATGCAACCGCCTTCTGTCTTTTATATCGTATAAAACAAGCCAATGAGAATGCTTCATAAAATAATAAATGGCTCCTCAATTAACAAATTGCCTGTACCTATTAATTTGGCTTTGCCCGAACAATCTTCGCATACCGGATAAATGAAAAGCCTGTCTGTCTTTTTATCAATAACCATTAAAAGCGAATCCCTGATCCTGTCTATCAAATCCCTTGGGGCATTTACTTGAAAAAAACTCTTCTGAACCCTAATGCCAAATCTCTCCAAGGTTCTGGAAACCCTTGCCCTTGTCTTATCTTCTGAAATATCATACGCAAAAACAAAAGTCATTTGAAAATAAAACCCTTATATTCAGTTTCCGTTCCATCAATAACACGCCTAAACTGCATCGCCTGCTCAAAAATAATTTTATTGAAAGACAATCTTTCCCCTTTAGGCACGTATAAAACAAGAGTTCTTATTTTATTCTCAAATTCCGAAATCACTTTTTTCAATCCCTCTTTTGTCAAAAGCACAGCCGTCTCATCGTAATTGCCATCTTCGCTGCCAGGCTCTACAATTCTAAAATCATCTTCGTTAAGCATATTCAAATTAAATAGCGAACAAGCTAAAGTATCTGCAATAGGGGTTCTAAATTCCTCCATTAAATCAAAAACCAAAGAATTTTTTCCGTATTCATGGCTATGCAAAAAACCAGCCATTGCATCCAAACTCACTGCTTCAATCGCGCTTTCGACCCTGTACATCAAGAGCGTGTAAATAAAACTCAAAACTGCATTTACATTGGTTTTTGGGGGATTCATGCTTCTGCTTGGGAATTCTGCCCAGTCAGGTAAAATATTGTGCCTCATAACCGCAAAATACTCTTTTGCGCACATCCCTTCGTAGCCTCTTAACTCGTTTATATTTGCCGCATTTTCACATTCTTTCAATACACCCTTGATAAAATTGATATTTGCCAAGAATTCGTTTTCGTTTAAATCGCTTTTTCTTTTTATCCTTTGAGCGAATGTAAGTTGGTTTTTGATTTTTGCTATCACTATAGACTTGGCAATCGGTAAAGCAAATTCTTCGCTATCTGCGAGTTTATATTGTTTTTTCCTTAAAAATATGTTTTTATTGGCCGTAAATTCCAATTTTCCGTTAAATTTCCCATTTTTTCCATTTATAAAAACCGTGTTTATCCCATGCTGCATCAAAACATCCATTGCCCTGCCTGTTATGCTTACATTGCCGGAAATCAAAAGAAAATCCGTGTTATGCGGAAAAATCGTGCGAACCGTGCCGTCTTCTTGATACATTTTCAAAGTACCGTTTTCGCCAGTCAATTTGCCATGGTCGCTTATTATATAAATTGAAGACATTTCTTGAAAGTAGAAATTTGTATATTCCGCAACATGAATAAAAATCTCATAGTTTCACTTTTAAGCGACCAGGTGGTGCAAAACGTTATGTTTATTAAGCAAATGAAAAACGAACACTCGGAGTTTTTATTTGTTAGCACAGATAAAATGGAAAAGAAAAACATTAACGATGGGAAAAGTATTAAAGATAGGATAAAAGAGGTTTGTAAAATAAATAATGGGCAATTTGTTATTGTAAAAGAAGATTCAATAAAAAATATAAAGGAAGAGTTGAGTAAAATAGATTTTTCAATTTATGAAAAAATACTTGTAAATATCACAGGCGGTACAAAAATAATGTGCATTGCGGTTAAAGAATTTTTTAATGATAATCACAAAGCGGAAATTTACTATATACCAATAGGCACAAATAAAATCGTAAATTTACAAAACGAAGGCTCAATATCAATAAATTGTAAAATTACTCTTTTAGATTATTTGAAAAGTTACGGAATAGAAATCGCAAAAGAGAGTAAACCTATACGTTCCGAAGAATACACAAATAAGTTTCATGAAGAATATTATGAATATTTAAAAAACATATTGAAAGAATTAAAAAAACAGAGAGAATTATTTCGTGCTAACAAAAATAAAAAAAATGCACCAAACAAATGGCACGAGTTAAATGATATTAAATTTAAGGGATATTTAGAACCGTTAAACAAAAAGGAAATTGACTATTTAACTGGCGGCTGGTTCGAGGAATTCGTGTATTTTAAGAAAAAAAATGAATTTTGTTTAGAAGATGACTATATAAAAACTGGAGTAACCATAAAAACTGGAGTAACTGAAGAAGGCGTTCCGAACGAATTTGATGTTATGTATGTGCATAACTATAAATTATGCACAATAGAATGCAAAACTTCCATTTTAAAAAATGAGAGTGAAAAAGATAACGAGAGTGAAAAAGATAAAAAAAACAAGGGAACCATTATGAACGATACTATTTACAAAGCAAAAGCTCTACTAAAAGGTTTTGGCTTGACCACTGAAGCCTGGATTTATACACTCAGTTCAAGACAAGAGATAGGAGATACAGGAATAAAAAGAGCCAAAATTTTTGATATAAATGTGAAATCAAGAGAAGACTTAGATGCCTAAATCCCATATCCTTCTGAACCATACCTTAACCCCTAGGCAATCCCAAGAGCTAAAAGAAAATTTTAGCGTTAGCGACATCGTCATTCCCTCTCAAGAAATCAGCGATTTTTGGCAGCAAATTCCTATAAAAGCGGAAATCAACGAAGAACTTCTAAAACCTATATTAGAATGGCTATCTGCAATGCAAGCTGGAGATATTCTGGTAATTCAAGGTGAATTCGGGGCTACCTTTGCCCTTACGGACTGGGCTTTGAAAAAAGGATTAAAAGTTTTGCACTCCGTAACAGAGCGAGTGGCAACGGAGAGCCGCAAGGGGGAGCTTGTTGAGCGCGGTTATGTTTTTGAGCATAGAAAATTCAGAGAGTATAGGAAAATTTGGGAATTATATACATAATTCAAGTATTTACAACCATAAACCCCACTATTAATTTGCTATATTTATGGAAATTAAAGGAGTGTTTATGAGAAATATAGATGTTGAAAGATACATTAAGGAGATGAATTCATGATGTTGCGTTGGGACCAAGGGAGACTGCTCTATTTTCAATTTGATGTTTTAAAAAGCATAGCCTCGGTTCTTATTAAATTCGATGATGTGAATATCGCCGATTGTGAGGATATTTTCCGCAAGACATTAACCAATGAAACTGGTATGCCTTTTGCGCCTAAGCACTATACTATTTTGCGAAATTATAAACGCGTATTTGAATGTGCTTTTTTATCTACAGTTTCTGACAATCGGCTTTTAGTATCCGATTTTTGCCGCGAATTTGCTAAAAATGATAGCGAATTCAACAATGTAGATGATTTTCTTTTAAGTTATATAAATCGTTTCCGCTTTCCATTTCCTGCATTTGACGGATATAATTCAACAGACAAACGTATATATCCTTTCTGTGCTATTATAAAATATTTGATTGCTCTCAAACAAAAAAATATGCCGCCAAGCGTGTCTCTGGATGATATATTTAATCTTATTTTAGCCAATAATTGCACTGGTTATGAAGATTTAGCGTTTTATAAGCAACTTATTCCGCAAACGTATTCTATTAATGATACGGAAAAACGACAACTCAGAGAAATGGTTATATTTGTGAGCCAACTCAGTATTCTGAAAGTTTATAATGGTCGCTTATGGCTCGATGTCATTAATCAAAACGTACTTGAAGAACTCGTAAACAAGTTTCTTGTGCCAATTGAAATCTTTCCAAAAGAAAATCGTATTGAAGAATTTATGTCTTTAACAAAACTTTCAGGAAGTATTATACTTCCCGCAATAGAAATTTTTGCTTCCGATATTACTGATATGGAGTTTATTGAGGGTAAGCGTAAACGAGTTGAGCATTTCAGAGTAGATAGAAGCCCTTTGCTTCGCAAATATTATCGTGATATGAATTGCCAACCTATTTGTCATATGTGTCAAACAGATATATCTGCGAAATATCCGTGGACAGATTATATGCTTGAAATACATCATTTATTGCCGTTATCATCAAGTCTTGTTATTACAACAAAGGGAACCTCGCTACAAGATATAGTGGGGCTTTGTCCGAGTTGTCACAGAAGCATACATATTTATTATACGAAATGGTTAAAAAAAAGTGGTCAAGACGATTTCAATTCTCGTGCCGAGGCTATGGATGTTTATTTATCGGCGATAAAGGAGATAGCTTGATATGAAAATTTTAAAAAATAAAATAACTTTATCCAGTCAAGAGAAAATATTAGGAGATTGCATACGTAAGGAAATACCCCTTATTGAAGCACTTTCACAGAAAGGTCTTACTTATGACTCTTTACGTTATTACGATTATTCAGATATTTTGCCTCAACGTGAAGTTATTGAGACTTTGGATGATAAAGAAAAAATGCCCGCCGCTATTCCTGCGGTAAGTTTTTTTTCTGGTGCTGGTGGCTTAAATATCGGATTTGAATATGCTGGTTTTGATAATATTGCGTCTATAGAGTTCAATGAGATTTTCTGCAATACATTACGACATAATAATCCAAGCAAAACTATCATCGGTCCACCTTATGGCAATGGCGATGTTAGGCAACACATGGAAATATCAGCTTTACTTGAAGCTGTTATTGGTACTGGAAAACCGTTCGAAGGTGTTTTTCATGGAGGCCCTCCTTGTCAACCTTTTAGTATTGCAGCTAATCAGCGATTTGCAAAAAACGGTATCAAATTCAAACGTCAAGGATTCGCTGACGAGGAAAAAGGAGAACTGCTCTTTGATTATCTGTGGTACATCAAACAGTTTATGCCGCGAGCGTTTTTTATTGAAAATGTAGCTGGAATTAAAAATTGCGATGATGACGGAAAGATAAAATCTGCGTTAGATGAACTTTCTGCCTTAGGGTATGATATACCTAATCCAAAAATAGTGAATGCCGCTTATTTTGGTGTACCTCAAAACAGAATGCGGTGGTTGATAGTAGGTACTCGTACTGGAAAACCAATTGAGTTTCCTATACCAAATAAGTACACGGCTACTTGTTATGAAACATTTAACCGTAGCTTAGATGGAATGAAAAATCATCGAACACGTGAACATACGGCGGAATCAGTTAGCCGTTATATGCAGCTAGGATATGGAAATCGTGACCAGCTAGGACGTGTGGACAGATTGAATCCATATCTACCATCAAAAACTGTTATTGCAGGAGGAGCGAAAGGTGGTGGTCGATCGCATCTGCACCCATATTCGCCACGTACAATTTCTGTTCGCGAATGTGCTCGCTTGCAGACATTCCCTGATTCGTATGTTTTTACAGGAGCAACAGCGCGGCAGTTCACACAGGTGGGTAATGCAGTGCCACCATTGTTGGCGTATAAAATTGCTATGCAGATAAAGAAAGGGTTATAAAATAGTTGCCATCACTCCAAACACCAAAAGAAAAACGACTCTGAATTACCTGAACAATATATATAATTCCCGAAAATTTTGTAGATTTAGCGGCTGAGGCATAAATGGAATTGGAAACTTTAAACTTAGATTGTGAATTTTTAACACCTGCGTTTTTAGGTAATGCAAACCAAGACGCTGAACTTAGAACAGCTCCTTTTAAAGGAATGCTCAGATGGTGGTATAGGCAAATTTACCATGGAAATGAAAACGAAGATAAAATTTTTGGCTCAACAAATTGTTCAAGCAAAGTTAAAATTGAAGTCAAAGGAAATTTAAAAGAAAAACCGAATGAATTGCGAAATTTTACTTTGAAATGGCTTGCATACGGCGGAACAACAAGAAATGTTTTGCCGGAAAATAAATCTTTCTCTCTAAAAATTTCTTACCCCATAGAGCATAAAAATATAATAAAAACTATTTTAACAGCAATAGATTTATTTGGCTGCATTGGGTTAAAATCTAGGAATGGTTTCGGTTCCATCCATATAAAAAATTTGGAAAAATTCCCCAATCCTATCCCCAATGCTAGCTATTTCGAGACAAGAGAAAATTTTGGTGATTGGCAGAGTGCTTTGCAAAAAATAGGAGATATCTATAAAGGCGATGATTTAAAATTTTATAGGCGAATGCTCAAAAATGAAATTTCTAAAAATAGATACGATCGTTATCCTAAACATTTACTGTTAAAAGTAGTTAAAGAAAACGATAAATTCAAAGGCAGAATTTTAGTGTTAAAAAAACAAGGTGAGAATTACGAAGAAATTAAAAAAAAATTGAAGGAGCATTTAAATGAGGTGCAGAGCAGATGACTGATTCCTATTGGCAAAATAAAATATCATCGTATTTACACGACCCGCCACATAAAGCTTTGGATATTCGTTTGCATGAATCAAAAGCAAAAGAAGTGGCAGAAAAATTGTTCGGATCTGTTGCACCCAAAGATTTATATACCGTGGCAGACCAAACCGCAAGTTATTTGACAAGAATGAAATTACCCGGTTATAGCGAAAATGATAAAGAAAACGGTGCGATAAATTTTCTGGAAAACCCTCAAACAACTCATCCGCTTGTTCCTAAAAGAAATGAATACAAAATAGGTGAAAATATAACAGCAAATACAGTCCATGCCGCTCTGCTGGATTTTTTAGAGAAAAATGATTGCGGGCAAGGTGAAAAACTTTTCAATTATTTATTTTTCAAATTCAAAAATGATTTAGCTCAAAATAATATTGGAAATCTTGGAGAGCTTTGGGAAAAATTACCGGCAGACACACGTATTCCGGACCATTCAATTTGGCATCATCTGGGTTTAACAAGTGCAATCGGTTCTTGTTTGAATGAAAGTAGAGTAAATGACAAAGCCGGTGAGGTTTCATTGGCAGTTTTTGCCATAGCCCCCGTGCAGCCTTTTATCGCTTCTGCTCGCAAATTAAGAGATTCTTGGTGCGCAAGCCTTATACTCTCTTATTTATCTTTTATTGGTATAAAGAATATATGTGAAAATTTGGGAGCAGACCATATAATTTACCCATGTTTGCATAATCAAAGTTTAATTTACGAATGGCTGAACAAAAAATATGAATGGGATTTGGAAATAAAACATCCGCAAATAGCCGGTTTGCCAAACAAATTTGTTTTTATTTGCCCTCCTAACAGAATTAAAGAGATTGCAAAAAATATAGAAGGTGCCATTCAAAAGGAATGGATTAGATTACAAGAATTATGCGATATAGAAAAAGAAAAATTAGTAGATGATTATTTTAGCTATTCGTGGGCAAGCGCGAAATTAAATAGAAACAATGAAAATTTCTATGCAGAAACTCATTCTTTAGTTCAAAAACTGCTTGCCGCTTGTAAATTAAAACCAACAAAAATTCGCAAAAGCCAATACGGTGAAAAATGCCCGTTATGCGGTGAATATTCTGTTATAGGCGAATTCGAAAAGTCAGAAGATAAAAAAGAAAAACTTTGCGCTGTTTGCGCCACTAAAAGATTATTGCCGGAAAAGATGCTAAAAAAGAAAGGTGAACTTTTGCATTCTGCATTTGAAGATATAGGCTTCCCAGATACATATTCATTGGCCGGAGCAAAAAACGAAGAGGATTTGGATAAAAATAAATACTATGCCGTACTATTGATGGATGGCGACAAGATGGGTGATTTAATAAATGGCGAATCTTTAACGGTTACTTATGGTGATGTTGTGCATTCAAAAATAAAAGAAAAATTTGGCAATAGACCGCAATACGAATTTGAGAAAAAACGAAATTTAACCCCAGCTATTCATTCGGCAATATCAGATTATTTGAATATATTCGCAAGAGAACGTGTTGTAAAAATATTAGAAGAATTAGGTGGAAAAGGCAAATTGGTTTATGCGGGTGGCGATGATGTTTTGGCAATTTTACCGTTGAAAAATGCTTTGGAAATAGCCGAGCAAATATCAAATGCGTATAACGAAATTTTAGGTACAGCTTCCGGGATTTCAATTTCTGCCGCACTTCTATTAGCCCATCATAAAGAACCTTTGCGAGAAGTCATTAGAGAAGCTCACTTGGTTTTAGATGAAATTGCTAAAGAAAAATCCGGCAGAAATTCGCTGGCAATTCGTTTAAAAAAACGCAGTGGCGGTGATAGAGATTTTTATTGCAAATGGAATAGTGAAGTATTCGTAAGTTTTAAGAATATTGTAACAAATTTTCAAGACAAAGAAATCAGCTCAAGTTTAGCTTATAATTTGAGCAAATTGGAACCTGCATTAAATGTTGAAAGCATAACGACAGAACAAAAGGAAAAATTATTTGAATACGAAATTAAGCATTCAGGAATAAAAGATTTAAATATTGCAAAAGATTTATGCAATATTTGTTTGGCAAATAATGATTCTAAAAATAATGATTCTAATTTTGAAGCACCTATAATTGCAAGATTTTTAGGGGGAATAAAATGAATATTTTTTATGAATTAACCGCTGTTGATACATTATTTTTTAGGGGAAATATTCCAATGGAAGCCGGAATGCTTGCTAGCGAATCTTTCTTTCCGCCGCCAACAAGTGTTTTTTCGGGAGCTATCAGAACTCATTTGGGCAAAGAAAAAGGGAAGTGGGAAACTGAAAAAGCAGATTTTGAAATTACGGCAATTTTGTTTAAAAAAAATTTTAAAAAAAATGAAACAATTTATTACCCTGCACCGTATTCATGGTTTAAAGTTGATGGAAAAGAAGAAATAATCACAGAGACAAAGGATTTGCAATCTTCTGAATACAGAGAAATGGAAATTCAATGTTCTTCAGAAAATATTCCATTTGTGGATATAAAAAATGCAAAATCATTAGGTGGAAAATGGGTTGATTGTTATAATGCAAAAATTGCCAATGTATGTAACAATAGTAATTTCTACAAAATTGAAAATCGTGTGGGCATAGCATTGGATTATTCCAAACGTGCAGTAGAAAAAGGTAAATTATATTCCGCCAACCATATCAGATTAGAAGAAGGAGTTTCAATCATTATTGGTATTGAATATTCGGAAACCGATAACCACTTGCCTCTTGAAAATAATATTTTGTATTTAGGCGGCGAAAAACGAATTGCAAAATATAAATCTCTAGACAAATCTTCAATAAAAGATATTCCCGGCAATATTTCTCTTGCCCCGATTTTGGCAACGCAAAAAAAATTGGATGAAATTTTTGCCACGGGAAAAATAATTTATATTTCCGGCTGGGATTTAAATAAAAAATACCACAAGCCGTCGCAGGGATATTTCCCTGCAGGAACAGTCTTTAACAAACCTATAAAGGAGATCCTATGAACCTTTACGATTCATCAATTCTAAGGCTTTATGCTTTAACCCCCGTACATGTGGGAAGCGGTTCATCTGTTGGCATTGTAGATTTGCCAATTATGCGTGAGCGAACAACAAATTATCCTGTTATTCCAAGCAGCGGAATGAAAGGCGCAATGCGTGAGCATTTTGATAGATACAAATCAAATATTTCCGGCAAAGAACAAATAAATCAATTTGAAACTTTAACGGAACAAATTTTTGGAACAAGTAAAGGAGATGGTTATGCGGGTTCACTCTCTATTTCAGATGCAAAATTATTAGCATTCCCAATGCGCAGCAGCCATGCTCCATTTGTACATATAACGTGTCCTACCGTATTAAAGCGGTTTGCTAAAGACTTAAAAATTATCAATTCAGAGAGCACTCAAGAAATCGCGGTGCCATCAATAAAAGATGATGAAGCTGTTTGCATTATAGGAAATTTAAACGGAGAAGTTTTATTGGAAGATTATATTGTTAAAATAAAAGAATCGGGAATAGACAAAACACTAAAAAATTATATTGAAAATTTAGAAACCCTGTTAATTGTTTCCAATTCCGTTTTTGATTATGCGGTTCAATGTACACAAATAACCGCGCAAATCGAAATAGATCAAAAAACAGGAACAACTGCAAGCGGTAGTTTACGTTATCAAGAAGAATTGCCAGCAGATAGTTTAATGTATTCACTTGTGTTTTGGGGAGATTCTTATGCTGAAGAAAAATTAAAAAGCGAAACCATAAAAGAATATGTAAAGAAACAGGTTGTTAAAGACATTATTCAAGTTGGCGGAGATTCTACTTGCGGCAGAGGATTTTTTGAATTGAAATGGATAGATAAGGAGGTAAAAAATGGCTAACTCAATTACAACTAAAGAACAACAAAGGGCAAAATTTGCCTTGGATAAAATAAACAGTCTGGGAAAAATAGACAGTGAAACTGCTAATTTTTTCGTAGGTTTACCAACTATGCTTCTAACAAATGGATTAGGTCAAACGCTTGCATTTTTGCTGTCCAAAAAAGGTAAGGACAATAAATATGGCAATAAATATATTACAGCATTTGAAGCGATTAGAGAACATTTAAAAGGCGATAAAGATAATCTAAAATTCTTAGGAAATTTCAATTCAATGAATCAAAAAGATTATCTGGAAAACCAAAAAGAGGCTTTGGCTGTAGCTAATTGGTTAAAACGTTACGCTCGTGCTTTTGAAGAAAAGGAAACAAAAAAATGATTCCGATCCCCGAAGAATTGCGCAAATCATTAGATAAGCCTACGGCAAATTTTTCACTTTTGTTTCCTCGTTTAGTAGAATGGAAAACCGCCACGGGCACGGATAAATTGGAATCAAAGGGGGCAATAGAAGTATTAAAAAATAAATTTAAGCCGCATGCAAATTTATTGCAAAAGCTGCACAAAAAACAGCAGAAGATATTAGAATGTTATTCATCGGAGAAATTTGAAATATCTGCCCAATTGACACAACCATTTGTTAGCGGGTTGGGTAGCGGGCATCCAACGGAAACTGGTTTTATTTTGGACAGAAATTCAGGTTTGCCATATATTCCGGCAAGTTCAATAAAAGGAGTGTTAAGAAGCCTTTGCGAAGCTAAGGCAAATGAGTTGTTTGGCGATCGCAATGGCAAACAACAAGGGCAAATAATAATTTTAGATGCATTTTCAAAAGAAAATCCTGAATTACAAATTGATATAATTAATCCGCACTCTAAAGATGAAACAAAAAATCCTATCCCTATAAAATTTTTGATTGTTCCCAAAGGAACGGTATTTGTATTTAGAGGTCTTGCACCAAAAGACAGTAACATTAATGAATTATTTCAAAAAGCATTTGAACACGGATTTGGAGCAAAAACAAATATTGGATATGGAAAATTTACAAGTGATATAAATAAAGAAGAAAAATTTGTTTCGCAACCAAAAGCTAAATTGAAAGTAGGAGAAAAATATACGGCTACTTTGGTAGAAAAACCTAAGAAAAGTTGGAAAGCAAAAATAGAAGATAGCAACATAACTATCGTGAACTCAGATAAAATTCCACCAGATAAAAAAGCTGATGATTGTGTGAATGTTATATTAAAAAGTTTGCCCAATGCCTCAAATGCCGGTAATGCGGAATATTGTGCTTAATCTCTCCCACACAACCCTAACAATCCCCATAACTCTGGCAAAAGAAGCAAAATTCTCTTCGCCTGTTCCATTTATATTTCGCAGCATAATAGGCTTTAGCCTACGAAAACTTGTTTGCATAGCAAAAGATGCCGAATGCAAAGATTGCATTTATAGGGAAAATTGTGTTTATGCTACGGCTTTTGAAGAAGCGGATGTTCATCCTACCATTATCAATGCAGAACCATTTTTTGAATACAGAGCCGAAAATATAAAGCTAATATTTACGTTGCTCGGAAAATTTTCAAAATATGCCGATTATTATATTCAAGCATTAAAAGCAAATGAAAAACATGGAGTTGGAAAAGAGAGAATTCCCTATTTTATTAAGGATGAAGAATTAAAAATTGATAATGGAGAATGGAAATTTGAAGGCGAAGAATGCAAAATTGAATCGCATACATTTAATATCAATTTTCAAACCCCTTTACGTTTCAAAGCCCAAGGCAAATACAATTGCAGTTTTTCCGAACTTGATTTTATTCTATGCCTGCATAGGCGATGCCAAAAATTATGCTCACTCTATGGAGAAAATAATTTTGAGGGAAAATATATTTTTGAAAACAAATGGAAAATCGCTGAACGAAATTTAAAATGGCAAAATATTGAAAGATGGAGTTCAAAACAAAAACAAACCATGCCATTTGGCGGAATTATTGGAAATTTAACTTTACAAGGCGAATTTAGCGAGTATGAAATTGCTCTTCTAAAATTTGCAGAACTTTTCAATGCCGGGAAAAATACGAATTTTGGAATGGGGAAAATTAGAATAAAACTGTCGGAAAGCAAAAGGTAATTTTTCTACATTTACCCCAGCAATGAAATACATCACCAAAACCTCGCTCCTCGCCGTAATAGGCCTTTCGCTTTTTGCAATCTCTGCATTTATTGGCTGCAAAGAAGATGTTAGCAAAAACAACACCGTGCTGAATCGTGAAAACATAAAATCGCGCTCCTTTTCCGAATTGTTCAAAACAATTGATGTGAAAGACATACCCGGAGATGTCTTTACGCTCATCAGCAAAGATTACGCTGTGCTTACTGCCGGCAATCCTTCGCACTACAATTCTATGGTTGCCGGTTGGGGCGGCTGGGGAACCCTGTTTAGCAAACCTGCTACCTTCTTAATGCTGCGCTCAAATCGCTATACGCTTGAGCTTATGCGCAAAGAACAAAAATACACAATGGCTTTCTTTGGCAATGAATACAAAGATGATGTAATGTCTTTTGGCAAGCAGTCCGGCCGCGACAGCGATGAAAAAATGAGAAATACCAAACTTACTGCTGTGGAAATGCCATCCGGCAATATGGCTTTCAAAGAGGCTAAATTGATCATTGAATGCAAACTTGTTCAGGTTACCACCGTTTCGCCCGATGACTTCTACACAGAAGAAGGCAAGAAATTTATTACAAATGCCCACACCGAAACCGGGGATTACCATAAGGTGGTATTTGGGGAAATAACTAATGTTTGGGTTCGTAAGTAGAAGGGGCTTGCGCATTTTCTATATTACGTTATGGAATTATGAATTACGGTTCTTCGTACTCAAATAGATTTAGGAATGTGTTAGCCATAGCCAAGAAGGAGGCTGAAGCTACAAGAAGCGACTACGTTGGTTCGGAGCATTTGCTCATGGCACTGCTCACGGAAGGCAATGGGGTAGCGGTGAGAGCCCTTGAAAACGTTGCTGTGGATTTGGCTGCTTTGCACAGCAGGATTGCCAAGTTTATAACCGGAAACGGCCCGGAAGCTCAAAAGCAACAGAACATAAAGGGCACCGAACAAGAAATCGGGCTTCGTTTTAGCCCTCAGGCAAAGGCTCTTTTGGAAAATACCCTTTTAGAAGCGAAAACAATGGGGAGCCGCTATGTTGGCACCGAACATTTGCTGCTGGCGATTTTAAATCCCAGAAACGATTCCTTTCCCAAAGATATTTTAAATGCCATGGGCATAGGCTACGATAAAATAAGGCAGGAAGTTCAGGATATTATAGATGAAGATTTTGAGGCCCCGGAGGTTTCAAGCGATTTTGGCCCGGAGCAGCAGGGCAGGCCGAAAAAAACCAAAACCCCAATGCTGGATATGTGCAGCATAGACCTTACGGATATGGCTCGCCAGGGTAGGTTAGATCCGATTATAGGCCGGCAAAAGGAAGTGGATAGATTAATTCAGATTCTCTCTCGCAAAAAAAAGAACAACCCTGTTTTGGTTGGCGAGCCGGGTGTTGGCAAAACAGCCGTTATTGAGGGCTTGGCGCAAAAAATAGCTGCTGGGGAAGTTCCGGAAATTTTAGAAGGCAAAAGGCTTGTCTCATTAGACATGACCAGCCTTGTGGCAGGTACAAAGTACAGAGGCCAATTTGAAGAGAGAATAATAACGCTTTTAACCGAACTGCGCAAGAATAAAAACATAATCATGTTCATGGATGAACTGCACACGATAATAGGGGCAGGTGGCGGCGAGGGCGGGTTAGATGCATCCAATGTTATGAAGCCGGCCCTTTCAAGGGGAGAAATTCAGTGCATTGGAGCCACCACTTATAAGGAATATCGCAGATATGTGGAAAGGGATGCTGCGCTTGAACGTCGCTTTCAGAGCATGTCCATAGAGCCTCCATCAGTAGCTGACTCAATTGAAATTCTGCGGGGACTGGCACCTAAGTTTGAGGCACACCACAAAGTGATTTACGATGAAGGCGCACTCAAAGCTGCGGCAAATCTTTCCGAGCGTTATTTGAGCGAACGTCATTTACCTGATAAAGCTATTGACATTATGGATGAAGCCGGTGCGCAAACTCGCATTGCAAATCTCACTCCACCGCCGGAACTCTACGAAAAAGAACGTGAATCAAAAGCCATTTCTGCCGAAAAGAGAAAAGCCGTAGAGGAACAGGACTATGTAAAAGCCGGTATTCTCAGGGATAAGGAAAAAGTTATTTTTGAGGAGATTGAAAAAATCAAACAGGTTTGGACTGCGGCCAAAAAGCAAGAGCCTGTGGTTGTAGATAGCGACATGGTGCGCGAGGTTATAAGCAAGATTACCGGAATTCCGGTGAGCCGCATAGATGAGAGCGAGAGCAAAAAACTTTTGAATTTGGAAAATGAATTAAAAGAACGTGTTGTGGGCCAAGACGAAGCCGTTATTGCGCTTGCAAAGGCAATCCGCAGAGCACGCACCGGACTCCGAAATACAAAGCGCCCGGCATCGTTTATGTTCCTTGGGCCAACGGGAGTTGGGAAAACCGAGCTTGCAAAGGTTCTCAGCGTTCAGCTCTTTGGTTCGGATAGTGCCCTTATAAGGGTTGATATGAGCGAATATATGGAAAAGTATTCCGTAAGCCGTTTTGTCGGTTCGCCGCCGGGTTATGTAGGTTATGAAGACGGTGGGCAATTGGTTGAGAAAATTCGCCGCAAGCCGCATTGTGTTTTGCTTTTGGATGAAATTGAAAAGGCGCACCCTGATGTTTTAAATATTCTTTTGCAGATTTTGGATGATGGCCGTTTAACGGACTCCGCGGGGCGTACCGTTAACTTTAAAGATGCGGTTGTAATAATGACTTCCAATGCCGGCACAAAGGAAATTTCGAATAAGGGAGGAATGGGCTTTACTCCTAAAACGGAAAATTCCGATGACGAGCGGATTTCTTCTTCCGTTAAGGATGCTTCCAAGCGGGTGTTCACTCCGGAATTTTTGAACCGCATTGATGAGCAAATTGTGTTCCATTGCCTGAACAAAGATACCTTGCTTTCCATTGTTGAAATTCAGCTTAAAGATTTGCAAAAAGATTTGGATGAAAAGAGAATCACTTTGGAACTGGACAATGCGGCAAAGGAATTTATAGTGAACGATGGTTATGATGCTTCCCTTGGCGCAAGGCCTTTGCGCAGGAGCATTCAGAGATTGCTGGAAGACGAGCTTGCGAATCGCTTTTTGCTGGGCGAGGTTGGGGAAAATTCGGTGGTGAATATTACGGCGAATAATGGTGCGCTTGCGTTTGCGGTTGGTGCGTGAAATTATCCATTGCTCCCATGCTGGAGCTTACCGATAGGCATTTTAGGTACTTTGCACGTCTTTTGACAAAGCGAACTTTGCTATACACGGAAATGATAACTACCGGCGCGATTTTGCACAACAAGCCGGAAAAATTTTTGGAATACAATAAAGAAGAACACCCGGTTGCTTTGCAACTTGCCGGCAGTTCGCCAAAAGATTTGGCAGAGTGCGCAAAAATCGGCGAAGATTTTGGCTATGATGAGATAAATTTGAATTGCGGTTGCCCAAGCGAGCGAGTGCAAAACGGTTCTTTTGGTGCTTGCTTGATGAGAGAACCGAGCTTGGTTGCGGAGTGCGTTTTCGCTATGCAAAGCACCGTTAAAATTCCGGTGAGCGTTAAAACCAGAATAGGAATAGACAACGATGACTCATGGGAATTTTTTTTGAACTTTGTGGAGAGCATCGCAAAAACAGGTTGCAATTATTTTATAATCCACGCTCGCAAAGCCTGGCTCAAAGGGCTTTCGCCAAAGGAGAACCGTACCATTCCTCCGTTGAATTATGAAACGGTTTTTAAGTTAAAGGAAATTCATCCTGATTTGAAAATTTCCTTGAACGGCGGGGTTAAAAATTTAGACGAAGCGGAAGCGGTTTTGCATAAAACCGATGGCGTAATGATTGGCAGAGCAGCCCATGAAACACCGTGGATTTTGGCAAATGCGGATTCCGAAATTTTTGGCGAAGATTTGGAAATAAAAACTCGGTCTGAAATTTTGGAAAGATATTTGCCCTACGCAGAATCCGAGTTCAAAAAAGGAGTCCCTTCGAGTCTCCTTGCAAAGCCGATCATGGGGCTTTTTCACGGAATTGCGGGGGCCAAGAAGTATAGGACTATGTTAAGCCAGCCGGGGGGTGATTGGATGAATTTTGCTATATTTCTCCTATGCCCAAAAAACTCCCTTATGGTTTGAGCAATTTTGCCGATTTAATCGAAAGCGGTTATGCATACGTGGACAAAACCCGCTATGTTGAGATGTTGGAAAACGAGAATAATCGCTACCAATTCTTCATTCGCCCACGCAGGTTCGGCAAAAGTTTATTCTTATCCGTATTGGAAAACTATTACGATTTGAACAGAAAAAATAAGTTTGAATCTATTTTTGGCAATCTTTACATCGGAAAAAATCCAACGCCGGAGCAGGGAAAATATGCGATTCTCTCTTTCAATTTCTCTGCAATAGACACTGTAAGCGAAGATGGTTTCAAA
>LIUG01000026.1:0-18050 GCA_001462245.1 Candidatus Fibrimonas termitidis
GGATGAGGTGAATGAGGTGCTTGGCGATGAAGCCTTTGTGAGTGCTTGCGAAGAAGGCACTTGCGTGGGTCAATTGGTTAAGCAGCTTCAGGCTAATTTCGGGGCTAGGTGCGATGCTTACGCCGTGGGCGGGCAATTGTATTTGAAGTTTGAACTTTATGGCACTTTTAAGGGTCAGAACGAGGCTCAGACCATTGACCAGTTCAATGACCCGGTGAAGAATTTTGCGGATATGCAAGCTGTGATAAAGAAAAAAGTCCCCGGCATATTCAATATGATCACAAAATCGCCGCAGGATGCTTGCGAGGCCGGCGGGAATGTGTGGGAAAACGGGGTTTGCAAAACAGCGGAGCAGATAGCAAAGGAGTTTTGCCAGTCCGAGGGCAAAACTTGGATAAACGGTGCTTGCAAGTCCAGAGCACAAATAGCCTGCGAAGCCACAGCGGGTAGAAAATGGATTGGCGAGGAGTGTAAAACAGCGGAACAGTTAGCTGCTCCAATTCCAGCTCCGCCTCCTTCTCTAGAAAATCCAAATGTTCTTACGGATGCACGGGATGGCAAGAAATACAAAGTTGTTAAAATAGGCAATCAAACTTGGATGGCGGAGAATTTGAATTACGATGCGAGCGGCAGTAAATGTTATGAAAACAACTCTGCCAACTGTGCGAAATACGGCAGGTTGTATAATTGGGAAACGGCTAAGAAAGCTTGTCCTTCCGGTTGGCATTTGCCGAGCAAAAGCGAATATGAAGTGCTGGATAAAGCAGTTGGCGGTGAAAAAGTGGCAGGTAAAAAACTAAAAGCTAAGAGCGGTTGGAATAAGAACGGCAATGGCACGGATGAGTTCGGGTTTTCGGCCCTGCCGGGCGGCGACGGCCTCTCTGGTGGCAATTTCGGCAGTGCCGGCAGCTACGGCAACTGGTGGAGTGCCACGGAGGGCAGTAGCTACTACGCCTACTGCCGGGGCATGGACTACGACGGCGAGTACGCCGACTGGAACGACAACGATTAGGGCCTCTTGTTTTCTGTTCGTTGTCTTCAGGACTATGGCGAAGCCCGCCGCTAGCGTAGCAAGCGGCGAATACAAAGAATTGCACCACAGTGGTGCGAAACTTGCCAAAACCGTGTCCCCAAGGTTTTGGCAGGGTAAACTAGCGGGGAATAACCACAGGAGGTTTTTATGAGTGAACTAATATCTAAAATATATAATATAAGTGTAACAATTGAAGACTCTATTTCAGCTTCGGCAATGGTTGAAATAGCATCTAAGATAACTGATATGATTACAGGCATTATTACCGCCCTGGTAGCCGTATGCGGTGGAATTTTTGCCTTACACCAATGGAGAAAAGGAAACAGGATTAAAAGAGCGGAGTTTATAAAAGAAATAACTGAAAAAATAACTTCTGATAAAGAAATAAAAACCGTAATATACACATTGGACAGCAAAACCCAAAAAAATTGGCTCGATGGAAGTTTTTGGGGAGGCAAATTTGAGCCAGAAATGGATGAGTTTCTTGCATACCTGACTTATATTTGTTATTTATTTGAGGAAAAAATAATCAACAAAAAAGAATTTGATATTTTTAAGTATTATGTAAGGTTAGCTTGTTTGAATGAAGACGTCCGGAATTATTTATGGATTATTTATCATCAATCAAAAGAATGTACCAAAGAAGGTACTGGTACGTCTTGTCCATATTTACACTTAATAATTTATTTGAAAAAGTACATATTTAACAAAGACCAAAAGAAAAAATTTGAGAACAGCGATTCGGAGAAGAGCGGATACAAATTAAAAAAAGAAATCACTGAGGCTTGTACATGAAAACTCAGTGCGTGAGAGCAACCCTGCCAAAACGGTATCCTCATGATTTGGTAGGACTAACCACAGGAGGTTATATATGGCTGTAGGTCCATGTATAGGCATTGCGATAGGCACTGCTATTAACGCCTTTATCGGCAAAAGAGCCAAAGAAAACGCAGAAAAACTAGCCTCCGAATATTATTCGATGCATGAGAAGCATTTTACGGTAAGCCAGCCCGGTATCAGGCTTGGGGCGAGTATTCTTTCGCTAGTGATATTCGGCGGCGGCGGGTTATTATTTTTATTGTTTTTTTTAAACGATACAATCGAATATTATAGCTCCGTAGAAACGGTATGGGATGCCATATGGATACCTCTTTTCTTTCTCATATGTTTTGGTCCATTAATTCTTATATCGATATGGGCCTTGCTAAAGGCGATTTTCTGGAGAGTATATGTATATGAAGACGAGATTGCATACACCTCCTTCACCGGCAAAAAGACAGCCTTCACCTTCAAAGACATAACAGAAGTAAAAACCTACACCGCACAGACAGGCAAAGCGATTAAAGTATATGTTAAAGGCAAAAAAGCATTTGAGGCAGACCCCGCCTGCGGGAATTATTACGTGTTGCTGTCTCGTTTGGAAAGCGAGGGGCTGTATTAAACCAAGGGAAATCTATGAACAAAGCTATATGGATTTTATGTTTGCTGCTCACCTCCCTCGCCTTTGCTCAAAGGCAAAGCGTAGTAGTGCTGCCCTCGCTTGCTACCACAGACACAAAGCTCACTCCCAAACAGAAGGAACTTTTGACGGAAGAAGTGCGAACTATTGCGGCGAAACTGCCGTCAGCGGGTTTCTTTTTGATGAAGCAGGATGAGGTGAACGAGGTGCTTGGAGACGAAGCCTTTGTGAGTGCTTGCGAGGAAGGTACTTGCGTTGGGCAATTGGTTAAGCAGCTTCAGGCTAATTTTGGGGCTAGGTGCGATGCCTACGCCGTTGGTGGGCAATTATATTTGAAGTTTGAACTTTATGGCACTTTTAAGGGTCAGAACGAGGCTCAGACCATTGACCAGTTCAATGACCCAGTGAAGAATTTTTCGGATATGCAAGCGGTGATAAAGAAAAAAGTCCCAGCCATATTCAATATGATCACAAAATCTCCGCAGGATGCTTGCGTGGCTGGCGGGAATGTGTGGGAAAACGGAGTTTGCAAAACGGCGGAGCAGATAGCGATGGAGTTTTGCCAGTCCGAGGGCAAAACTTGGATAAACGGTGCTTGCAAGTCCAGAGCACAGATAGCCTGCGAAGCCACAGCGGGTAGAAAATGGATTGGCGAGGAGTGTGTTCCTTCCCTGCCTTCTTCTGCTTCTCAGCAATCGGTGGCTAGCGTAGTTAGCGGTGGAGTGCTGACGGATGCACGAGATGGCAAGAAATACAAAGTTGTTAAAATAGGCAATCAAACTTGGATGGCGGAGAATTTGAATTACGATGCGAGTGGCAGTAAATGCTACGATAACAAACCAGCTAATTGTGAGAAATACGGTAGATTGTATAATTGGGAAACGGCTAAGAACGTTTGTCCTTCCGGTTGGCATTTGCCGAGCAAGAGCGAGTATGAAACGCTGGATAAAGCAGTAGGCGGAGAAAAAGTTGCCAGTAAAAAGTTGAAATCCAAGAGCGGCTGGAATAACAATGGCGATGGCACGGACGAGTACGGCTTTTCGGCTCTGCCGGGTGGCGGCGGTTATTCGGATGGCAGTTTCTACGATGTCGGCCTCAGCGGCGGCTGGTGGAGTGCTGCAGAGTACAGTAGCAGTGTCGCTTGGTACCGGGGCATGCGCTATATCTACAGCTATGTGTACAGGAACTACGACAATAAGTCTCACTTGTTCTCTGTTCGTTGTCTTCAGAACTAAGAATTTGTTGCTTTTAGTATCGACTTCGATGCTTTTAACTCCGAAATCGGAGTTCTTACCCCTCTCGTTGGAGAAAATGGAAACTGGCTTTTTGATGAACATGAGAAAAAGTTTATTAAAAAAGAAATAGTTAAAAAACTCGAAGAGGAAATCCTGTTAATCCCAAAAATCGGGGGTATCGGGGTTCAGACAATTATGCTGGGGCGTAGTTGGGTGATTTAGTGGCCACTACTAGTAAACCAGCCTTTACTTTACTAAATTTCTTAAATGAAATTTCTCCTCAATAACCGCCTCTTTTCCGTTATTCTCTTAGCAGGTGTTTTGGCAGGCGGGCTTTTTGTTGCGCCCTTTGATTTTGGGTTGGAATTTCACAGCCCTATAAATGTGGATGCTATTCCTGACCTCGGCGAGAACCAGCAAATTGTGGCGACGGAATGGATGGGCAGAAGCCCCAAAGACGTTCAGGAGCAAATAACCTACCCGCTTACAACAGCCCTGCTCGGCATTCCGGGCGTAAAAACCATTCGCTCAACATCGATGTTCGGGATGTCTTTTATATATGTGATTTTTGAAGAGAATATCGAATTTTATTGGAGCCGCTCCCGCATACTGGAAAAATTGAATTCCTTGCCTGCAAACTTGCTCCCAAATGATGTAAAGCCCACTATAGGCCCCGACGCAACTGCGCTTGGACAAATATTCTGGTACACTTTGGAAGGCAGGAACCCCAAAACCGGCGAACCGGCAGGCGGATGGAGCCCGGATACTTTGCGAAGCATTCAGGATTTTTATGTTAAATATAATTTAGCCTCCGCCTCAGGCGTTTCCGAGGTTGCCAGCGTTGGCGGCTTTGTAAAGGAATACCAAATAGAGGTCAATCCGAATGCGCTTCAAAATTACGAACTCTCAATTATGGACGTAATGGATGCCGTGCAAAAGAGCAATTTGGATATAGGCGCAGAAACCATAGAGATGAACAAAGTGGAATATATGGTGCGAGGGATAGGCTATATAAAAAGTTTGTCCGATATAGAAGAAACGGTTGTTGCATTGCAAAACGGCATTCCGGTGAAAATCAAGGATTTGGCTTTTGTGAATTTTGGCCCTGCGGCACGGCGCGGTGGTTTGGATAAGGAAGGCGTGGAGGCGGTGGGGGGAGTTGTTGTTGCACGGCACGGTTCAAACCCGATGCAAACAATTGAAAATGTGAAGAAGAAGATCAAAGATATGAATGCCGGGATGCCTAGCAAAATTCTCGCAGACGGCACGGAATCCAAGGTTCAGATAATCCCTTTTTACGATCGCTCCGTTTTAATAGAAGAGACAATTCAAACTTTAAAAACCGCTCTTTCTCATGAGATTTTGATTTGCATTTTAGTGGTTACTGTTTTGGTGTTCCGTTTGCGGGCTTCGCTTGTAATAGCAATGCTTTTGCCGCTTGCCGTGCTTATGACATTTATAATAATGCGGATTGCAGGCATAGAAGCGAATGTGGTTGCGCTTTCGGGGATTGCGATATCTATTGGCGTGATGATAGATATTGGGGTGGTGATGGTTGAGGCTATTTTGAAGGAAGTTGAGAGTGGAGAGAGGAGAGTTGAGAGTTTTAAGAAGGTGGATTTGATATATAGGGCTGTTAAGAGTGTTGCTGCGCCTTTGATTACCGGGATGATTTCTACTATAATTGGATTTTTGCCTGTGTTTGCTTTGACTGCGCAGGAAGGGAAATTGTTTATTCCGCTCGCTTATACTAAAACTTTTGCCTTGGTTTCTGCGCTGGCGCTTGGGTTTGCGGTTTTGCCTACTATTGCGTATTATTTGTTGTTTGGGCGTTTTAAAGGGCAACCGCGAGGGTTACCCGTACGGATGCGGGATATTTGCCGGGTTTTGGTGATTGTTGTTGCGGTGATTTTTTTGACGGTTGAATGGTTGCCGCTTGGGCATTCGGCGGGGATTTTTTGGAATTTGGTGTTTGTTGTTTTTTTTGTTGGGGTTATTTTGGCTTTTCTTTGGGGGCTGGTTTATTTTTATGAGAAAATTTTGAGATGGTGCTTGGCTAATAAATTTCTGTTTTTGACTTTGCCTGCGATTTTGGTTGCTTTTGGGTTGCTGATTTGGAAAAATACAGGCGAAGAATTTATGCCTACCTTGGATGAAGGTACTTTTTTGCTTATGCCTACCACTATGCCGCATTCGGGTGTGGAACGGGTTCGGGAGTTGATTGGCATATTGGATAAACGCATTTCTTCCATTCCTGAAATTGAAGGCACAGTTGGGAAGTGGGGGAGAGTGAACTCCGCTCTTGACCCTGCTCCTATTCAGATGTTTGAAAATACTATCAATTATAAAACCGAATATGCAACGGATACCAATGGGAATGTGTTCAGGCAATGGAGACCCCATATAAAAACCACTGATGATATTTGGAACGAGATTGTGAAGGTTTCATCGAATTTGCCCGGTTTGACCAGCGCGCCAAAACTGCAGCCGATTGCAGCGAGGCAGGTAATGCTCTCTACGGGGATGCGTGCTTCTATGGGATTGAAGGTGAGCGGGCCGGATTTGGATGCTATTGAACGGGCAGGGCGTGCTTTGGAAGAGGCTTTGAAGGAATGCCCCAGCATAAAAAGCGAAACGGTTTTTTACGACCGCTCGGTGAGTGCCTCGTATATGGAAATTCGCTTGAATAGAGCGGAGATGGCTCGCTACGGTTTGAATGTTGCGGATTTGCAGGCCGTGATTTCTGCGGCGGTGGGCGGAATGTCCCTTACAAATACGGTGGAGGGGCGGGAGAGGTATTCCGTGCGAATTCGCTATCCAAGGGAGCTTCGCAACAGCCCGGAGACTTTGGAAAAAATTTTAATTCCTACGGGTGACGGAATGCAAATTCCTTTGGGTTCGGTTGCAAAAGTTGAGTTTGCAAAGGGCGCTCAAATGATTTCCAGCGAAGATACTTTTTTGATAGGCTACGTGCTTTTTGACAAGGTGGATGGCCTTGCGGAGGTTGACGCGGTGGAAGTTGCACAGGCATATTTAAAGCAAAAAGTTGAGAGTGGAGAGTTGAGAATTGAGGGTGGAGTTTCATATAAGTTTGCAGGGACTTATGAGCAGCAGCAACATGCGGCTAAGACTTTGGCGGTGATAATTCCGCTTGCGATGCTTGCGATTTTTTTAGTTCTGTTTATGCAATTCAAAACCGTGATAGCTAGTTGCATACATTTTAGCGGGGTATTTGTCGCTTTTGCCGGCGGTTTTATTATGCTTTGGCTTTACGGCGAGCCTTGGTTCTTGAATTTCTCTATTGGCGGAGAAAATCTGCGGCACGTTTTCCATATTCACGAAATCAATTTGAGCGTTGCTGTTTGGGTTGGTTTTATAGCTTTATTCGGCATAGCTACCGATGATGGAATTTTAATGGGGACTTATATTCACGAAACATTTATAAAACTAAACCCCAAAACAAAGGAAGAAATTCAAAACGCTGTTGTAGTAGCCGGTTTAAAACGAGTTCGCCCCGCCGCGATGACCACCGCGACAACCTTAATTGCCCTTTTGCCCGTTCTAACCTCAACCGGCAAAGGTTCAGACATAATGGTTCCGATGGCAATACCGGCATTCGGCGGAATGCTGATACAGAGCATAACGATGTTCGTAGTTCCGGTGTTCCAGTGCATTTGGAGAGAGAGGGCAAATCACCGGTGTTCATGAGCGTGAAAACCTCCCCGACTTCCTCGCATAAAACACAATCCCCAAAACCATCGCCGGCAATATCAACGCCGCCGCAACAATGCTCGGAACGGAATGCCCCTCGACAAGCTGGTAAAAAATAACCGCCAAACACCAGCCCAGAGTTGTTGAATACAGAGATTGCAAAAGGACCAAAACCACACCGACTTCCCTAGCTGCGACCGCAACCGCAGAAAGGCAGGGCACATATAAAAGCACAAAAAGCAAAAAAGCAAATGCCGCCGCCGAACTGTTGTTAAAGGCTTTTCTTATATTTTCAAATAAGGAGGCGTCTTCTTCGGATAGCTCAAAACCTAGAGGATCCTTTATCTTTTCTCCCAAAGCCTTTGCATTTTCTGCAATGGAAACAAAGGCCTCACCCAGTTTTTCAACTAAGGAAAATTCTTCATCTTCCTCTTTTTCTGCGCCTTGGGAGTAAAGGGAATTCATTGTGCCTATTATGCTCTCTTTGGCAAACAAACCGGAAAAAAGCCCAACGGAAGCTTGCCAGTTCTCTTCGCTTATCCCTATTGGAGAAAAAACGGGAGCAATGGATTTTCCAACCGCCGGAAGCACACCAACAGAATTGAGCACTCCCAAAATCGCTATTATCGGAATTAAAATTCTGCCGCTCTTTTTGATGAATGCCTTTAAACGAAACATTGCGTTTATAGCCGCGCCTTTTATTTGCGGTGTGTGATATTGCGGAAGCTCCATTATAAACGGTGCCAAACTCCCCTTGTAAACAGTGCCTTTTAACAAAAGCCCCGTTGCAACAGCAAGCACAATGCCAATCACATATAATGCAAAAATTACATTCTGCGCATTGCTCGGAAAAAATGCCGCCGTAAAGAGAATGTAAACCGGGAGCCTCGCTCCGCAACTCATAAATGGAACCATAAACACACTCAAAATCCTATCTCTTTTGTTTTCCAAATTTCTGGTAGCCATAATAGCCGGAACAGAACAGCCAAAACCAATGAGCATCGGAATAAAAGCCTTGCCGGGCAAACCCATGGTGCGCATCACTTTGTCCATGACAAAAGCCGCCCTCGCCATATAACCGGAACTCTCCAGCAAACCGATAAAAAAGAATAGTGAAAATGTTATGGGTAAAAAAGTTGAAAGCGTTTGAATGCCAGCCCCCACACCGTCTGCCAGAATGGAAATAATTACTTCCGGCGTATTTATGTTTGTTAAAACATATCTCAAGCCGTCCACAAAAATCGCTCCGAATGCTATATCAAAAAAATCGATAAAAACTCCGCTTACGTGAATTGTAAGCCAAAACAGCAAATACATCGTCAGTAGAAATATCGGTATGCCAAAAAATTTGTTCATAACTATTCTATCAATTTTATCACTCTGTGCATAAGCAGAAATTCCCTTTTTAACGGTTTTCGCCATGATGTTTTCTATGCGTTTATAACGCCATTCAGCGAGAAGTTCGTCTTTATTTTCTTCGCTTGCGTTTTCTATTTCGCTTGGCACAGGCACAGGCGATGGTTTATTATCCGTTTTTAGCAATTCCGCTATTTTGTTTATGATTATGCTTTTGCTCCCTGCACGGAGCGCAGAAACCGCAACCACCGGGCTTCCCAGCTCTTTTTCAAACTGCTCCAGATTTATTCCGATTCGGTTTTTTTCTGCAATGTCAATCATATTCAGCACTACGAGCATTTTAACGCCCATTTCTTGCAGAATTGTCGTTAAATATAAATTTCGCTCGAGATTTGTGCTGTCAAGAATATTGAGCAAAAATTCCGGTTCGCCGGAAAGCAGGTAGTCCCGTGAAATCCGCTCGTCTTCGCTCCAAGCATCCAAGGCGTAAATGCCGGGCAAATCCACCAGTTTCGCATCCAAATTTTTATGTTTAATTCTGCCGATTTTTTTGTCAACCGTCACACCGGGCCAATTTCCAACCTTTTGCCGCCCATCTGTGAGCAAATTAAAAAGCGCGCTTTTTCCGCAATTGGGATTGCCTGCAACCGCTATTGTGAACATAAAACCCCCTCTGCCTCGTGCCTGCGCAAAGAGAGCCTGTAGCCGCGGAGTTCTATTTCTATTGGGTCTCCGAAGGGGGAAGTTTTTACCAAAGTAAATTCCGTGCCGGGTGTAAGCCCTAAAGCCAGCAGTTTAAGCTTATATGCCTTATCCATACTTTGAGCATACCGCTCAACAACCGCTTTATCTCCCGGATTTAGCGAAATTATCCTATTCATAACGAACGTTCCAACACTGAGATTGAGACATAATCTCAAATATAGAAATTTTTGAGGAGTTTGTCAAGGGGTTTTTAGGAAATACCCTTGACAAAGCATTTTTATTTTTCTATATTCAAAAGTACTTTCATCATAACAGAGGCTAAGCCGCTAACAAGGAGGTCAATATGGTCACATCTTCAAATAACGCCGGATCAACAAGCGGTTCAAAAGGTGCTCTTGCGGCAAACCAAGAATCCGGCAGTTCGCTTGCCAAAAAAAGCAGCCCGGCATTGCCGCTTAATTCGGCAAAATCTACCGATTTTATTGATGAGGACGATCACCTCATTCACAAAGGCGATGTGCTCATTGGCGGCGGGCTTTGAGCTGCGACGTATAAAAAATAAAAAAACGTTACTATTTTGTAAATATTAATTTATATTAATGTATAGAGGCGCATATTGGATGTTGCCTCGGTTTGTTTTGTTTTGAAAAGAATAACTTCCAATAACCAGGAGGTAATGTGCGAAGCATAATAACTAATGACCTAGACAAATGTATAGGTTGCAATCGTTGCGTTAGGGTTTGCCCCATATATGAGGCTAATTTTGCTTGGACCGATAGCAAAGGTAATGTTAAAGTCAGAATAGAAAATAGCAAGTGCGTAGGCTGCGGAAGTTGCTTGGATGCTTGCCACCATGGCTCTAGGAACTATGAAGATGATACAGAACGTTTTTTCAATGATTTGAGGACCGGGGTTCCAATAAGTGTATTTGCGGCACCGGCTGTAAAATCCAATTTTGATGACTATGAAAGGATATTTGAATGGCTGCGCTCACTTGGAGTGAGAACTATTTACGATGTTTCTTTGGGGGCGGATATTTGCACCTGGGCGCATATCCGGTATATTCAAAAAAACGGGCCTAAACCTATTATATCCCAGCCGTGTCCGGCTATTGTGAATTATATTTTGATACATCGCAATGGACTCATTAAACATCTCTCTCCTGTGCATTCGCCCATGCTTTGCACAGCGGTATATATGAACAAATACGAAAAGGTGGGAACAAAGATAGCGGCATTGTCTCCATGCGTGGCAAAATCCTATGAATTTGATGCCACTCATCTTGTGGATTACAATGTGACTTTCAAAAAACTGAATGAATATATACAAAAAAACCATATAGCTCTGCCTTCAAAGCGGAGCGGATTTGACAATTACGAGGCCGGTTTAGGCTCACTTTACCCCATGCCGGGCGGTTTAAAAGAAAGTGTAGAGTTTTATGCCGGAAAGCAATTCAGGGTGGATAAATCGGAAGGGCCTCGCTTTGTATATAGAATGCTGGGTGAGTATGCTAGGGCATCGGCAGAAAAGCTTCCCGTTCTGTTTGATGTGCTGAACTGCCAGGAAGGGTGCAATGCCGGAACGGGCTGTATAAAAAAACATGATGCTTTTTTCGATATCAGTACTAAAATGGACGAGTTACGGCAGACTGCGATTAAGGAAGACGACCATCGGCAATACGTAGAAGATCTTTTCAAGAAATTTGACGAAACATTGAAACTGGACGATTTTATCAGACATTATATTCCAACTCCTGCCCCTTCAATTCGTATTACCCCAGCTAAGATAGAAGAGGCCTTTATTGCGCTTGGCAAATATGATAAAGAATCGAGAGATTTCAGTTGCGGCGCATGTGGTTGCGATAATTGCCTTGATATGGCTTGGCAGGTGGCAAAAGGCATAAATATTCCTGAAAACTGCGCAAAAAAGATGCATGATGACGTTTCAAAAGAGCATAATGAGGCAATGACTCTTTCAAAAACCAATCTGAGCAGTTTTGAAACCGTTTTAAATGAGACGTCTCGTATCAAATCAAAGATGGAAGAAATTACCTCCAATATAGGTGAAATAACTTCGGCAATCGTTTCGTACGACCGTATGGTGACGGATATAGAGAGAATATCCGAGAGGGTCAATATTATAGCCCTCAATGCATCTGTGGAAGCGGCAAAAGCCGGCCAATATGGACTTGCCTTTGGGGTGGTTGCCAAGGAAATAAGAACACTAGCTCAAAGTTCGGCAAATTCGGCGATGCAAACAAAAGAGGCATCTGAAAAGGCGAATGTTGCGATAAAGACGGTGAACAAAGTGGTATCTGATGTAAGCGAAAACGTGAAAGCCTCTTACGATAATATATCGGAAGCTACAAAGAGATCAAAAGAAATGCTGATTAAAAGATGAGTTTAATTTGTTATAAAAGAGGAGATTGCAAACGTGTATAACGCAAAATCTTCAAAAGCTGTGGAATTTATAGACCACCGGGAAATTCTGGATACGTTGGAGTATGCTCAAAAAAACAAGAGCAATGATGAATTGCTTTTGCAAATTATCGATAAGGCAAAGGAATATAAAGGCCTTTCTCATTGCGAGGCCGCTGTTTTGCTGGAATGCGAATCGGAAGAATATAATAGGCAAATTGAAGAGTTGGCAAAGCAGATTAAGGAGAAATTTTACGGCAAGCGAATAGTTATGTTTGCGCCGCTGTATTTGTCGAATTATTGCGTGAACGGGTGTATTTATTGCCCTTATCATTCAAAAAGCAATAGTATCAAAAGAAAGAAACTTTCGCAGGAAGAAATTTGCCGGGAGGTCATTGCTTTGCAGGATATGGGGCATAAGCGTTTAGCTTTGGAAACAGGGGAAGACCCTATTAACAACCCTATTGAATATGTTTTGGAGAGTATAAAAACCATTTATGGCATTAAGCATAAAAACGGAGCAATTCGCCGTGTGAATGTGAATATAGCAGCAACGAGCGCAGAGAATTACAAAAAGCTAAAAGATGCCGGCATAGGAACATATATCCTTTTTCAAGAGACATATAATAAGGAGAGTTACGAAAAGCTCCACCCAACAGGCCCCAAGCACGATTACGCCTATCACACCGAAGCGATGGACAGGGCTATGCAGGCGGGTATTGAGGATGTTGGAATTGGGGTGTTGTTCGGTTTAAGTAAATGCTCTTACGATTTGGCTGCTTTGCTGATGCACGCCGAACATCTGGAAGCCGTTTTTGGTGTTGGCCCGCATACAATCAGCGTTCCGAGAATTCGCGCTGCCGCCGACATAAATCCGAAAAATTTTGAAAATGCCGTAAGCGATGCTCTGTTTGCGAAAATCGTTTCAATTATTCGCATTGCTGTTCCATATACCGGAATGATTATTTCCACCAGGGAAGATGAGCAAACGAGAAAGCGTGTTTTAGATCTTGGCATATCTCAAATAAGCGGTGCTTCTTGTACCAGCGTGGGCGGGTATGCGGAAAAGGAAAGGGTAGAGGACAACAGCGCTCAATTTGAGGTGATAGACAATCGTACTCTTGATGAAATAGTTAATTGGTTGCTCCGTTTGGGATATGTGCCGAGTTTTTGCACGGCTTGCTATCGCCAGGGGCGTACCGGCGACCGTTTTATGAAAATGGTTAAGAACGGGCAGATAGCCAATATTTGCCAACCCAATTCCTTGATAACCTTGAAGGAATATTTGAATGATTATGCCGGTGAAGCGACAAAGGCAAGTGGTGAAAAGGTGATTAGCGAGCAGTTGAAGCATATACCAAACCCTAAAATCAGGGAAAAAACCGAGGTATTTTTGCAACAGATAAACAGTGGTGAGAGGGATTTCAGATTTTAAAGAAATTTACCCTTGACAAGGTTTTAAAATTTTTCTATATTATTGCCTAGTAGTTCACGAATGTGGGTTACTATCACACGAAGGCGTGTGTTTGTCTATGGTTGTCTTAGGACAGTTGTAGAGGAACACTCGCCTTTTTTATTTTGAGGAGAAAAAACATGAGACAAGTGGCAATCTACGGAAAAGGTGGAATAGGAAAGTCCACCACCACGCAAAACTTAACAGCTGGCCTTGGCGAGATGGGCAAAAAAATCATGATCGTCGGCTGCGATCCCAAAGCCGACTCCACTCGCTTGGTACTTGGCGGATTAGCGCAAAAAACCGTGCTCGATACATTGCGTGAAGAAGGCGATGATATTGAGCTGGATACCGTGATGAAAATAGGTTATGCAGGTATTAAAGGAGTGGAATCCGGAGGTCCGGAACCCGGCGTTGGTTGCGCAGGGCGTGGAATTATCACCTCAATAGGCTTGCTTGAGCGCTTAGGTGCCTACGAAGCTGACCTTGACTATGTTTTTTATGATGTTCTCGGCGACGTTGTGTGCGGCGGTTTTGCCATGCCTATACGTGAGGGTAAGGCACGAGAAATTTACATTGTCTGTTCAGGAGAAATGATGGCTTTGTATGCGGCAAATAACATAGCAAAAGGCATTTCCAAATACGCCAACACCGGTGGCGTGCGGCTTGGCGGGCTTATCTGTAATTCACGCAAAGTTGACGGCGAAGCAGAACTGGTTTCTGCGGTAGCAAAAGAAATCGGCACTCAGATGATACACTTTGTTCCACGTGATAACGCAGTTCACCGTGCGGAGATAAATAAAAAAACCGTTATAGACTTTTCACCAAACGAACCGCAAGCAGACGAATACCGCACACTTGCAAGAAAAATTGATGGCAATGATATGTTTATAATACCAAAACCAATGCCTATCGATAGACTTGAAGCCATCTTAATGGAACACGGAATAATGGGATAAAGGAGGATATATGTTACTAGTAAGAGCAATTGTGCGCCCCGAAAAAGCCGGGGCTATTATGGGCGAACTTGCGGCTGCGGGCTTCCCTGCCGTGACAAAGCTGGATGTCTATGGACGCGGCAAACAAAAAGGCATTACCGTTGGCGATGTTCATTACGATGAAATCCCAAAAGAGATGCTCGTAATTGTTTGCAATGACGAAGATAAAGAGGACATCGTAAAGATAATCATCCGCATGGCAAAAACGGGTGAAGGCAATTTCGGTGACGGGCGTATTTTTGTTTCCCCTGTGGAATCGGCATACACAATCAGTTCCGGCAAAGCCGGATTGTAGGAGGCTGTATGCGGGAGATTATGTGCTTTATACGCGCAAATAAGGTCAATGACACAAAAAGAGCACTGGCAGAAAGCGGCTTCCCAGCTTTTACCTGTTGCAGATGCCTTGGGCGTGGCAAAAAGAGTATTGGCTCAAACGTGTTGAAAACCATCATTGCGACAGGCGAATTGCCGCTTAATCCGACTGGGGAAAGCCTCACCGAGGCTACACGGCTCATAGCAAAACGTTTTTTCACCCTTATAATCAACGACCAAGATGTGGATAAAGCGGTTCAGGCGATAATCAGCGTGAACCAGACCGGCAACCCCGGAGACGGCAGGATTTTTGTTTTGCCAATCCTTGAAACACACTCGGTAAGGACAGGAGTCGGAGGAGAACAATTATGAACAGCAGAGAAAAGCTACTCGAAAAATACTCCGCCAAGGTTTATAAGAACCGCAAAGAACACATTTTGCAACTGGACGAAACCGATAAAGTCGATACCATAGCCGCCAACACCCGTGCAATTCCGGGCGTTATGACTGCACGTGGCTGTTGTTATGCCGGCTGTAAAGGCGTTGTTGTTGGCCCTTTGAAAGACGTTTGCGTAATTACGCACGGCCCTATAGGTTGCGGTTTTTATAGCTGGGGCACACGACGCAACAAAGCCAAACCGGACGAAAACACAGAAAAAAACTTTATCCCCTATTGCTTCTCCACAGATATGCAGGAATCCGACATAGTGTTTGGCGGGGAAAAGAAACTTGAAAAAGCCATAGAAGAAGCGGTGGAGTTATTCAGCCCAAAGTGCATTATGATTTGCTCAACCTGCCCGATAGGTCTCATAGGCGATGATGTGCAGGCGGTGGCAAGGCGCACGGAAGCGAAATACGGCATACCTTCAATAGGTTATTCGTGCGAGGGTTATAAAGGTGTTTCTCAGTCCGGCGGTCATCATATTGCTAACAACGGTTTGATGCGCTATGTAATCGGCATTGGCGACAAAAAGCCGAAAACAAAATTCTCCGTCAATGTTTTGGGTGAATACAATATAGGCGGTGATGGCTGGGAAGAGGAACGTATTCTCAAACGGTGCGGCATTGAGGTGGTAAATTTGTTCACCGGCGATGCTTCTTACGAGGGATTGAAAAGCGCACACTTGGCTCATTTGAATTTGGTAATGTGCCACCGCTCCATCAATTACATTGCAGAGATGATGAAAACGAAATACGGCATAGATTGGTTGAAAGTAAACTTTATCGGTGTTGGCGCAACTTGCAAAACTCTGCGTGAAATAGCAAAATATTTCAACGACCCTCAGCTTACCGCAAGGGTGGAAGAAGTGATTAAAGACGAGCTTGCCGTAATTCAAGAGGATATGGCTTACTACAAGAAAAAACTTACCGGCAAAACGGCAGGTATTTTCTCCGGCGGTTCTCGTTCTCACCATTACCAGGTTCTCTTAGAAGACCTTGGCGTAAAAACCGTTATTGCCGGCTATGAGTTTGCGCATCGCGATGATTACGAAGGGCGAGACATAATTCCTCAAATAAAGGAAGATGCGGACAATAAGAACATTGAAAGCATTGTGGTTGCAAAAGACGAAAAGCATTACCATGAAACTTACTCCCCGGAGGAAGTTGCCGCCCTTAAAAGCGGAGATTGCGGTATTGAACTGGACACCTACGGCGGCATGATACCCGAGATGGATGCGGGAGATGTTGTTGTTGACGATTACAATCACTTTGAAACCGACGAACTGATTAAATCCGTGAAACCCGATATATTTTTATCCGGCATCAAAGACAAATACTCAATACAAAAGGCTGGCGTAGCTTCACGGCAAATCCATTCTTACGACTATTCCGGTCCTTATTCCGGCTTCCGTGGAGCGGTAAATTTTGGGCGAGACATTGCGATGGCAATATACACCAACGCTTGGGCTTTGGTAACTCCGCCTTGGAAACACGAACCAATGCTCACCGGTCATTTACAGGAGGAAAAATAATGTTAGACTTAACACCTAAAGAAGTAAAAGAGCGCTCCGCTCTGAGAGTAAATCCCTGTAAAACCTGCCAGCCTGTTGGGGCAATGTACGCAGCACTTGGTGTTGCAAGATGTATGCCTCACAGCCACGGTTCGCAGGGTTGCTGTTCATATCATAGGATGATACTTTCTCGTCATTTCAAAGAACCGGCAATCGCTTCGTCATCTTCGTTTACCGAGGGTGCGTCTGTGTTTGGCGGCAGGAGCAATATAAATACTTCTGTAAAAAATGTCTTTGAAATGTACAACCCTGATGTGATAGCCGTGCATACAACCTGCTTGTCTGAGACTATCGGTGATGATTTGAATTCCTTTATCTCGGACATAGAACTTCCGCAGGGGAAGGTGGTGGTGCATTGCAACACTCCGAGCTATGTAGGTTCGCACATCAACGGCTTTTTCAATATGATGATGGGTTTCATGAACTACCTTACCGGCAAAACAGGGACATCAAACGGCAAAACCGCTGTATTTCCAGGCTGGGTGAACCCCGGTGATATCAGAGAGCTAAAGCGCATTGCAAAGTTTATGGAAGTACCTGCGGTATTTTTCCCAGACCAAAGCGGCGTATTGGATGCACCGATGAACGGCAGGTATGAGCTATACCCAAAAGGCGGCACCAAAATAGAAGAAATCCGTGGCCTTGGCGATAGCAAAGGGCTTATAGCACTTGGCGAGATAATCAACATAGAACCTGCCGAACTTCTGAAAAAGAAATGGAAAGTCCCCTTCACTCTGCTGCCCATGCCGGTAGGCGTTGCCTACACCGATCAGTATGTGATGGCGTTGCGAAGCGAATCCAAAATTGAAATTCCGGAAGAACTGGAAGCGGAACGTGGCCGGTTGGTTGATTTAATGCTGGACTCCGCTCAATACACTCACGGCAAAAAAGTTGCTATCTTCGGTGATCCTGATGTGGTTATAGGGCTTACATCGCTCGCATTGGAAATGGGAATGATCCCCAAATACGTTATCACAGGAACGCCGAAAGAGGAATTCACCCGCAGGATTGAAGCGTTGTTTGAGCAGTACGGGGTTAACGGTTGCACAGCCAAGGCAAATTCGGATCTTTTTGAGCTTCATCAGTGGATAAAGAACGAGAAGGTGGATTTGATGCTAGGTTCAACCTACGGCAAGCAAATTGCGAAAGCGGAAGATATCCCCTTTATCCGTGCCGGGTTCCCTGTGATAGACAGGTACGGCGGTCCTTTGCAGTCCATAGTCGGCTATAACGGCGGTGCGTACTTGGTGGAGAAAATCGCAAATGCGCTTCTGGACAGGTTTGACCGTGATAGCTCGGATGAAGATTTTGAGATAGTGTTGTGATGATTGTCTCAACCCCGATAGCCCCGAGGGAAAG
>LIUG01000026.1:18185-20424 GCA_001462245.1 Candidatus Fibrimonas termitidis
AAAGGATTTTCCCGATGGGGCAAATTATTTTTTCTATTTTAGAAATGAAGCAGGAGAATAAAATGGGTATTTTTTTGGAAAAAATCACATTGGAAAACGGCAGGGATCGGTTGCTTGCCAAATGCGGTAATATTCCAGAAAGCCAAATCCGTAAGGTAGATGTAGAAGCAATGCCCGATACAGGAGCGTGGACATTGATAATCAATGAAGAAACACGACAGCAATTAGGACTTGCTACAGTTGACACCGTAAAATCCACCATAGCGAACGGTGTAACCGACCTCTATGACCTGACCGAACCGGTAGAAGTACGCTGGAAAGACCGCCGAACCAGCATAGAAGCAGTCGTTATACCAACCGCAAAGGACATATTACTCGGAGCGATGCCCTTGGAAGGCATGGATTTGTATGTTGATCCCGTAAACAAGCGGCTGGCTGGTGTACACGGCGATAGCCCAATATATGTGACCTATTAGAAACACAGCCGCATTTCGCCACGGAACAGTGGGGTGCATTTTTAGAATTTACTATATTTCCCCCTAGCACCTGCTAGTACAGGCTGCTATCACACAAAGGCATATAGGAGAAAGATTTGAGACAGGTTGCGATTTATGGAAAGACGGGTGTTTTAGAAGAACGAAAGTCATCTATTTGCACTCGGCGTGAAAACGATATAAGCTGTGAGCGTGAAAGTGTTAGCGGTGCGGTGAGCCAGAGAGCGTGCGTTTACTGCGGGGCTAGAGTTGTGCTAAACCCCATCACCGATGCTTACCACATTGTTCACGGTCCTATAGGATGTGCGAGCTACACTTGGGACATACGTGGCAGTTTAACCTCCGGTGCGGAGATGTTCCGCAACAGCTTTTCCACCGATTTGCGTGAAACGGATATTGTCTTTGGCGGCATGAAAAAACTCACCTCCGCTATTGATGAACTTATGGAAAATGCCAAGCCCGCCCCCAAACTGATTTTTGTTTTCGCAACCTGCATAGTTGGTGTAATAGGCGATGATACGGAGGCGGTGTGCCGTATTGCAGAGGCTAAATATGGCATCCGTGTTATCCCTGTAAAAGCGCCGGGGTTTTCCGGAACTAAGTCTTTGGGATACAGATTGGCTTGCGATGCTATTATGAAATTGATACTCCCTCATGCAAACCAGCCTAAACGTTTTGGTGTGAATATTCTTGGGGATTTTAACCTTGCAGGGGAGATGTGGATTATCAAGGGGTATTTGGAGCAAATAGGCATTCCGGTTATCTCTACTATTACCGGAGATTCCTCATATAAAACACTGATTCAGGCTCCTTCTGCTACGCTCAATATTGTGCAGTGCGCAGGTTCCTCCGCTTACCTTGCGGAACGTATGGAAACAGAGTTTGGAATACCAAGTATCAGAGTGAGTTTTTTTGGCATTGAGGATACCACCAATTCTTTGCTTAGAGTTGCAGATACACTCGGCAAGCCGGAAATTTCGGCGAACGCACGTAAATTTGCGGCGGAACGGACTGAACAAATTTTGCCCGTTATTGAGAAATACAGACCGCATTTGGAAGGAAAGCGGGCGGCTATCTTTGTGGGCGGTGGTTTTAAGGCGATTTCGTTGATACGCCAGTTCAATGAATTGGGCATGGAAGCGGTTGTTGTTGGAACGCAGACGGGGAAGAAAGACGAATACGAGGTTATCAATTCGCTGGTGAGTTGCGATACTGTGGTTTTAGACGATGCGAACCCCGCAGAGTTGGAAAGGTTTATGACGGAGAAGAAGGCGGATATTCTTGTGGGTGGAGTGAAGGAACGCCCTCTTGCTTATAAGCTGGGAATGGCGTTTTGCGACCATAACCATGAGCGTAAGCATCCGTTGGCCGGTTTTGAGGGAATAGAAAATTTTGTGATGGAAATTCATAAATCGATAAACAGCCCGGTTTGGGAGTATTCCCGGAATTAACGGTGTGCCTTATAGCCATAATTTATTTTGTATATTAGAAACTATGAGCAAAGAATTAAACGCAGAAGCTGTTTTAGCTTCCATTATAGAGCTACGTGCTAGCATAGCAGAGCAGCGTACTATCATGGCAGAACAGGGGAAACGTTCAGAAAAGGAAAACGCTGAACTGCGAGCTAGCATAGCAGAGTTGGGAGCCGAACTGCGGGCTAGCATAGAGTTGACTAATTCAAGAGTGGATAAAACTAATGAAAGATTGGATAAGGCTATTGAAAAATTGGATGATAATAATGCAAA
>LIUG01000026.1:20673-26595 GCA_001462245.1 Candidatus Fibrimonas termitidis
ATTTAAAATTGGATGATAATAATGTAAAATTGATTGAAAACAATCACAAAATAGGTTCGTTGACGAATAAGCTAGGCGGTATCATTGAAAGCATAGTTGTACCCCGCATAGTTGAAAAATTCAACGAAAAAGGCTTTGGCTTTGACTCCATATCCACCAATGTTGAATTTTTGAACGAGAAAAAGACCGCCAACCTAGCAGAAGTAGATGCCCTGCTTGAAAATGGCAAATTTGTAATAGCCGTTGAAGCAAAAACAGACATGAAAGTTAGCGACGTCAATGCTCATATAAAGCGATTGAATGTGCTACGCAAAATTCCAAGGTTCAAGGGCAAAAAGATATACGGAGCGTTTTCTACAGCAATAGCAAAAAAACGTCCTGTTAATTATGCTTTGGGTCATGGTCTTTATGTTCTTCAGCAACCCGATGTAATGGGCGTGAAAATACTTGATTTTCCAAAAGGCCACTCCGCAAAAGCGTGGTAAATTTTCTATCTTATACCCATAATGCCCCATTTTCGCAAAATAACGCCTCACGCCAGACCTTGCTACGCAAGAGTGGTGCATAATATCTATTGATAATGCCCAAGAAGGGAATGTATAACTTCCGCAAAAGACACACGACTTTCAGGAACATCTATTGTAACGGGCCTCGGGGTTCGGGCAGAGCAAACCAAGGGTTAAATTTACTATATTTCCCCCCAACGGTCTGCTAATGCAGGCTGCTATCACACAAAGGCGTGTGTTTGTCTATGGTTGCCCTTAGGGTAGCTGTAGGGGGACACTCGCCTTTTTTGTTTTGAGGAGAAAGATTTTATATGGTTAACTTGAATGTAAATCCATGCAAGATGTGTATGCCTATGGGGGCTATAAGTGCCTTATGGGGCGTAAAAGGCTGTATGCCTATCCTGCACGGCTCACAAGGTTGCGCAACATATATAAGGAGGCACCTCTCCACGCATTATAACGAGCCTATAGACATAGCCTCTTCTGCTTTAACCGAAGAAGGAACCGTGTTCGGCGGTGAAGCAAATTTGCTCAAAGGTCTGCGGAATATGATAGATTTGTATGGACCGGAAGTCATTGGTGTATGCACCACCTGCCTTGCGGAAACCATCGGCGAAGATGTGAATGCGATTGTGAAAAGATTTTACGAACAGAACCCGGATTTGAATGTGAAGATAATCAACATCGCTTCTCCCGGGTATGGCGGAACACAAAATGAAGGCTGGTTTACGGCAATCCGCAGTATTTTAGAACAAGTGGAACCAAACAAAACCCCAAACAATAAAATAAATATCATCACACCATTGCTCAGCCCGGCAGACACACGCTGGCTAAAGGACTTTTTAACCGAAATGGGAATTGATTATATAATATTGCCGGACATTTCGGACAATTTAGATGGTGCAACGGAAAAGAGTTACAAGCGTTTGAAAACAGAGGGTACACCAATATCAGAAATTGCCGCAATGGCAGGGGCAAAACTCACCATTGAATTTTCCGAATTTACCGACGAGAAAAACTCACCTGCCGAGTTCTTAAAGGAAACCTACGGAGTGCCATATATCAAACTGCCTTTGCCTGTTGGTGTGCGAGGCATGGATAGGTTAATCGGCGTTTTAGGAGTTGCAACAGACAGGATAAAAAAAGCACGTGGGCGGTATATAGATGCAATGGTGGATTCACACAAACACAGTGCCCAAGCGAGGGCGGCGGTGTTCGGTGAACCGGATTTTGTGAATGCTATGGTGCGGTTATGTTGCGAAAACGGCATCCTTCCGGTTTTGGCAGCAACAGGCTCTCAAAAATTAAGTGAAACACTGGCAGAGGAAATTGAAGAAAGCAGGGAATACCATTTTGCAGAAAAAACGCAAATACTGGAAGATAGCGATTTTGCCGCAATAGAAAAAGCGTGCAATGAACTTGGTGCAAACATATTGATTGGAAGCTCAGACGGTCGCCGTATATCACGCAAACTTGACATACCTCTAATACGCTGTGCCTTTCCCATACACGATTACATAGGCGGGCAACGAGTACGCATACTTGGCTTTGACGGCTCGCTCAACATATTAGACCAAGTAGCAAATGCTATGCTGGAAAAAACCGAAGCGAATTTTCGCGAGGAATTGCATAGCAAATTTTACAAACCCCAAACAAACAAAACCGAGACCCACCCATGCTTCGGCGAACACGCCTGCAAGAATGCCCGTGTTCATTTGCCGGTTGCGCCGGAGTGCAACATACAATGCAACTATTGCCTGCGAAATTTTGACTGCATGAATGAGAGCCGCCCCGGGGTTGCATCAAAAATACTTTCCCCCACAGAGGCTTTGGAACGTTATTTAAAACTAAAAGAGAGCCTGCCTAATCTCACAGTTGTTGGCGTTGCCGGCCCTGGAGACGCTTTGGCAAATTTTGAAAATCTCAAGGAAACATTCCGTTTAATTCGTGAACACGACTCTGCTGTTACATTTTGCATTGCCACAAACGGGCTTTTGCTCCCGCAGTATGTCCCTGAGCTAAAAGAGCTTGCTGTAAGCCATATCACCGTGACCGTAAATGCTGTTGACCCTGCAATAGGTGCAAAAATTTACAAGCATGTCAATTACATGGGAAAAAAATACACAGGCACCGAAGGTGCCTCAATCCTCTTGGCAAATCAGCTTGCGGGAATTAAAATGCTCTCCGATGCTGGAATGGTTTGCAAGGTGAATTGCGTAACTTTAAAAGGAATAAACGAGCATCATATTTACGAGGTGTCTAAGATGGCGGCCTCTCTTGGTGCGTTTATGGTGAACATAATGCCTCATCTTCCTGTAAAGGGTTCTGCGTTTGAGGGCTTGGAACGCATGACAAACAAAGAGATAATGTCTATCCGTGAACAGTGCGGCACAGATATAAAGCAAATGAAGCATTGCAGGCAATGCCGCTCCGACGCTGCGGGAACCCTAGACGAGGATATTTCCATAGAGCTAAGGGAAGTTTCAAAACCAAGGCGTTTCGCCGTTGCTACCCGAACCGGAGCGATTGTGGATACGCACTTTGGCCAAGCAAACGAGTTTTACATTTACGAAGGCGACGAAAAGAACACTAAGTTTATAGAGACTCGCAAAGTGACCAAGTATTGCAATGGCCCCCAATGCGAGAATAAAGAGGATAGATGGCAGTCCGTAATCAGTGCGGTCTCGGACTGCGAGGCTGTTCTTGCGATGCGTATAGGCCCCACGCCGGAAAAGCGTTTGAAGGAGAATGGCATAGAAGCCATTACGACTTATGAGAGAGTAGAAACCGCCGTTTCACAAGCGGCACAAAAAAGGAGAAGCACTTATGGTATCACCTAAGTATCACGTATTCGTATGCGGGAGTTCCCGCATTAACGGCACCCAGATGGGTGCGTGTTTGAACAAGAAGTCCGTTGCTCTTGTGCAGAAATTCATGCAGGAGATAGAAGACAGGGACATTACCTCGGACTGCCTGGTGACGAACACGGGTTGTTTCGGCATCTGCGACAAAGGCCCGATAGCTGTAGTTTACCCCGAAGGTGTGTGGTACGGCAATTTGGACGAGGACAAGGTGGAGGAAATCTGCGAGAAGCATTTGGAAGGCGGAGTGCCGGTAGAGGCGTATAGGATTTGATCACAGACAAGACCCTATCCTGCCTCGACAACCTAACGCACAACAAATCCGACCTTTCGCAATTCTTGGTTTTTCTAATAAAGATGGAAGTCGATGCGATTGAGCTTTCGGAGCAAATGCACAAATTGCTGTCGCCGCTTCCGGAATATCCGGCATATACACGGCCCGGCGAAAAAAAACGTTTGCAAGGGTTAGATGATGCATTGTGCGGCGATTATCTGCACACATTCGCCGAGGCGAAAAAATCCTTTGGCGATGATATTGAGTTTTGCCCCACAAACGGCTTTCACTGTGCAACTGCGTTGGCAGCGGAATGGGTGATGAGCGGGGGAAAAAATGTTGCGAGTTCCTTTGGCGGTATAGGCGGTTTTGCGGCGACCGAGGAATTGGTTATGATTTTGCGAATGAACGGACTGCGCAAGGCGGATAAAACTTATGATTTTTTTCCGGAGATGGCAAAGCTGTTTTGCAAAATCACAGGGCAAGATATTCGGCAAAACAAGCCTATTATCGGAGAGCGAATATTCCATGTGGAGTCTGGGGTTCATGTTGACGGAATTCTTAAACAACCGGAACGCTATGAACCATTCCCGCCTGAGATCGTGGGGCAAAGGCGAAAAATTGTGCTGGGAAAACAGAGCGGGACGGCATCAATTCGTGCGAAACTTTCGGAACTTAATGTGCAATGCGCAGAGGAGCATATTCCACATATTCTTGAACAGGTTAAAGCCAAGGCCTTAGCGAAAAATGGTGCGATTACCGAGCGGGAATTTGCCGAAATTGTGAAGGAGTGTTTGGCGTGAAGCAGCGAAGATATCTTTTGGACACAACACTGCGAGACGGCGAACAGGCTCCGGGTATTTGTTTTTCCGCTGAACAGAAATTGAAAATTGCAACTCTTTTGGATTTGCATGGCATACATCAAATTGAGGCAGGATTTCCGGCAGCATCCGAGCAGGAGAAAAAAAATATTGCCAAGATTATGGAGAACCGAAAAAACGCCGTTATATCGGTGTGGTCTAGGCTTGTGCCCTCTGACATAAAACATGCGATTGACGTGCAGCCGGACATCATTCATATCGGTGTGCCGGTTTCACGCAAGGATAAAAATTGGATTGTTGAGCAACTGCACGCCTGTTTGAATTTGATTGACAAAAGCGGTATTCCTCTGTCGGTGGGATTTAAGGATGCCTTTCGCTGTGAAACGGAATTTATGATAAGCATAGCCAAGATGTTGCTGGATTTTGGCGTAGTGAGAATTCGCCTTGCAGACACAGTAGGTATCGCCTCGCCGAGCCTTTGCCGCAAGGTACTGAGAGATATTTCCGAAAAACTTGATGGCAAGGCAGAACTTGGCATTCACGCCCACAACGATTTGGGCATGGCCGTGGCAAATACAATTGAAGCGGCAAAGGCGGGCTGTCTTTATGCAGATGTAACTATTGGCGGCATTGGCGAGCGGGCGGGAAACTGTGATTTGGCGCAATTGGTTTGTGCGAGTTCTTCTATATTTGATTGGGGGGTAACCGATGTTGATGTGCGGATGTTGGAGAAAAAATGCTAACCCTCACACCCCAACTTCTTCTCCAACTCCAAAGTCCAGGCATCGCTAAAATGGGCTATTGGAAACCTCGCCGCCTCACACGCCCTTGGCTAACCGGCTCAATTTAACAAATTTAACACAAATTTAACATTTTCCCTTGCCAACTGGCGAAAAAAAATCTATATTTGTAACTAATAGTACCCGCCACGCCTATGTTCAGCAATGAATAAGCGGACCAAGGCGGGTCATTTTTTTATAAATATGAATATTCCGGCAAATTTTACAAAACCGCCCTTACGTATAGAAGAGCAGGTTTTCTTATTGAAAAAAAGAGGAGTGTTGATACAAGATTTCAACCGAGCCTGTAAAATATTGTCAGCCGTAAATTATTATAGATTTTGCGGATATGGCTTGTTTTTTGAGATTTTTGAAAACGGAAACAGGGTTAATAAATTTAAAGACGGAACTTCCTTTAATCGCATATATGAATTGTATCTTTGGGACGAATCGTTGAGAAATCTTTTGACCGATGGATTGTCTTATATAGAAATCGCATTCCGTGCCTCTTTTGTTTACGAAATGTCTATTGCAAACAATGACCCGTTTTGGCATATAAACACAAAATTGATGAATGAAAAATACAATGCAAATAAATTTCTTAAACAATGCGAGGATGCGGTGGTAAAGAACGGCAAAGAAATTTTTATTAAAAGTTATAGTAAACGCTGATTAAGTCTT
>LIUG01000027.1:0-189 GCA_001462245.1 Candidatus Fibrimonas termitidis
CTCCTTCTGGGAAGGCGTTGACGCCCCGGGGAATACTCTGCGTCTTGTTATACTCTGCCGCCTGCCTTTCAGAAGTCCCAACGATCCCGTTTTTGAGGCCCGCTCCGAGGCCCTGGAAAACCGCGGCGGAAACGCTTTCATGGATCTCTCCATTCCCGAAGCGGTAATGAAGTTCAAGCAGGGCTTCGG
>LIUG01000027.1:311-4285 GCA_001462245.1 Candidatus Fibrimonas termitidis
TCAAGCAGGGCTTCGGGCGGCTTATGCGGCGCTCCAGCGATCACGGAGTGGTTGTTGTATTGGACGGACGGCTGTTGCGGAAACGTTATGGCGAAATCTTCCTGCGTTCTTTACCCGAAACAAAAATATGTTTTGGAAACCTGGAGACTATTCTCAGGGCAATGGAGAATTTTCTTTTTTGATCAAGAGCGGTATTTTCCGGCGTCATTTTCTCATTCTTCTCCATTTTGGCAATACGTCTCTTCTGTTGTTTTCTTTTGTTTATCTCACCAAATAGATCAACATTTAGATACATATCACCGTTGAAAAACGCGTAGTCAAAGGTTTTGTTCATTTTCCCTCCAAAAATATTCAATAAATGAGTATTCATGCTGAGATTTATACTACAAATAAATTAAGTAAAATGAACATTTATGATCATTCATGGTGAAAATATTATTTTTTTTTACTTTTGTCAGCCCGAGTTCAATTTAGACCCAAAAATCAACAGCGGGAAACGGGAGTCGGAGACGATTTAGCCTATTTTCTTAATATGTAAGGTATACTCTAGTAGTCACTTTTTGTCACGTATTTGTCTTTAGTTATCTTGCGTTTCCCGGATTTATTTCCGTATTTCCGGTATGGGAAATGTATCCGAGTAACCGTAGACTACACTTTCATAAAATTTTGGGATATATTATGATGATTATTACCTGATAAAGATGACGAACAATCGAAATCCAATCCAAAAGGCGGTGGAAAGCGTTGGAAAAACAGAACCTTGAATGGAAACGTCAATGGAAAGATGATTTTATGAAAAGTATCTGTGGTTTTGCCAATACGAGTGGTGGTGTTCTGGAAATTGGCAGGGACGACAATGGTAGAATTGTCGGCGTTGATAATGCCCTTGAGCTTTTGGAAGAACTCCCGAACAGAATACGTCAAGCTATGGGTATCGTACCGTTTGTTGAACTTCGTTCAGAGGGCAGTAGACAGTATATCGTCATTACCGTAGACGCGAGTAGTTCTGCCGTTAGTTTTCGCGGGAAATATTATCTTCGCTCTGGCAGTACCACTCAGGAACTTAACGGGATCGAACTTCAAAACTTTATAATGCGTAAGCAAGGCAAGACTTGGGATGGCATTACAGTACCTAATGTTAAGTCTTTGGATTTGGATATGACTTCTTTCCGCAAATTCCGTGAAAAAGCCCTTGCGAGCGAGCGATTGAAAAAAGCTGACTTGGAGATTAACGATGAGTCTTTGCTTGATAGCCTTATGCTTGTCGAGGACGGGCAATTGACTCGTGCTGCAGTCCTGCTGTTCCATGAGAATCCCGAACGGTTTGTATTCGGCGCGTTCGTCAAAGTTGGCTATTTCGAGAATGACGCTGACTTGCTGTACGCAGACGAAATACACGGTTCTCTCATTACAATGCCGGATAAGGTTATTGAAACGATATATCTGAAATACTTCAAAGGGTTAATCAGTTACGAGGGAATTCAACGTGTGGAAACTTATCCTGTTCCACGCCCTGCTTTGCGGGAAGCCATCTTGAATGCTATTGTCCATCGCGACTATACGACAGGTATACACCGATTCAGATAAAAGTTTTTCCAGATAAGGTAATTGTTTACAATGACGGACGTTTGCCGTTGAATTGGACAGTGGAACATTTGCTTTCAACGCACCGTTCACGCCCTTATAACCCGAAGATTGCCAATGCATTTTTCCGCTGCGGATTCATCGAAGCATGGGGAAGAGGGATTGAACGTATAACCACAGTATGTAAAGATATGGGAAAACCCATCCCGCTGTTTGAAGCATCGGGGGACGAAATAAAGGTTACATTTTTTTCTGGCACAAGCAACGATAAGAAGTTCGTAGAAAAGTTCGCCGATGAGTTCGTAGAAAAGTTCGTAGTAAATGAAGTTCAGCGAAAAATAATCAAACTGATGGTTGAGCAACCAACAATTAGTGCAAAAGCTATAGCCGAAAAAATCGGAATGTCCTCTCGCGGAGTTCAGAAGAATATTGATGTGCTCAAAAGGAATGGTATTGTCGTACGCAATGGATCTGCCAAAGGCGGCAGTTGGTCAGTAAAATTACCATATAATGGAGCATGACTTATGTGTGACATTATAACCAAGCTCAGTTGGACATCCAAAAAGGAGCCCCTCACATGGTAAGCAAAAGTATTCCCTTTCGCCCGAAACTTGAGGGAGTGTTTCGAACACGTTTTTATACTGTAGCGATATCAATTAACGCTCAGACTACGCTCGAAATGTTGGAGTCTATTATTTTCAAAGAGCTTCTTTGGGTCGAGAACGAATGTCTTTATAATATAGACCAACGCAGGAAATATCGTGCGGTTTGGTTGTTGTTGCGCGATTTAATAAGAGCATCGTGGAGTGCTTGTTTTCGGTTAGGTGTGTTGGAACTGCGTCTCCCAACAATTGGTTCAAAAAAAGATGCCGATATCTCTTTGAGTGATGAAAAAGCGCGAATCCGCAACTGTCTTAGTGAAAGTCGCTTTGAGAGGCTACAAACTTTCGAGAAATTTATCAACTACATGGAAGCCGAGGATTCTAAGACCAGACGTTCAGTTCTTACATTGGTTGCCGATGGCAATGAACTGGCGGATAGATTACAAAACACAAACAATCTTCGAGAGGCGATTTGTCCGCAATTGGAACTTATAGATGACTCTGTGAAAGACACTATAACTTGTCACCGCTTGGCTGATATTTGGCGTTACTTCCGTTTAACTTGGGCAACTCCATCGGAAAACACTCCAGGGCGTACAATGCAGTACCTCATCAGGGATGAGGCTCATCCCAATCGCCCTGTAATGGGGATAATCTCACTGGAGAACTGTGCCGTTCAGATAACCGACAGGGATAAGTACATAGGTTGGAATGCCAGAGAATTTATTAACAAAGTGAGAAACGAGAAACCCACTAATGCCAGATATATCATTGACAAATTGTTGGCATATGTCCAGGAAGGTATAGCTGGTATTGATTACAGCGATATTTGTTCGGTAAAGGATGTAAACCACCCCACGGATGAAATTATCGCAACACTGCTCCAAGAAGCTACTATCGCCGAAAAGCGTAGACAAGAACTCTTGAAAGAAACTCTGGATGTGGATGAAATTCCAGAAGATGAAAAAAGCGAACTTGGTGCGATTACAAAGGAAACTGAAACTGCACTCTACCGTAGAAAACGAACCGAACAGCTAGCGCGACTTTTGGTATCAAAAAAAGATCTTTCCGAAATTATTACGGACAAGGACTTTGATACAAAATGGAATGCATTTTTAGATACTGAAAAAGGATATACCGCTGTTCGAAACGCCATCGTCGCTCAAAAAAGCAGGCATATAGGGACAAGTATGCTTGAACTGAATGTCTGCGGCGCAATCCCACCTTATAACGAAATCTTGGGAGGCAAATTAGCAGCGCTTCTGGCGTTGTCACCACAAATAATATACGACTACAAGACACGCTATGGCCAGCGGCAAAGCGAAATTGCATCACGTCTTAAAGGCGAGATTGTTATCCGTCCTGCTGACTTGGTATATTTAGGAACTACATCACTCTATTTTGTTGGGTCAAGCCAATACAACCGTCTCAAATTGCCGAAAGAAGTTCTTGGCAATGATTATGAAATTAAGTGGGCTGAATTAGGTAGGACTATCGGCTTCGGAACACTGCACATTGGCCGTTCAACAACAGCGGCATTAGTTGAGGCAGCTGAGAATGTCGGATATACAAGAATTAACCATGTGTTCGGTGAGGGGGCAAGCCCGAAACTTCGTCTTTTGAACTTTTCAATCAGAGAACTGCTTGAAGTTACACCAGATGAGGCCAGCGAGTTAGCTAAACATGCAATGTCACGCATTGTGTATGGCGCATTCCTTGCCAGAAACGCTAAGGAGTATTTGCTGGGTCGGGACGACATGCCAGAGTTTTATTTTAACTTAAAAAACC
>LIUG01000028.1 GCA_001462245.1 Candidatus Fibrimonas termitidis
ACCAATGCTTTCATATTCTCTGCCGAGAGTACTTCCCCATGCCATTGCAAAAAAGTAGGAGAGTCTTTCCGCAAATCCACTGCAACATCAAAAATGCTGCCTTTTGTGCAACGGACAATTTTCATTTCTGCATGAGGCGGGTATTGAAAGTGCATGCCTCTTATAGTTCCTTTTGTTTTTGTCATGGAATGATTAATTTGGGCTATTATAATGCCGGGCCTTATTGCTTCCAGTTCTTTTTGGCAGAAAATGCGATTGAAAAAACCACGTTCATCACGAAATGGCTTTGGCAAAATGACAGTTACACCATTTACCATTAAGCCACCAAACGTAAAGAATAATAGTTTATTTCAACATCATAACAAAGTCTTATTGGGGGGGGGGGTGTATAAGCTTAACTTCAGGAATTGCTGTTACAAACTGCGCTTCCCAACCCTTAGCATAACTTAACTGTTTCGCAATTTCATCACACAAATTCCATGCCAAAATAATGATGTAATCGGGCTTTTCCTTCTTTATCATATCTTCGGAAACAATTGGAATATGGCTAAGCGGTAAATACTTGCCCTGTTTATGGGGAGATGCATCCACGACGAAATCAATTATATCTGATTTAATGCCGCAATAGTTCAAAAAAGTATTGCCTTTTGCTGCTGCACCATAAGCGGCTATTTTCTTTCCTTCTTTTTTTGCTTTTAATAAAAAATCAATAAAATCCCATTTTACATTCTGAGCTTTCTTTTCAAAGCCATAATACCCTTCAATGGAATCAAGCCCAGCGATTTTTTCTTTTTCGATTACATGAATAACGCTGTTTTCAATAGCTAAAATTGTATTCTCGTTATGCGTTGCATAAATACGCAAACTTCCTCCATGAGTTGCAAGTTCCTCAACATCATATATTTTCAATCCGTGCGAATAAAATATTTTTTGCACCGTTATTAATGACAAATAAGAGAAATGCTCGTGATAGATGGTATCAAATTGATTGAGATTTATCAGATTAAGCAGATGAGGAAATTCCATTGTTATTGTTCCGTTAGGCAACAGTGCGACTTTTAAACCTGCAATAAAATCATTTATATCAGGTACATGGGCAAGAACATTATTTCCTACAATCAAATCGGCTTTTTTGAGAGTTTTCGCCACAGATGCATTAAAAAATTCTTCCAATACCTCAATGCCTTTTTCCCTCGCCGCTTTTGCAGTGGAAGCAGTAGGTTCAATTCCCAGACAAGGAATGTTTTTTTCTTTGAAATACTGTAGCAGATATCCATCATTACTGGCTATTTCAATTATAAAAGAATCGCTGTTAAGATTTAATTTCTCTGTTATTTTATCCGCATATTTTTTTGCATGTTCAAGCCAAGACGATGAATAGGAACTGAAATAAGCATAGTCAGAATTAAATATTTCTGCTGATTTTTTGTACTCATCAATTTGAACCAAAAAGCAATGTTCGCAAACATATAATTTTAACGGATACAGAGTTTCCGGTTCATCCAATTGCACTTTAGTTAAATAAGAATTTGATGGCGGTGAATTGAATAAATTGATAAATTCAAATTGCAAATCTCTGCTGCAATATCTGCATTTCATAGAACAATGCCCTCATAATTATTGGCTAAAAAAGGATATGCAGAATCTTTTTCCGAAATGGCTGTGCAATTTTGCGGCCATTTAATCGCAATTTTGGGATCATCATAGCGTACAGCCCCCTCCGATTGTTTAGAATAAAACTGCGTATGCAGATACACCATCTCAATATCATCTTCCAACGACTGAAACCCATGCGCACAACCTTCCGGTATAACCAAAGCCTTCATATTCTCTGCCGAAAGCACCTCCCCATGCCATTGCAAAAAAGTAGGGGAATCCTTTCGCAAATCCACTGCAACATCAAAAATGCTGCCTTTTGTGCAACGGACAATTTTCATTTCTGCATGAGGCGGGTATTGAAAGTGCATGCCTCTTATAGTTCCTTTTGTTTTTGTCATGGAATGATTGATTTGGGCTATTATAATGCCGGGTCTTATTGATTCCAATTCTTTTTGGCAAAAAATGCGGTTGAAGAAGCCTCTGTCGTCTTTGAAAGGCTCGGAACATACAACGGTTACACCTGCAATTTTTGTTTGGTTAATTTTCATGTATATGCTCCACCGCTTCCCATTCAGGAGAAAAATCCACTCCTGCCTGATAAAAGGAATTTTTCCTATTCCAGTTTGCAAACGAAGACTGGTAGCACCTCTTACAGGATATATTCATGGAGGAATCTTCGTTTACATTTTTTCTAAAATCAATCAATTCTGCGGAATTCCACATTTCGTCAAATGTTTCGTAATTATCAATATGGAAAAATTTCAAAGGCGTGGACATACAGGGACGTACATAACCATCTGAGCCCAAAAAGAAATCTCTCCATGCGGTATAACAAGGTTTATGATAGGCATCTTTCGCAGGATCCTCTCCGCATAAATGGGGAATTTTCAGTTTGACGCCTGTGTCAGAAGCAATTCTATACGCTTCATCAAATACTTCTTTTACTTCGTTCATTGAATTGTACAGCGATTCGCTTGCCATTGCCTCATCAAAGACTGTCAAAAACACACCTTTTGCTTCATCCAGCCCTATTTCCGCAGCCAGTTGTACAATTTTGGGAAATTCATTAAGATTCTTTTTCATCAGCGTAGTGACAAAATTCATATAAGGCCACGGCGTACCAATGCGTTTTTTCTCTGATACTATTTTTTTAAGATTATTGACAATAACATTAAAATCCGCTCCTCTTCGTATTGAAGAGTTTAGCTCGTGATTTGCTGCATCCATACTAATAGCAATGACATCAACTTTATTTTCAAAAATAGCTGGAGTTAATTCGCCAAGTTTTATGCCATTGGTACAGAAATATTTTCTCATTCCAAAATTTTCCGCCCATCTCAAAAAATCGGTAAACTGCGGGTGCATTGTAGGTTCGCCCCAACCCATAAGGGTTACTTCTTCAACACTTCCCGCAACCGACTCAAGTTTTCTTAGCCAATCTATGTTAAAATGCGCTGGCCTGAAATGTTTCACATTTCTTCCGCACATAACACAATTAAGATTACAGGCATTTGTCATCTCAAAAACAAACCGCTGAGGTTTTGATTTTAATAGCGTTTCTCCTGCTTTCATTTCCCGTACGTTTTCAGCAGTATTATTTTGACGGACGAGCGTCAATGGTTTCGTCTGTATTAATTTGTCTGTTTTGGCTCGTATAATCATCTTTTCACCTCTATCTTAACCATAAAGCCCAAGGAGCTTTTCCCGTCATCCACATATCGGTTAAATCGTTTTTATCTTTTAAATTATCCATTGCATGCCAAAAACCCGTATGTTTATATGCGTTTAACTGTCTATTTTTTGCCAGTTTTTCCAAAGGTTTCCGCTCTAAAATCGTTTCATCGCCTTCGGTTAAATAATCGAATATTGCAGGTTCCATTACAAAAAAACCACCGTTAACCCAAATTCCGTCTTCTGTGGGTTTTTCTTTGAAAGATTCAACTATTCCTTGGTCCGAGATTTTAACAGTGCCAAACTTCCCGCCGGATTGGATAGATGTAAGCGTTGCCAACTGCCTTGAATTTTCATGGCATTTGATGAGTTCGGGAATATTTACATCGCTCAGTCCATCACCGTAAGTGAGCATAAAGCGTTCATTCCCCAGAAAATCTTTTGCTTTTAAGAGCCTGCCGCCCGTCATGGTGTCTGGACCTGTGTACAGCATAGTTACTTTCCATGGCTCGTTTCTGTTGTTGTGAAGTTCAACGGAGTTATTGGCCATGTCAACAGTTATATCTGAATAGCGTGTGTAATAATTGATAAAATAATCTTTTATTATATGAGACTTGTAGCCGGTAAGCACTATAAATTCGTTAAAACCATAGTAGGAATAAATTTTCATAATATGCCATAAAATAGGACGGCCGCCTATTTCCACCATAGGCTTGGGAATCAAGCCGGTTTCTTCAGATAGACGAGTTCCAAGGCCTCCGGCCAGAATGACTACTTTATATACTTTATTTAATGACATAATAATGAATTTAGAATTTTAATTGCTCGTTATATCACCACTCCAACCGTTTTTTTTGGTGTCTCTTCAAAACCTTTACCGGACAACAGTGGAATTTTCTACATTACCCCCATGCCTTATGTTGCAATGGCGAGAAAATGGCGGCCACGTTCGTTTAGCGAGATGGTTGGGCAGGAGCACGTTGCTCAAACACTTAAAAATGCCATAGCTACCGGCAATGTTCACCATGCGTTTTTGTTCACAGGCACAAGAGGGGTGGGCAAAACCACTTCTGCGCGAATTTTAGCCGCTATGCTGAACTGCACGGCGGAAGGCGAGAAACCATGCGGTGAGTGTGAAAGCTGCAAAGCCATAGCAATAGGCTCGTCATTGGATGTTTCCGAATTTGATGCTGCCAGCAATAGCGGCGTCGATGAAATGCGGAGCCTCCTTGAAGGGACAGAGTACCCACCGATGAACAGTAAATACAGGGCCTTGATAATAGATGAGGTTCACGCTCTCTCGCCAAAAGCTTGGAGTTCCATGCTGAAAACTTTGGAAGAGCCTCCCCCTTATCTGATATTCATTTTAGCGACAACGGAAATAAATAAGGTTCCCGCTACAATTTTATCTCGAGTGCTTCGTTTTGATTTCAAAAGACTTTCTCCAATGCAAATCTCGAAAAGGCTTGCCTTTATATGCGAACAAGAAGGCTTAGAGGCAGAACCGGAGGCTCTTGCCGTAATCTCAGAAAAAGCAGATGGCTCAATGCGCGATGCACTTACAATTTTTGACGAAGTTTTTGCATACAGCGGGAAATCAATAACGGCGGAATCGGCGCAAAATGCGCTTGGCATTCCATCCAATGCGCTTTACTTTGAGCTTGTTAAGGTTTTTGAGGCGCACGATGCAAAAGGCAGCTTTGCGGTTTTAGAAAAGGCTATGGCTGCAGGCGTGGAAGTGCAGATATTTTTAAGCGGTTTCATAAGGTTTTTGCGCAATTTTCTCTATGCAAAAATCGGATTGTCTGCCGAACAACTCGAAATATCCCAAGCTAATTTAGATAGCCTTAAATCTCTCGCTCCTGCATTTGAACAGGGTGATATTCTGCGGATTGCAAAAATTATAACGGAACTCAGCGAGAAATGTTCGGCGAAACACGGTTTAAACCCTCGCTTGTTAGCAGAAACGGAATTTTCAAAGATAGCATGGCTGGATAGGGTAGCCAGTATAAAAGATGTGTTGGAAAAATTGCAGGACACTCCTCCGAAAGAGGAAAACCAAAAAAAAATCAGCCCCGCCACCCAAAGCACCAGCACCCAAACCGCCGGCACCACCGGCCCCTCCGGTCCATTCCGACTCACCATTTGAAAAGGAATTAAAAGAAAATCCTCATTTTGCGGATTTTGTAAAATATATGGGATTGAAACTTGTCGGCACAAAATTTACCGGCATAAAGGAAACCCAAAACGTAAAGGAGACCGAAAATGGACATGCAACAGATGCTTCGCTCAATGCAGAAGATGCAAACCCAGATGAAGAAAACCCAGGAGACCTTGGAGACCCAGAACTTTAGCGCTGAGGCCGGAGGAGGCGCGGTTAAAGTCACTTTAAACGGGAACGGTACGGTAACCGAGCTTAAAATCGCTGAGTCTGCCGTGGATCCAAGCGATGTGGAAGCCCTAGAAGATCTTCTTATGGCGGCATTCAATGAGGCTTTAGCCAAAAAAGATAATGCCTACCAAGAAAGCGTTGGAGCCATAACTAAAGGCTTGAAAATTCCCGGATTTGGCTAGGGGTTTACCACAGTTCTCTGATAACGTCCGGGTTCACGCCTTCTTTCCAGATGTAGAGCAGCCTTTCGTTCCAAAGCCTCTCTTCGTAGGAGGCGTCATCCGAGCCGCCTATTTTGCGGTAAAAGTTTTCGAGGTCCTGTTTCATTTCGTTTGCCCTAATGGAAGCTCCGGTTGCCATATTTAAGGCTATTAAAAAGTAATAGGTTTTTGCCCTTGTAACTCTGGATGTGTTATGGATTTTTAACTGGTTCGAAAATAACTCAATAGACTCTCGTAAGTTATTTTGATACTCTATTTTATCCAGACTTATAGCATATCTAAGCACAGCATGCAAGGTTGTGTAACATCCGATATCGCAATAAACTCCGTCTTTATCGCCAATCACAAGGCCGTTTCCGCCTTTCTCGGCTAACTGGAAGGACTCCATAACTCTTTGCACTGTGCGGTTTGGGTTGGAGAATACGGTTTCTGTATTTTCGATTCCGATCATTTTTTTTCGAGTCGCTATTCCTCTGGAAAGAATGCGTTTGGCATCGCCGCTGTACGGGAAAGAAGTGTGCTTGGGGTCAACTGCAAAATCGTTTATATCATAAGAGGCAAACAGGCAGCTCGGGCAAACGGCAACCATTGTGCGTACAAAGTCCCATTTAGCAAAGCCTTCTTTTGGGGTGTATATCGGGAACAAGCCATTAGTCCAAGATTCGTCATAAGCTTCGGCGCGCGGTACAAAAAAGTTTACATGGTCGCAACCGCAAAAATAGCAGGTTCTAATATGCACGGTATATGGTTGGTCGGCTTCATAATGCAAAACCGTTTCGTGTTCTTCTTCGCCTTCTGCTATATCAACGGAGGTGTATTTTTTGGCTATGCCCAGCAGAATAGGTTCCCTAATGGGTTTTTGCAAAAACAAGTCTGCGCCTGCGGAGAAGGCGTTTTTTTCAACAACAGCGGCCGGCTGGGCGGAGAACATCACTATACTGGTCTCCGGATAGGCGCCTCTTATTTTTCGAGTCGCTTCATAGCCGTCCATTTCCGGCATCATTATATCTATTATTGCAAGCCCAGGATGGAAAGTTTCCATCTTTTGCAAACCAATGGCGCCGTTCACTGCGGTTTCAACCTCATACCCGTGTTGAGTAAGCGTTTGCGCCATAACTTTCAGCAGGGCAAGTGAATCGTCCATTATCAAAACTCGTTTGTTTGTTTTTACAGTCATATTATTTAGCTCCCATGGCACTGTTTGTATTTCTTTCCGCTTCCGCAGGGGCAGGGGTCGTTGCGACCTACTTTGGGTATCTGTTTTACCACGGGGGCGGGTTTTGATGCGGGTCGTTGCTGCCGTTGTTGCTGGCCTTGAGGCGGAACGGGTTCGCCTGCGGCATTTCTGTTTTCAAAAGTCATGGTTGGCTTTTGCGGAGTTGGAATTGCAGCTAGCGGAACGGACTGGCCGTTTACCTCAACACGTACATTCAAAATTCCCATAACGGTGTTTACGGCTATGTTCTCCAAGCACTCTTGGAACATTTTGAAACTTTCGCTCTTATACACAATAAGAGGGTCTTTTTGCGCATAGCCGTGAAAACGGGTTGCATCCCGCAGATGATCCATTCCGTATAGGTGATCTTGCCACTGCTTGTTTATTGAGTGCAAAAGAACGGTGTGCTCAAAACGAGACAGTTCTTCTTGCGGGAGCATTGATGTGATTTTTGCATAACGCCCCTGATACAGTTTAATAACCTCGTCTAAAATCTGCTCGGCGGTCATGCCGGCCAAGTGCTCCTGATCGGGATTATATTCAAAACCCATAGTGCTTTGCAAATCCGTTTTAAGCCCTTCCATATCCCAGGTTTCCGGGTAGGAATTTGGCGTGACATATTTGCTTACCTTAATATCTGCGGCATCTTCCAAGCGGTTTGAGATTTCGGATTTAATATCTTCGCCCATCAAAATGCGGCGGCGCAGAGAATAGACAACCTTTCTCTGCTCATTCATAACATTATCATAGTCAAGCAAGTGTTTGCGGGCATCAAAGTTTTGCCCTTCAATTCTTCGCTGCGCATTGCGAACGCTCTTTGTGACCCACGGATGCTCAATTACATCATCGTCTTTGAATCCGAATCTATCCATTATTTTTCTGACATTTTCGCCGCCGAAAATTCTCATCAAATCATCGTCCAGCGATAAATAATATTGCGAAGAACCGGGGTCGCCTTGCCTGCCGGAACGCCCCCTTAACTGGTTATCTATACGGCGGCTTTCGTGCCTTTCGGTGCCTAGAACATGCAAGCCCCCAAGCTCAACAACGCCTGGCCCAAGAGCTATATCTGTTCCGCGGCCCGCCATATTGGTGGCTACGGTTACTTTTCCTTTGTGCCCCGCATACTGGATAATCTCCGCTTCCCGTCCGTGATTTTTCGCATTCAGAACATCGTGCGGAATGCCCTCTATGCGGAGCAGTTTGGAAAGTTTTTCCGATTTTTCCACCGATATTGTACCTACCAGAATAGGCTGACCCTTGGTATGCCTATCCTTTATGTCTGCGATAATAGCATTCCACTTTGCATCCGCTGTTTTGTAAATCTGGTCTTGCATATCATTGCGGATGCACGGTTTGTGCGTGGGTATAACCCAGGTTGGCATATTGTAGATCTTCAAAAATTCCGTAGCTTCGGTTTCCGCCGTGCCTGTCATGCCGGATAGTTTTTTATACATGCGGAAGAGATTTTGGAAAGTTATGGTTGCAAGGGTTTGGTTTTCCCTGCGAATTTGCACATTTTCCTTTGCCTCAATGGATTGGTGAATGCCTTCCGAATAACGGCGGCCTTCCATCAAGCGGCCTGTGTTTTCGTCAACAATTACAATCTCTCCTTCTCTGACAATGTAGTCAACATCTTTTACAAAAACATTGTGCGCTTTTATGGCCTGCAAAATATAATGCACCCAGTCCGCCTGTTCGCCGTAAAGCCCTTTAAAGCCCATTAGAGATTCAATTTTATTTACGCCTTTTTCGGTGATTTGCACATTCTTGTTCTTTTCGTCTATTGTATAATCTTCGTCTCTTATAAGGCGTTTTACCAGGTCGTTTGCTTTGCGGTATTTATCGGTTGCATCTTCTGCCGCTCCGGAAATTATCAGGGGAGTACGAGCCTCGTCTATCAAAATAGAGTCCACTTCATCAACTATGCAGAAATTGAGAACTCTTTGCACCAGTTCTTCTTTGTTGAACGCCATGTTGTCGCGCAGGTAGTCAAAACCGAATTCATTGTTTGTTCCGTAAACAACATCGGAATCATAGCCGGTTCTGCGTTGCTCGTTATCCAAGCCATGAACTATTAAACCAACCTGGAGGCCCAGAAATTTATAGACCCTGCCCATGTTTTTCGCATCGCGCCCTGCCAGGTAATCGTTTACGGTTACCACATGAACGCCATCGCCGGAGAGGGCATTTAAGTACACCGGGCAAGCTGCCGCAAGGGTTTTGCCTTCGCCTGTGGCCATTTCTGCGATTGCGCCCTCGTGCAGGATTAATCCTCCTATTATTTGCACAGGAAAGGGCATCATCCTAAAGGGTTTGACGGATTCGGGGTATAGTTGGCGAATTTCTGCGTAAAAATCCGCTGAGAGGTGAACCTCCCACTCAAAGGTTCCATTTGCTAAGAGTTCCTTAGCGGCTTCCGCTTCTCTTCTCTTTGCTTCCGAGAGTTTCGAAAAATCGAATTCGAGCTGCGGGTCAAAGACATTAAAAATACCGAGCCGCCTGTCGCAGGCCTCTTGGCTAACAGCAAAGGCATCAACCTTAATATCTTCCAGAGTTTGCCCGTTTTTCAGGCATTCCTTAAATTCTGCGGTTTTTGCGGCGAGCTGGGAATCGTTTAATTTTTGATATTCTGCGAGTTTTGCGCTAATAGCATCAAGTGTCGGCTGCAGGCGTTTCACTTTTCTCGCATGCGGTGTGCCGAACATCTTGTAAAGCAATTTGTCGAGTATGCTCATAAGGTCCGTTTGTATGTGTGTCAGGGAAGTAATATAGTAAATACCCTCGTCCTCTAGCACGCTTTGCCCAGAATTTTGCTAAATTTACAACCATTCTGTTTTTATTTTGCCGTCTGGCAAAACAAAAATCGTTTTTCCTTCAATGGAATAAACATTTGGCAAGCCTAGCCTACGGTTTTCCTCTTGTGCTTTTTTTGCCCCACGATTTGCTAAACGGAGCATTTTAAAAGCTTCTTTATAATATACTTCATCCATAGTTATCCTCCATAAAGCTATTGTATAAAAAATCATTTATTATATCAATATAAGGTTCTCTCCCATGAGCTACTAAAATAAATTCGTTCCCACCATTATAATACAATTCCCAATAAGATACAAGTTTTTTCAAAACTATAAAATTTTGTTTACTCCTAAAAAATCTACGGATAACATCATCATTTGGAACGGTATGCCCGCCTTTTAAAACTCTATTTCTAATTCTTTGAATGCAAATTTGCGGATTATCTAAGAAAATAAAATACAATTTTATTTCATACCCATTTTTCTTAAAATTTTCAATAAGCCGATTATGATACTTTCCTGAGAGAGTAGTTTCTATAGCAACAGATTTTTTTGCAATCAAAAATTCATTTAATTTTCTGAAAAATTCTCTACCAGCTTGCATATATGCTTTTGAAACATTTTGCGAATTTATAGATTTCGCAATATCATCCGCATTTAAAAAATCTAAATTTTCTGCTTCTGTAAACTCTCTTGCAAGAGTGGTTTTGCCACTGCCATTTGGACCAGATATTATAAACAAGGTAGGCATACTGGTAATTTAGAAAAATGTGGGATTATAAAAGCCCCTCCCCGCCAAAGCCGGGTAACTAAATCAACCACGAAAAAGTTACCAAGCGGCGGGGGACCCTAAGCCCCCGTGGCGGGGAGAGACAGAAAATTAGCCGAGCAATCCTAGCACGCTCTGCGGCAAGCTATTCGCCTGCGCCAACATACTCGTCGCACTCTGCACCAGTATTTGGTTCCTGGTGAAGTTGGTCGTTTCCTTGGCAAAGTCGGTGTCCCGTATGCGGCTCTCTGCATCTTGGGTGTTGAATTCAAGAGAGGCGATGTTGTTAACCGTGTAGTCAAGGCGGTTGATGTATGTACCTATCTTGGCGCGAACCCCGCTTATGCTTTTGATGACTTTGTCCAGTTGGTCAATGGCAGCTGTGGCATTGTTTTGGGTTGTGAGCTGTTGCTTGGAGAGCTTCAGCGCATGTATATCCACAGCCATATAGGTCACCGGGATCTCATTGCCTAAAGCTCCACCCAAACTCCTGGAGTAGTTTGGACCTACATGCAATGTGTACGAAGCCGCCGTGCCGGGATTATTGGAAACTATAAGCCCGGATGCCGCTTTGAGATCGAAATAAGCGTTTCTAAGCTCTTGTAAACCTTCTTTGACGGTTTCAATTGATTTCTGGGCGTTTGATGCGTCTGTTCCCAGGTCTTTCGTTTGGTAGACCTGATTGAAATCAGTAAGGTCCAATTTGAGTACCGCTTCTATCCTTTTGGCATCCGCAGAAAGGGTAGGAATGTCGGCATCGGTACCAGTTACACCGGTATTCTTAATCTTTGTCAAAAGATCGTTAATCTTGTTATAGATATCTGTATCTTTTGTAGAACCATCAGGAGCATTAGCTGCAAAATCGCCTGCAGTGAATGTTTCACCATCAATTTTGGCAAATGCTTCATTTATCTTATCGATAGCAGCTTCGACTTGTGCCTTTTTGTCATCTGCGGTTACGCCTCCGACTGCGCCGAAGCTCAGATTGGGATCCGGGTGATAGCTTAGAACATTTTTCCCGTTGTAATCGGTGCTCTTTGCTATGCGCTCTACTTCTTTGGTGAGTTCTTGAAACTCATCATCCAAATACTTGCGCTCGGTTTCTGTCAGGGTGTCGGTTGCCGCTTGGATAGCCAACTCTCTTTGCCTTTGCATGAGGTTGGTTATTTCCGCAAGTCCGCCCTCGGCAATCTGCAAAGCTGCCTGCCCGTCTTGGCCATTCTGCTTGGCCTTTCCCAAGCCGCGAATCTGGGTTCTCATTTGCTCAGACAT
>LIUG01000029.1:0-16760 GCA_001462245.1 Candidatus Fibrimonas termitidis
CCGGATTTTACTTCAATGGGAATTATTGAATCGTTTTTTTGAATCACAAAATCAACTTGAGCATTGCTCTGTTTTTTTTCTCTGTGCCAATAATATAACTGATAAGGTATATAATAGGAAGATGATTTTAATATCTCTAAACCTACAAACATTTCTGCCAAAGAACCCATATTTATTGTTTTAAAATCATCGGATATTGCTATTTGCGAAGCATCAAAATTCAACATTCGCAAAAACATTCCGGTATCCAAAAGTAACATTCTTCTGCGTTTAAAATTTGCACCTGCCCCCAAAGGAATGCCATTTGCAGAAGTATGAGTAACAGGAATCACCAAACCTGCCATTATTAGCAATTCCAAAGATTGTTTAACTTGTGAGTTATTGAGCTCGGCAACTCGTTCATAGACAAATTTTCCGTCAATTTGATTGGCAACCGATTCAAATACATTTTCAATATGGGTAGAAGGCAGCCTTCTTTTATATTTTGCAAAATCGCTTTTAAATGAAATCATTAAATCATCTATTGCCATTTGACTCTGCAAAAAACTTTTTGTTTCGGTATATTTAACAATGGCTTCCGGCATCCCGCCTATTATAAGGAAGGTTTTCAGTAATTTATTCAATTCCTTATGTATAGGTTCGGATAATGGATTTCTTGAATTTGCCTGTCTATAAGACTTGACTAAAAGAGCATTTTTTTGCGCAAGCAGAAATTCTTCAAATGAAAATGGATATAGATATAAAGACCGGATTCTTCCGACAGCAAAAGAAGCCATTTCTTCTATGGCAAATTCCAATAATGAGCCGGCTGCAATTAAATGCAGTTCCTGATATTTTTCGTAAAAATATCTGAGTTTAGCCAATGCGGATGGGCAACTTTGAATTTCGTCAAAGAATACAAGCGTTTTACCGGCTATGATTTCCGTTTTATAAAAAAGCGAAAGCTGCCTGCATATTTCCTGCGGGGAGTGAAATTTTTCAAAAAAAACATGGACATCCTTGTCGTCTTCAAAATTTATTTCCACATAGCTTTTGAAAGATTTTCCTAAATTGCGAACCGCAGAGGATTTTCCTACTTGTCTGGCTCCTCGCAAAAGCAAAGGTTTTCTGTTGCTTTCCTTTGCCCAAGAAAGCAAAACAGAATCTATTTTTCGTTCAAAATAAGCGTTTTTTTCCATAAAAACCACATTAAATGCAAAAAGTCAAGGTAAATATAGTAAATTTAATGCAAAAAGTCAGGGTAAAATCCGATATACAGTGTGAATAACAAAATCTTTGCCGATATTGCGCAAAGGGTCAAGCATATAATGTTTGCTTTGGTGGCAAGGACCGGAAATGCCGTGCGGTCTAATTTTAATGGCAAATCCGGATCATAACCATAAGCGGCTTTAACAGTTCTGTTCACCCAAGCGAGTTTTTCTTCAACCGTCATATTTCCGCTTTGCGCATAAATATCCGCTTCTGCAAAGCTACCCATAAAAAACGCAGTTCTGTCTAAAGGCATTATTTAACCTCCGCTTTGTTAAAAGCCGCCAATAAATCCTTTATGTCTTGGTCTAAACTTAGCATTTCTTCACCGTTTTCTTGAAAAGTTCAACAAAATATTTGAACTCCTCTGTTCTAAAGAAAAATAGAAAATAAACCGCTGTAACAATGGAAACAGAGACCGCAGCTTTGCCTGCAAATAATTCAACAAAACTATTTATATATAAACTCAAAGCACAAGAGACCAGCAATGCCAAAATTTGAACCATATACATTTTTAAGTACCCTGCAATGCTTGTAGAAAAAATATGTTTATGGGCAATAAACATTTCAACCCAAATGTTAATAAAAAAGGTATTTGCCAAGGTTCCTATAAGCACTCCTAAAACTCCGAATTTGTGTACCAAAAGTATGGATAAACTTAAATTAAATACAATCTCAATAATCGGTTTATACATATCCGGGCGAAAAACCCCTGCGTCGTTTTTAAATGTTACCACAAGCCAGCGATTTTGCATAAGAAAAAAATTTGCAACAATTACATAAACTATGGAATTTGACAAAAGATAATCTTTCCCTACCCAAAGCTCAATAAACGGATTCAATAAATTTACAAGGCAAACCGTGCTTAAACCACCAATGCAAAAAATTAAAAAAGCCATTTTGCGAAACACAATATAAACTTCTTTCTTCGTTAAAGTAGCGATAGCATTGCCAATGCTGGCATCCGCCCCAATTATAAATAGATTGCCAAACGTTGTTACAGTACCGACTATTAACGTATAGTTTGAATAAATACCCACCGCCTCAATACCGACGAATGCGGAAATTATCAAAAAATCCGTGCCTAATATTACAACACCGCCTAATTTATGGAAAAATAAAATGAAAACATTGCTCCAAATTTTTTTTCTTTCGGAAGAAGATAAATCAACAGCTTTTTCTTTAATGTAGGTAAACTTTTTGTTCGCAAGCATAAATATAATAATGGAAATAGCAATAGTTCCTAAAATCCTTGCAAATAAAAAAAGCATATAATCTTTTAATTGCCAAAGAATAATAATTTGCGCAATAGCAATTATTGTATTAATAGTAAAATCTATAGAAGTCGTTAAATGCCTATTTTGCGTTTCATCTATAATTGTTCTTTTATGGGCGAAGAAATAGCCTATAGCGGAATTCGCCAAAAAACATAAAAAAATATGATAAATATTCACCGGAATTGTGACTTCTCCTTTTATTAAATATGGCAAAAAAGGAAGCATTAAACAACCGGCGGCGATTATAAAAATTCCGATAAAAAAATAACATCTTCGATAAAAAGTTAAAATGGACTTGATTTGCTCGGTGTCATTTTGCGCTATGGGTTTATAGAGTGCATAAGCTATTGCCGTGCCTATGCCCATTTCTGCAAGAGAAAGAGTATTTAAAATATTGAAAAATAATCCATTAAGTCCCAAATATTCTGCGCCGAGAGTTTTTATAAAGATAGTACGGCTTGCAAAAGCAAGCGCAAGCGTTATGAATTGCGTAACAAACATAACACTTACATTGCGAATTGATTTTTTAGTGCGCATTTTTCAATTTATAGACAAAAAGCAAAGGCAAAAATAATTTAAATTTTAGCAAAATGAGTATCAATTTATGTTTTCCTGTGCATTTATCAATATGAATTTTACGAATACCAAAACATTCCCACTTTAAAATTTCCAGAAGTTCCCTTTTCATAGTGAAAAGTGATTTTTTTTGCAGAACAATGCGATTGATTATAAAAATTAAAAAGAAAAATGCCAAATTCGGATTGTTTTCATATTGCTTTGGAATAAAATCAAATACTCTGTTTTCTTCTAATTTTTCCAATACCCCTTTGCAATGGCTTGGGTATTTAGGATTATATTTTCCTGTGATGGTTCCACTATAATGAATGTAATGGTAATATGCGCCACGCTCAATTGTCACGCAGTTTGCCATTCTGAGTGCCGTCAGCGCAAAAAGCCAGTCATCTTGGCAAATAAAAGGCAAGAATTTCAGTTCTTTTCTCTGAATAAAATCCCGTTTAAAAAGCATTCTCCATACTGTTCCCATTTGCGGAAGATTTTCCAAGCCTTTTCCGTATAATATAAATTTTGAAAGAACCTCTGTGTAAATTTCATCGCCGGTATAAACAGCCCGCATATTTTGCGGCATTTTAACAACTATGCTCTTTTCTCCAAATTTATGAATAAAACCGCTGATAACAATATCCGTTTCCGCATTTGTGCATTTTAGCATATTGAAATACATCTCTTTTTCTATATAATCATCCGGATCTAAAAATGTTATATATTCTCCGGTAGCACATTCCATTCCCAAATTTCTTGCGGAACTAACTCCGCCATTTTCTTTGTCTTTAATTACAATTCTGGAATCTTGCTCTGCAAATTTTCGGCAAATCTCCAAACTATTGTCTTTAGAACCATCATTTATAAAAATTATCTCCAAATCTTTTTCGATTTGATTTCGCAAAGCTTCAAAAATTCTATCTAAAAATTTAGCAGAATTATAAACCGGCAGAATAACACTTAATTTAGGCATTTGCAAGCTCCGAAAATAAATTTTTCCATATTGGTAAAATATTATTCATGGCAAATTTTTCGATAAATTTCATCCCATTTTCAGCCATATTTCTGCGTAATAGTTCATTATCCATAAGTGACATGGCATTTTCGGCGAAAGCTTGAACATCGCCATCAGGAGAAATTATGCCGGTTTCGTTATTTTTTATAACATCGCTTAAAGATAAAAAAGAATTCATAACTATAGGAACACAGGCGTTTTGCAAACTTTCCGCCAATGTTATAGGTACCCCTTCAAAGGCACTTGTCATAAAGAAAATGCTGGCCTCTTCAAAGTAAGAATCCGGCTGTTGTTTGCCTTCAAAAGAAATTCTATCAAAACCATTAGCCATTTTTTTTATCTTGCCTAAATCTTCTCCGTCTCCTACAATTTTCAAATTCCAATTATCATATTTTTTTGCGTTCAAAATTATTTTCCATATTTCAATAATTAAAGACAATCTTTTTTGGAATTCAGATATCCTGCCAACAAATAAAATTGTTTTTTGTTTTTTTTCAAAATCTATTTTTTTAAAATTCAAACTGAGCGGATTCGCTATTACTCTTAATCTGCTCAGATCTTTTTTTGGTTGTAGTTCTTTGTAATGTTCTAAAAATTTCTCGCTTAAAAGTATAAGGAAATTTGAATTATCATAAGCAAAATTTACCGCTCTTATATCTTTATATTTTTTTACGAATTTTACAAAAAATTTCGGGAAAAATTTCGTTCTTGGAGCAAAGTGATTTATGGACATTAATATTGGGAAATGCAGGCATGATATTATTTTCACATTGGAATTTTTCGAAGCCTTTTTCGCCAAATTAACCCATGGAATATTTTGGCATTCTTGATTTATTATTATAGTTATATTTTCTTCTTGAACTATATTTTTTACTATGCTTATATTTTGAGAATTATCTATTTTTCGCCAATCACCGAAAATATTAAAACACTTTATTTTTGGATCTAGCAAATTATCTGAGATTTCCAGACAGCATAAATTTGCATTATGTCCCAAATGCACAAACTGATTAGCTAAAATTCTGGTCACAATATCTTTTCCACTGCTGGAAGAAACACGGTGCAATAAAAAAAGGATATTCATACGGAATAATATAGTTTTTTATTTTTAAAAAAACTTGCACAGGTTCCTAAAAGCCAAGCACTAAACCCTGTTGTTGGCAAAAGCACAGCCATTGAATCTGCCAAACCCAAAATAGCCATAACCATAAAGCCGGAACATAACGCAAAAAATTCAGGACATTGTTGCTTTTTTCGCCTCTCTCTCAAAAAATATAAAAAAAGTTGCAATATACATAAAAACACAAAAAAGCATAATATTAAAGAGCCTACAATTCCATGTTCGGTAAGTATCATTAAGTAAATATTGTGTGCATGTGAATTAATGTTGTGCGCATGAGTAGTGACATCTGCTATGGATATATTATTAAAACCTGAAGACTTTAAAAAATCTCCGTATTTTATATAAAAATTTCCTGCGCCTATTCCTAATAATTTATTTTTTTCAATCATATCTATGGAAGAAATCCACATAACAACTCTACCCATATTGCTATTATCTAATTTACCAGCTATGAGAGACGAAAGTGATTTTTTAATAAGTAAACTATCAGGAAGCAAATTCCATACTATAACGCATAACAATAATAGCATAATTGTAACTCCGACAGTATAAATTGCTATTTTGACAACATTTTCTTTTTTGATAATTATAGCAGAGAAGCAACATAATCCGATACCGATTGGAATTCCCAATAACCCCATACGCGAACCACTAAATATAATAGCTAAAAATGTCAAAAATGTTCCTAAAAAAATTGTTTGCAATGAATATGCTTTAGATAAAAATATATTTGTAGTCCAAATTGTCCAAGTTACAACTAGAATAACAGCATAAGCAGTAGCAACGGTCAAAACCAAGCCTACTCTTACATTGTTTGTGAATATCTTTTCCAAAAATCCAAATAAGAGCAAAAATGAACCATAAGCCGTTAAAAAATGAATTATTATTTTTGAATCCCATTCTAAAAGCATAACCCAAGCAAAAATAAAAAGAGCAGCTAAATATCCCAAATAATTATAAGCATTTATTTTGTACGGTTGAATTAAAAAAATAATTAAAATAAAGGTTAGAGGTAAAAATAAAATTAACAAAAGTGTTTTTTTTTGCTTTGTGGTAAAAAAGGCATAAATAAAATGCATTACAGCAGCAAAGAAAATCGTAATAATTACTCCATACATGGGTGGCGATACATGACTGGAAGCCATAACAATCAATAAAACAGCCAGATGTTGCTTTTTTAACACAAGTGAACAAAAAAATGATAGCAATACAGCCAAAATAATTAAAATTATTATCATTTGTGTAAGCAGGCTTTAAATATTTTTTTCAAACTATCTCTGGTTTTTTCTTCACAAGAAATTTCATCTTTAAGTATCCCTGAAATGATCAATATTGAATAAATAATTGCCGCAGAAATTAAAGCGGCGACTATCGCCCACAACACCCTCTTAGGCTTGCTCTTATAATCCGCCAAATAAGCATCCTGCACAACTTGGATTATCGGAGTATTTTTAGCAGCATTGGATTCTTCCATAACAATATTGCTTTCTATCATTTCAAGCGTCATAAAAATCCGTTTCAAATTTGCTTCCAGCCTTTCTTGCTCAATTAGTTTTTCAACAGCCCAATCGGAATTGATATAAACGGAGTTTTTGCTCGGCACATATTCTTTTGTAAATTCACCTCGCAATTTTTGAGTCTCTTTTTCTAAAATATACCTTCTTTTGCGAAACTCTGCCGCTGTGGAATTATCCGATCCGGCTTTACTCTCGTTGATTTTCAGGTTATTTATCTGTTCCTCGTGAGATGCGAGCGTTGCTATTGTGAGTTTTAATTGAGATTCCAAATCCAGCAAGTTGTTATCCCTGTAAAAATTAACGAGATGCTCGCTTACAGAATCTGCCGAAGCTACAATACTCTGCTTAAAGGAATTTAACTGTTCTATAGTTTGCAATGCACGCTCTTTTCGTAGTTTTATATATTTTGCATTAGCCTCTTCAACAATAAAGCGAACCAAATCTCTCGCCAGCTCTTTATTTTTTGCCTCATAAGCGCAAGAAACTACTCCTGTTAATTCATCAATTTCAATTTTTATGTCTTTGTAAAATTGTTTTATCAGGGTTTCTTTATATTTTGCTCTTTTATAAATGGTATCCAACCTAAATTTTTCTATAGTTGCTAAATGTACATCCCTTCCGTCTATTATTTCCAAATAAAGGTCTTCATTTTCCGAGCTTTGCATACCGTTGCCGAGAGCACCGAGCAAATTAGACGGCACTGCGTTTTTAAGCAGCGAACTCATGTCCATTGTTTTTGAACCGGTGTCTAAAACAACTCTAATTTCGCTTTTATAATAAGGCGGCAAAATCCATGCTACAACAAAGCCCAAAACTCCGGCAAGGAAAGGAATTCCAATAGAATACTTTTTTCTCTCCAGCAAAAAAATCAGAATCTCGGTAAAAGACATAATTAACTACCGTTTATTAGTAACGCCTTTTATAGCTGCCCCAGCAATAGTACCGAAACAAGTTACCAAAGCAGTAACTGCAGCGGCTTGCAAACCCATTGTTGCGAGTAAAATAGCTGCACCAACAAAAATAAGAACTATCAATAAAGTTAGAAGTTGCCCTACAAATCTAAATTTTGCATCACCGGAAATAATCTGTTTTCTGAAATTCATCTCAAATGAGATAGATTCTTCCGTCATTTTCATAATCCTTTCCGGAAAAGAATTATCGACATCTTTAAGCCCTTTTAATATTTCAGGATGTGGAATTGTACCTTCATAGAATACAGCAGAATGGATGCTGTTTTCTAAATCACTTGTTATTTCACCACTTTTTTGCGACATTTATGGATTCCTGTAGGTGGTGGCTAACTCTCCCGAATGCTCTTTTTAACATTGAAAAAGAACTTTGCTGAATACTCTCGTTTTTATCATAATTCTTCATTAAGCCATCGAAAGTAGCCGTATGCTGCGGGTATATCCCAAGGGAATTTGCGCCAACACTAACTAAAGAAAAAAAATCTGCTACCATAAAAAACTCCTACTGCTCAATCGTTGCTAATATACAAAATTTAATTCCACCTGAAAACTATCGGGGTGGTGTTTAAAGCGGGAATTGCGTGCAAAAATGACTTGAATGCGTATTCTGTTGCCGACCTTGCTTGCAAAATTAATTCCTTGTTGGCTCTGACATTCAGTTCTGTTGTCGATTTCTGCTTCGCTTCCAAAGCAAATTGATCGCTTGCCCTGTATCTATTGAAAATGCCGTTCTTTTGGTCATATACTTCTGCGGTTTCCGGATGCAGCTCATGAGAAATGATTTTTATCGGAGGAAACTTTATAAAAAGAGTATCGGAACGAGCCGAGTCTATTTTAATATCCTTGCAGTTAATGCCAAGCTTTATTGTTCCGTCTATAACAGCCAAAAGCTTTTTCTCCGTTCCGGGAATAGAAACGCCGAACATCTCCTTGCTGCTCACATCTTTGATTACAGAAGTGTACCTGTAATGCAGGGAAACAAACTCCGCCGCAGGCAAAACAGAACGCACAGTAGTGTGAATACTTATCTCCTGTTTTGGAGTTACAATATCACCGCTCCCGCCCGAAGGCCGCCCAAGCAGAAAACCTATGCAAGCCACAGCTGCGGCAAGCAATATGACCAAAATGACCGTAAGTCTAAACATATCAGTAACTCGCTATTATAAACATTGTTGCTACTATACTCAAAATAGATGTTAAAAATAATGTAACATCTTTAACTTGCTCATAGACAGTACGTGGAATCTCAATAAAATCCCCCGGCAAAATTTCACCCTTTGCAAAATCCACGGAAATCCTCTTTCCATTTCTCATAACCGAAATTCTGGAAAGATCCCCCGTTATTATGGTCACCCCGCTTGCAGCTACATAATCTGCCGCATGCATTGATGAATTGTAGAATATCTTTCCAACCGCAGCTACGGCTCCGCCGACGTATACGTATGGAGCCTGCATATGAAACTCGATTTCACTTAAGGGTTCGGGGGAAAAGCTGTCTATTTTGTCAATGCCAATCCACCTTGTAAAACCGTCTTCAGTGTTTTTTATGCTTATTTCCGTAAAACCGGTATTTATGCCGGCTTCCTTTGCGTATTCCTTTAGCGGACGGTTGGGAACATACGGAAGTGTTGTGGTTTTCCCCGCATGAGTTAAGTATATGGTTTGCCGCCATTCCTTGTGCGGAACTTCTATAATGTCTCCGACTTCCAAAAAAATATTTTCCGTTGTAGTTATGGTATCGCCTTTGCGGTATATGTAAATACTATCTCTGTTTGCATAATGCTTATATTGACCTGCTAAATAAATTGCGCCCTTTGCTCTCGCCTGCCCGCTCACTACAACCTGCCCGGGATTCCATACCGCCCCCTGAACGTTTACAACAAAACGGCGCAACTGAACCAGATGCACTTCCGTAAACTTTTTGTTGTAGCGGATTTTCAGTTTTTCCAAAATTTTTTGCTTTGCTTCAAATAGTTTTAATCCGCTCACCTCAACAAGCCCGCAGCCTTGAATGGCAACGGAGCCTTCCGGTGAAACTTGCACTCCTTCATTGCCGGTAGGCAAAAGGATTTCGAAAAAATCTCCGGGTCCAATTATATAATTGGAGTCTATAGGGCCTTCTAGGTTCACAGGAGTTTGCGAGGCTACGTCACGTGGCCTTACAACCTGATCTTCATAAAAAGTAGGCGCAAAATACATAGAGCCGCTTTGTTTTGCAATTACATCATCTGCCGCATTCGCCAAAGAAAGTGCGGTTATAACAAATAATACTTTTTTTGGACAAAAATTCATTTGGTAGGTCTGCAATATAGTAAAATTCCGAGCGAATGAGATACGCATATTTGGAAAATGACAAATTTTTGAAATACCCTTGACAAAACGTCAAAAAATTTCTATATTAGGACGCATGAATATGTATAAACTTTTCGTTTTGTGCCTTTTAACCACATCTGTGGCTTTTGCTCAGGAACCCGCCCCCCTAAGCTCGGAAGCAAATACCGCTGATACCGATGGCATTGATGCCTTCAACAAAGTGCGGGGCCATGCCTACAACCCTTACTCAACGCAAGGCGCAGCGACCAATATCGGGGACCTTCTTAGGATTCCCAGCGATTTTTACGGACAAAAACTCTTTTATATTTCCCCTACCGATTCCGTAGGCTATGCGTTTTTTGACCTTCTTGGCGGCTCTGTTTTACTTGGCTTAGATAAATCCAGTACGGAAAATGCCAATGTATTAGCAACTTATCAGGGTATCAATCCTGCAGCCTTGGTTTTAGGTTATGCCACTCCGGCTTTTGGTGTTGCTTTGCATTATTCCGTATCAAAGCAATGGACGTCAAGAACTGAGGAGGTCGATTATGTGGATGAGAACGGCAATATAAGAACTCGCTCTGTTGAAAGCTCATCAAGAATAACGAATCCGGGCGATAATATTGGGGTTTCCTTTTCTTTGCCGCTCGGTTCCGCTAAACTTTACGCAATTACAAACTGGCTAACGTATGATCGAAGCCACGCTTCGGATGATGCCGGCAACGAATGGTCAGAAGATTATTCCACAATAGAAGGCGAGGTTGGCTATGCTGGTACATCCGGCTCTCTAATCTACGAAGCACATCTTGGGCTTTCACGCTCCGGAGGTACTTTTACAAACGATGACGGCGATAAAGCTATTGACGAAAATACCTATTCACTTGCAGCTTTGGGTTTTGATTTAGGATACACTGCTTTGAAAAGCTCAAATGCAAGGGTTATAGTTGGTTTGAACAGCGCTTTTGCCATGCTGTTTATTGATGAGGTAAAAAATCTTCAAGAGAGCGATAATATAATGCTTTTGGTCATTTCTCCGAATATTTTAGGCGAGGTTGTTTTATTTAATAACTTGTTAGCCTTCGCTGGCGCAACGCATGATTTAACCTTATGGTTTGGCGATGGCGATGGAAGTGATGACACCTCGTTTTCACAAATAGACAACCATAGCCCTGGAACACAGGCTTTTGCAGGCCTTCGCTATCAAAAAAACAATTGGGCATTTGAGGCACAAGTTACCACAAATGTTTTCGACAATCCGTTTGGAGGCTTTGCAGACAGAAATATTTTTGCGAACTTTGGCGGATTTATCTATTTTTAAGGAGGTTTCATTATGAACAAAAAGTTTTTCTTTCTCGTTTTTGCATCTGCGGCATTTTTATTAAGCTGTTCCGCAGATGGTATATTCCCATCGCATCATCCTGAGAATGCACTATGGAGCGATGATTTTAAGGGTGATGGCCCTGGCGGTAATCCTAATAATCCCAACAATCCTAGCGGGAATTATTGCCAGATCTTAGGAAGTTGCTTAAGTATTTCAGATCTCGGTGGCATGGACTGTGTTGCTTTGGGTGGTACGCCTGTGAATTCTTGCCCTTCAACTAATCTTTGGTGCGTGGATCATGATTATGAAGAGTGCACTAATGATCCGGATTACCTAAGTTCTGCTGCTTGCAGTCTTTGGAATGGTGTGCTTGAGAACACTTGCCCTCAAGGTTATGACCGTTAACGCCTATGAGAAAATCCGTCCGTGCCTTTACTTCTGAAATAGTCCCCGCCGATATTGTGCGGTCTATTGTGCTCGGTGCAAACCGAGCGCCCAGCAGTAAAAACACCCAGCCTTGGAAACTCATCTTGGTTCAGGGCGAAGCTTTGGAAAATTTGCGCACGGATTATTTATCGGCATTCAACAGCGGCAAACCTGCTACTTATGAATACATTTACAACCCAGACCCTCTACCGGAAGCCTATAAAAAAAGAGCCGTTGAACTTGGCAAAGCATTCTTAACCCACAAAGGCATAGGCAAAGAAGACAAGGAAAAACGCCGTGAGCACGATAGCGAAAATTACAAGTTCTTCGGCGCAAAACAGGTTTTCTTTTTGGCTCTTAATAGAGGCGAATACGGTTTAGGCACATTTATGGATTGCGGCATCTTTTTGCAAGCCCTCATCACCGAACTGCACAACAGAGGTCTTGGCTGCTGCCCCCAGTATAGTGTAATGGCTTACCCGGACTTATTGCGCAAGCACATACCAAACTCCGAAAACCTAGCGTTCTTGCTAGCTCTGCCTTTTGGATATCCGCAAACAGAGCATTTAGTGAACACCTTTGTTTCTCAAAGAGAACCTTTGGAAACTTTCTTTAGAGTTGTGGAATAAATCGCTAACCCACAAGCTCCGGCAAGCAAAAAAGCAAGCACACTCCCGATAACTCCTGTTATGGCTGTTTCCATCGCAGATGCTTGGGCTTCAAGCCATGCAGTTCCGGTTGTCTTTTCGATTGCCCATTCAAGACCATCCGGATAGGAAGAAGCGAACTGGGACAATACGCCCCCTGTGAGCAAAGCAAGCACGGCAAACATAACAAGAATATTTCTCGGACGCATTGCATAAACAAAACACAGAATGGCGGCGGTAATGGCACCCTCGGCTAAACCAATCGCAAAGTGAATAGGCTGCATCAGAGAAGCGAAAGCAGCAAACGGCAATTCGGCAATTCCGGAAAACGATGTTTGAAGCGCCACGCCAAACGCACCGAGCTGCAAACCGGCAACAACCGCCGCTATTGACGCTATTGAAATACTGCCCATCGCAAGCCCTCCCTTAACAAGAGGTTTGAAAACAAGGGGGTAAATAACGAGGCAAGGGATAACGGCCATATTAAAGATATTGCAACCCAGAGCGAGCAGGCCTCCGTCTGCGAAGAACAGGCATTGGACAGTAAGTACAGCCGCCATGGAAAGAAGCGCAGGATAGCAGCCGATCATTGCGGCAAGCAGAATGCCGCCGGCAATATGCCCGCTTGAACCTGTTCCGGGAATTGTGAAGTTGATCATTTGAGCGGCGAAAACAAATGCGCCCATAAGGCCCATGAGGGGAATTTTTTTCTCGCAAAGGTCATCCTTTTTGATTTTTTTAACCGAATAAGCGATAGCCCCGGCACTGACGGCATACATAACCGCCCCGACAGCCGGTGATATTAATGTGTCTGACATATGCATAATAGTTCCTCCTTGTGTTATGAGTAATATAGTAAGTGAGGGGTGAGGGGAGTTGAGAGTTGAGAGTTGAGAGTGGAGAGTGGAGAGTTGAAAAAAGCTATATTCTATATTATGAGTATGATTATGTACAATACCCAAAATACAGGAGCTTGCGGTGCAGGCTACGCCTGTTGCTTATGACATAAATGTTAACAATGTCATCAAATTAAATGTATATTCTGTCCCGTTTTTTCCATACATAAGTCCAAAATTTCCCTTTAAATCAAGGAGTTCGTTATGAACAAGTTCAGGATAGTGCTTAAAAGCATGTTCTTAGCCACGGCTTTTGTCATAAACACATTTGCAGAGGACAAGGATACGGCATTTGTGCCGTTCAGTGTTAACGTTGAAGCCGTTGCCACGGCACGGCTTGACGGCGTTGGTAAGTTTGAAAAGTTGGTGAGGAAGGGTTATATAGATACCCTGCTCATTATCACTGAAGGGGATCCCCTTTTGGCTAGGCCGGGCAGGACGCCGAATCCTGTGACAATATATAGCTCTCGAGGGAGAATATCATTGGAGTTGTCCCAGCAGTTGTACAGGAGTGCGGATATTGCTTTGTATTCACTGAACGGGAAGCAGGTTTTGCGTGGCAGCGGTGAACACCCTAACCTTGCTATGGGTGTTTATCTGCTTTCGGTGAAAGGTGTGAATGGGAGTGCTTTTACTGCCCGCTTTGCCCATAGCGGCGGGGGGCTGAGTATTGATGTGGGGTTTGGGAATGGGAGTTCTGGTTCGCTGTTGGAGAAGCCGATTCTTGGGAATTGGACAATAACCGTTTCGGCTGAGGGGTATTTGGATACCTTGTATGCGTTTTTTCCTGAGACTGGGAGAGGGAGTACACAGGTGCAGGAGATAAATCTGCGGCAAGTGTTGCTGTCGTCGTCTTCCAACGACATTGTTCCCAGCAGCAGTTCTTCTACTCAATGTTCCAATGCTGGCAACGGTACTTTCATAGATGACCGCGATGATAAAACATACAAATATGTAGCTATATGTTCTCAAACTTGGATGGCAGAGAATTTGAATTACGACCCTGGCACTGGCACTTCCACCTGCTACAATAATCAAACGAGCAGCTGCGCAACTTACGGCAGGCTTTACAACTGGGCAACGGCTATGACAGTTTGCCCCGCAGGCTGGCGTTTGCCAAGCAGAGCTGAGTGAGAAGTGATGACGGCTTATATCGGCGGTGAGAGTGCGGGGGGAAAAAAGCTTAAAGCAACAAGTTTGGGCGGCACGGACGAGTACGGTTTTTCGGCTCTGTTGGGTGGCAGTGGCGACTCGTATGGTAACTTCTACAATGGCGGTGATTACGGCTACTGGTGGACTGCTAGCGAGCACAATAACATCCACGCCTATTTTCTGGGCATATACTTCCACAGCGATGGCGCAAACTGGAGCAACTACGATAAGAGCTACTTATTGTCTGTGCGTTGCTTGCAAGGCTCCGGTTCAGATGTTTCGAGTTCTAGTTCTTTGGTTCAAAGCTCCAGTTCATCTGTTTCGAGTTCCAGTTCATTGGTTCAGAGTTCTAGTTCGGTAGTATCATCTAGCTCGTCCATCGTGCCGAGTTCGTCAAGTGCTGTATCTAGTAGTAGTTCGGTTGTGCTGTGCACGGCAAACAACAATACTTCAACACAATATTGCTCCAACGGAACGCTAAAAGATTATGGATTTGTAACTTATGGAAATCAAACATACAAGACTGTTGTAATAGGCGAGCAAACCTGGTTTGCTGAGAATTTGAACTACAATGTTGAAGACAGCTATTGCAGTGAAGACGACTCTGCTAACTGCACAAAATATGGCAGATTGTACCCCTGGGTAAGGGCAATGAACCTTCCGTTAAGCTGCTCCTCAGATTATTGCTCAAGCCAGATAAACAGTCCTCATCGTGGTATTTGTCCAGAAGGTTGGCATATACCTAGCAAAGCGGATTGGGAAGTAATGATGGCTTATATCGGGAGTAACGGGGGAAGAAAGTTGAAAGCGATAAGTGGTTGGAACAGCAAAGGTAATGGCTCGGATGACTTCGGCTTTTCGGCTCTCCCAGGTGGCTATAGCGGCTATTATACCGGTGAACGTGGTGACTGGTGTAGTGCCAGCGAGGAGGCTCATATAGGCATGTCCGGTTTTAGCATGTCCTACGACTATAGTTTCGCAGATATGCATTCCTTCGGTAAGTACAACGGGTTGTCTGTGCGTTGCCTCCAAGATTGAGCGATTGGGATACAAAATTGGAAAAACTATGAAAAATTTAGTAGAAGAAATACAGTTTCCTGTTGGGCAAGGCGGATTGCATTTGGGGGTAATAAATGACTTTGCATATATTTATGACTGCGGAGCGTTAGATAAAGATAATGAAGAATGGAACAATCATTTTTATGAAATTTGCGCTATATTATCAAGAGCATATGATGTAAAAGAAATTCACATATATATTTCACATATGCACTATGATCATTGCAACAAATTATTTTCTTTAATCAAAGAATTAAGAAAGATTGATATTCGTTCAGGAAAAATTTATATCCCAAAGATAACCTCGCCGGAAAAACTTTTATTATTGCTGGATTCCAACATTTCTATAAAACAAGATTATGGGTTTTATCAATTTATACGTGATCCTATAGGTTCTTTTAGGAATAGTGAATTTCAGGTTATAGAACTAAATCCAAGTGAAAATAATGAATATAAGCCGCAAGAAACAAAATCTCATTTAGGTATATTTTATGAACACCAATGGATTCTTGACCCATTTATTTCCAAAGCAAATAATGATAAGAAATTGCTCAACTTTTCATCCAAAGTCAGCGACCCTAAAATCAAAGAATTTTTGGACAAGCTATTATCAAACCAACAGGATAGAGATATAGCAGAAAAGTTATTTGATTGCTTAGAGAATGAGGAATTTTTTGATAAATTGCAAACAGAGTATAGAAATCATTTTGAATCCAATAAATTTCACGAATCTATGTTATGCTTATATTCAGGTCCCCAAAATTATCATGATTGTTATATATATAATTTCTGCATAGATTATAATTTTTGTCAGCCACATTGCCATAAATTATATCGATTTCACAAGCAAAAAAGATATTTTAATCACTTTTTAGGTTGGCTGCATACAGGTGATATAAATTTAAAGAAGATAGAAGATACACCCTTTTACAAATACTATAAAGAATACTTACCTGATAAAGTTAGCATTATGCAAATTCCCCACCACGGATCAAAAAATAATCATGATGCCAATTTTCTCAATATATTCGGCAACAATATCAAAGAAAAATTATTTTATTTGACAATAAATAATCAAAAACGCAATAAGCCAGGGGAAGCTAAAATGGATGTCTCTGATATATTTGGTTTATATCTTGATCATTTACAAATTCTTACTGAATACCCAAATAAAGGCATATATTTTCAGATTTTATTGCGAGAAAAATAATCACCAAATCATCTACGGCGGGATATT
>LIUG01000029.1:16867-41887 GCA_001462245.1 Candidatus Fibrimonas termitidis
TTTTTATGATGTTCAGGTGTGGTAAGCAATGGTTAACACAATGTTTGGGTATGGGGTTTCTTACCTTTCACATCTAATCGCTATCTTTCTTAAAATTCAAAGCTTCCCTAGCCTCGGCCAAAGACATACCTCTCTCCCAAAGAGCAAAATACTTCTTCTCTGCCTCCACTTTGAGCCTCTTCCCGCTCAACCTCAAGAGCATCTTTCAAATTCCATCCAGTTAGTATCATATTCTCAACCTCCGAACAATATTTCTCCAAGAAATATACTAAATTGCCACGGCTTATGCAAGTCTTGATAGCCGCTTTTATAGACTCATCTCTGCCCATGCTTTTGCAATTCTTCTCTACCTCGTAAACAAGCTCACTGTAACCGTTCAATGCTGGGCTTCTGCTTGCCATCTCCGCATTCCTGCCCTTGTTTATGTTGTAAACCTGAACAGTAAGCTCTAGGGAATACTTTTCCTTTTTGCTCTTGAATGCATCTGAAAGCTTCAACTCCTTGAAATCTGGATATTCTTCTTTGCCGTTGTAAAGAACTATGAATTCAGGTGTGGGAATTTTAACAAGCTGTTTTTTGTACAAATCTTTCTTGTTTGTTATTGCCTGGTATTCTTTTGCCATATATTGCAGCATCCTTAGCGGCATGTTTTCATTGATCGTTGATTGATGCTCTATAAGCACTACCAGCTTGTTTTCCAGCACAAAAGCGATATCGTTCAGTTGTTCCATGAACAGGACATCGGATAGGGTTATTATTTCTATTTCCGTGTTCTCGGGATAGCTTTGCCCGCTCACAGCGTTGTACAGTTCCAGCAGTTTTTCTTTTTCGCTGAACAGCAAAGTGAAGACGCTGTTTTTGTAGCAGCGGTTTGTTTTGACCTCGGTCATTTTTTCTCCTGTAAGAAAGTTTCATGCCATATTGTATGGCAAAAACCTTGCCAGCAGAAAAGCGGCTAAATTTGCTCAAAAACGCCGTTTTGAAGTGTCCAAAAAGTGTTTAAACACTTTTTTGGACACTTTTTTAGATATATTTTTGTGGGTAAAGGTAAGATGGGGCATAGGTTCTGATTTTGTGTTGGAACAATTAAGCACCGGCAGAAGCATAGAAAATCTATTAAGCGATTTTCCATATCTGGAAAAAGAAGATATCCTCGAAGCAATAGGATATGCCGCTTGGAGAATGCAAGAACGGGAAATTCCGTTTAGCATAGCTATATGAAAATTTTGCTGGATATCTCTGCAAGTAGCTCGGTAAACCACACGCCAACCCATTTACGGTGGGATGTTGGTTTTTATGATGTTCAGGTATAATTAAAGCGGTTTGGAAAGTTAAAAGAAGGATTTCAATTTTATACCTTACAAAAAGAGGTAAGTTTATGCGTTTTCTTTCCATTCCTGAATTTTCCAAGTCGCCGCAGGCGGTTCTATCTTCGCTTGCCGAAAGCGAAAACATTGTATTAACAAACGATGGCAAACCAACCGCATTTATAATTTATACAGACGAATCTATTTTTGAAGAAGCTATACTCGATTTGAGAAAACTAAAAGCAAAAAGAGACTTGCTTGATTTACAAATGCAATCCATAAAAAATGGAAATAGCAAAATGACAATGGACGAAATCAACGCCGAAATCAAGCTTGCCCGTCAGGAACGAAATGCCAAAAGTAGTTCTTGACACAAATATACTTGTCTCTGCAATGCTTTCAATAAATGGCAATTCTGCCAGAATTGTAAATATGGCATTGAACAGAGAATTGTCAGTTTTCTATAACTCTGGAATTCTGTTTGAATATAATGACGTTTTATACAGACCCCGCTTTGATTTCAATACAGAAAAGGTTAAAAATATCATCGCCGCCATAACTTATACTTTCTTGCCTTGGTTGCGCCAATTGCCGTTAAAATGCCCAGCTTAACCATTTTCGCAAAAACTCTAACTCCGTCTTTGATAATTATTCGGTAATTATTCCGGTAATTTTTTCGGTAAATTTCCCTATTGGCAATTTTGACAGTGGATTTTTCTACATTTCCGATATGTTTGAAAAGAAAATCTTGTGCATAGGGGCCGGGTATGTTGGCGGCCCTACTATGGCTATGATAGCTAAAAAATGCCCGCAGTACCGGATTAAAATAGTTGATATAAATGCCGCTCGCATAGCCGCTTGGAACAGCGATAATCTGCCCGTTTATGAACCCGGCTTAAAGGAAGTTGTGGAAGATGCAAGGGGCAAAAATCTGTTCTTTGGCACAGATATAGATGCAAGCATAAAAGAAGCGGATATAATTTTTGTCAGCGTAAATACACCTACAAAAACTTTTGGGTTTGGCTGCGGCAAGGCTTCCGATTTGCAGTATATCGAAAAAACCGCTAGGAGCATTTTAGCGGCAAGCGAGAGCAATAAAATAGTTGTTGAAAAAAGCACACTCCCTGTGCGAACTGCGGAGAGCATGGAAAGAATTTTGAACTCGAACCCAAAAGGCATCCGTTTTGACGTTGTTAGCAATCCGGAATTTTTGGCAGAGGGAACGGCCATGGCAGACTTGGAAAACCCCGATAGGGTTTTGATAGGCGGGCATACCGATGAGAACGGGCGAGCTGCCGTAGAGGAAATAGCGAAAATTTACGCCAACTGGGTGCCAAGAGAGAGGATTATCACCACAAATTTGTGGAGTTCCGAACTTTCAAAATTAACGGCAAACGCATTTTTGGCGCAACGCATTTCCAGCATAAATAGCCTGAGCGCCCTCTGCGAAAAAACCGGCGCGAACATAGATGAAATTGCCTACGCCATTGGGTGCGATTCCCGCATAGGCTCAAAATTCTTAAAAGCCTCCATAGGCTTTGGCGGCTCCTGCTTCAAAAAGGATATCCTCAATTTGGTGTATTTGTGCGAACATTACGGGTTGCCGGAGGTTGCGCAGTATTGGGAAAGCATTGTCAAAATAAACGAATGGCAAACAACCCGCTCGGTAAAGCGGGTTTTGCGCTCTTTGTTCAACACAATAGCGGGCAAAAAAATCGCCGTTTTTGGCTTTGCCTTCAAAGCGAACACCAACGATACCCGTGAAAGCCCTGCACACTTGGTTGTAAGAGAACTCTTAGACGAACACGCAATTCCCGTAATCACCGATTATAAAGCCCTGCCCGATGCCAAACGGGATTTAAACGATGTTTTGGACAAAGTTCAATTCACCGAGGAGCCTTACGAAGCCGCAAAAGATGCTCATGCGGTTCTGCTCTGCACGGAATGGAAACAGTTTGCGGAACTGGACTGGCAAAAAATCTACAATTTGATGAACAAGCCCGCTTTGGTTTTTGATGGGCGCAATATTCTTGACGGTGAAGGGTTAAAAAAGATAGGATTTGAATTTATGAGCATCGGAAAAGCATAACGGAGCGGAAAATAATTCTAATTTACACTGAAATATTACAATTTTGTTATTTGTGAAGGTAAAATATGGCTGCAAAACCATTAAATGGCGCTCAAATTATTATTGAGTGCCTCAAAAGAGAGGGGGTAGATACCGTTTTCGGATATCCGGGCGGGAACGTTATCCCCATTTTTGATGCAATTTTGGACTCAGATATTAAGCTGGTCCTTACAAGGCACGAACAAGGCGCAACTCACGCCGCAGACGGATATGCAAGGGTTACGGGAAAAACCGGCGTTGTTCTGGTCACAAGCGGGCCGGGTGCCACAAATACCCTTACGGGCATTTATACCGCCTATATGGACTCCATTCCTTTGGTAGTTCTTACGGGGCAAACCGTAACCGGAGTGCTGGGAACGGATGCTTTTCAGGAAAGCGATATCAGCGGAATGAGCTTTGCTTCCGTTAAACACTCTTATTTGGTAAAAAACAGCAATGACTTGCCCCGTGTTATAAAAGAAGCGTTTTATATCGCTCATTCGGGCAGGCATGGGCCGGTTTTAATCGATTTGCCAAAAGATATAGGCATGGCGCCATGCAATGCGCCTTTTGTCGATAGCGTTGATTTGCCGGGTTATAAAATACCGGGCAAGGCAGACCAAGAGGCGGTTGAGCAAGCTGCCGCGACAATCAGAAAATCCAAGAAACCTTTGGTTTTAGCGGGGCATGGAGCTGCCATAAGTGGCGCAAGCAGAGCTGTTAAGGAATTGGCGGAAAAACTGGGTTCCCCTGTAAGTTCAACCATGCTTGGGCTTGGAGTTTTTCCCGCAAGCCACGAATTGTCGCTTGGGATGACGGGTATGCACGGAGCGGTTGCCGCAAACAAGGCAATTCACGAATGCGATTTGCTGATTAGCATAGGTTCGCGCTTTGATGACCGCATAACCGCAAAACTTTCCGAGTTCGCAAAGCAGTGCGAGGTTGTGCATATAGATATAGACCCTGCGGAATACGGCAAGATTATCAAACCGAGGCATTTTTTATGCGGGGATGCAAAAGCGGTTTTGGAGCAACTCCTGCCGCTTGTGGAAAAGCTGGATTCGGCGGCTTGGCTAAAAACCGTTGATTCTTGGAAAAAGAAATATCCCTTCCAATACCCCAAACAAGGCGGCTTAAGGGTGCAGCACGTTATTCAAACTCTTTACGAGGTTACAAACGGAAAAGCCATAGTTGCAGCCGATGTGGGCCAGCATCAAATGTGGACTGCGCAGTTTTTTAAATGCGATTATCCCGGGCAGCTTTTGAATTCGGGAGGAGCCGGCACCATGGGCTTTGGCTTCCCCGCTTCTATAGGCGCGGCTTTGGGAAATAAAACAGGTTTTCCGGTTTGCGCAGTTTTGGGAGATGGCGGTTTTCAGATGACCTTGTGCGAACTCGCAACTGCGCGCAATAATAATTTGCCGATTAAAATTTTTGTTATGGATAACCACTTTTTAGGCATGGTTCGCCAATGGCAGGATTTATTCTACGACAAACGCTATTCCGGCGTGTTGATGGAAAACAACCCTGATTTTGTAAAGCTGGCCAAAGCCTATGATATAGAGGCATTTTGCATCAGTCGCAATGCCGATGCAAAACGTGCGGTAGAAAGAGCGATGGAGATTAACGATGGGCCTGTTTTGGTTCACTGCGTATGCGAGCAGGAAGACAATGTGTTCCCGATGATCCCGCCCGGAGCCTCCATTGACGACATTTTAATAGAAAGGCCAAAAGCAATTGTAGAAAAACCAACAGGGGGAACTTAATATGAGTGCAAATATATTTCCCGCTCATTCAATAAGCATTTTAGTTTCAAACAAGCCGGGTGCTCTTGTTCGCATCGCTTTGGTTTTTTCGAGGCGCGGCTACAACATAGACAGCTTGGTTGTTTCGCCCACCATAGACAATTCCGTTAGCCGCATGAACATAATCGCTCGCGGCAATCCGGAAACACTGGCCCAGATAATCCAGCAGTTGGAAAAGCTGGTGGATGTTATTCAGGCAAAGGATCACACAAGGCAAAATGTGGTTGAAAAGGAACTCGCTCTTTTGAAAATCCGCTGCAAAACGGAAGAGAGAACCGAGCTTTTGCAACTCTGCGACCATTTTAAAGGCATAACCATAGACATGACGGAAAATTCCATGATAATTCAGGTCACCGGAAATTCCGAAAAAATAGAGGCCATGCTCTCCATCTGCAGAAAATTTGAGATAGTTGAATTTGTACGTACCGGCAAGATAATAATGATGCGTGGCGAAAGCAAAACATAAGGACTTTTAATGCTAACTCAATTTCTCTTTGACCAAACCGGATACCAGATTTTTGACAGCCGCTTGTTTAGAGCCGGCTTTGCGGCGATACTCTCTACATTGCTGGTGTTTTTGACAATGCCGCGCTATATAGCTTTTTTGAAAAAAGTCGGAGCAACAGCGGATTTTAAGGAAAACTCCCCTCCAATTATGGGCGGGCTTTTGCTGGTCATTATTGTTGTGATAGTCTCTTGCCTCACGGTTATTATCAACGGATACTCTATAGCGGCCCTCGCAATTCTAGTGCTGTATTCAGCAGTTGGCACAATAGACGACATAACAAAGATACTCAAAAAAAGGCTTGTGGATTCCGGAAAATTATCAAAAAAAGATTATGAAGAGAAAGCCGATGGCATAAGCTCCTCCACGAGGCTCTTTCTCTACATTCTTTTCAGTTTTGCAATAGCCGTTCTCTGCTATAAGTTTATACCCGATTTAAAAGGCCATTTATACGTGCCTTTTATAAACCCGAAATTCTGGTACCCGTATTTGCCTAATTGGCTTTTTATACTGTTTATCACATTTGTTGTAGCTTCAAGCGCAAACGGAACAAACTTCACGGACGGCATAGACAGCCTTGCAAGCGTTCCCATTATTACAGGGATGTTTTTTGTTGGAACCGTAGCATACGTAAGCGGCAATGCGATTTTCAGCGAATACCTGCATATTCCCTATCTAAAAGGCTGCGATGAATTGCTTCCGATAGCTATGGCTTCAATAGGCGCATTGCTCGCTTACCTTTGGTATAATAGCCCGCCCGCCGAAATTTACATGGGAGATGCCGGCTCCATAGGCTTTGGCGCATTGCTCGGCGTAATGTTTATACTTGTGCAGGCTGCATTATTTTTGCCCATAGTCGGTGTTATAATTTTGGTGGAAGCGGTGTCCGTGGTTCTCCAGATTGGGCATTTTAAGTTGAATAAAATAACTCGGGGCCGGGAATACGCAGATAAGAACAGGCTGTTTTTGCGTGCTCCCATACATCACCATTTTCAGCTTAAATGGAAGGGGCGCTTTGGCGATTCCAAGCCGCTTGTAAATGCGAAAATAGCTTGGCGCATGCACTTGATTTCATTTTTTGCCTTGCTTATCGGTTTTGTAGTGTTCTTTGGGCTTAGGTAGCAAAGTGAAACTCGCTGTTGCCTTAAAACATGATATAGGCAAACCGGAAGCCCCTATGGTGGTAGCCTCCGGTAGAGGCTCTTTTGCAGAGCGCATAATAGAAAAAGCAGAGGCCGGCAATATTCCGATTCACAAAGATGACCATTTGGCAACCGTGCTTTCAAAAGTCAAAGTACCATCCATAATACCAACAGAGCTTTTCGAAGCTGTGGCAAGAGTTTTGGCATTTATATATAGAGTGAACGGAAAAATTTCTACGTTACCGCCCAATGCCTTCTGAGAACGAATTTTTAGTGGAATTTCCCGCCGATAGGGATTATATTCCTATTATTCAGAGTTTTTTAAAAGATTTTCTCAGAAATTATGATTTTAGCGAGGATTTTTCGGAACGTGCTACGGAAGAATCTTTATTGTGGTTCGATGCCGTTATTCCTAAGGAAAAATTTTTGCAAGCTCTGCCGGCGGTTTTCTTTCGTTGCAAAACTTCCGAAGAAGGGCTTCATGTGCAGATAAAGACAACCGACAAAAAAATGTTCACGGGTTCTTTAAACTTGCAACCCCCGGGGGACATAAAATGATTCTTTCCGATTCGGCCGATTTCCTGTTGGAAGGTTTAACGGTTTTTTCTTCGGAACCCGGACTTGCGGTTATAAGCGTTGCAAGCCCCTTGGACATTCCCGCCATTGTCCCGTTCAAAACAGCCGTTGACAGGTGCATGGAAAAAGGCAATCTCTTTGTTGTTGTAAATTTGGAAAATGTCAACTTTATGGATTCCCCATTTGTAGGTACCCTTATGGGATGCCGCAAAACACTGCAACAGAGAGGCGGAGATTTAGCGATATGCTCCGCTTCCCAATTCCTGCAAGACCGTTTATCCCTAATGGGTTTGGACAGGGTGTTCCATTTTTACGGTACTGCGCAGTCTGCAATATCGGATTTTCATTTTTTGGGTTCAAAAGAGCTGTTTGCGCTCACTCTTCCATTGCAAAGAAATTGCGTCACTTTTTTGAGAAGGCTGGTCTGTTCGGTGCTTGCAAAAAAAGGCTTCAAACCAAAGCTGATTTTCCATCTGGAAACAGTAGTGGACGAATTGGCGAACAATGCGGTTGATTATTCGGATTCCGGCAGCAAGAGCTTTTATGCCAGCCTAGCTATAAGCAGAAAAAAAGTTGTTTTAGTCGTTAAAAATTCACGTGCCAACTTGGACAAAATAGCTATAGAGACTCTTTTTAGCAAATATAGAAATCCTGAGATAAATATGGAGGCAACGAGGGGCAGGGGAATAGCCCTGATAAAAATGCTTTCAAATTCGGTTAATTTAGACGTTAATCAAACGGAAATCATTGTACAAGCAACCAAAATTGTTGAGGTATAACATGCTAGATGAAACAGTACAAATATCTTCTTCTCCAATAGCGGAACATCCGGGTTGTTTTTTGCTTACATTGGAAGGAGATTTAGACAGCACCAATGCTCAAGACGTAATAAAATTCGTGCAGAACTTATCTGAAAACGAAGGCTTGGTGCATTTGGTGGCGGACTTTTCAAGACTCCGCTACATAAACAGTACCGGACTCGGTACAATCCTTAGAATATCAAAAATGCTCATTTCAAAGAAAGGTTCCTTTAAAATAGCAAGCCCTAATGATAATGTTTTTGAAATTATTGAAATTGTAGGCGCAAATAAATTGTTAGATGTTTACCAAACCAAGGAAGAAGCCTTGGTGTCTTTAAAAAGTTAAAGGAGTTGCCATGCGTAATATTCTCACCACTCTTGTTGCTGTTTCAGCTTGCTTTTTCGGTTGCAGTACTGCTCCGCAAGATAAAGTCATAGCCAAAATAGGCAATACCTCGCTGTTCGTTTCCGATGCGGAGTTTTTGGCCGCCATAAGGCCGGAGAACGCCCGGGATAAGAAATCCATAACTGCCGATCTGCAGCAAACTGCGGATACAAGGCGATTGGCGGAAACTGCCCGTATTCTATTTGCCGGAGCGGAAACTACCATTCAAAAAGATTTGGCAAGCAACGAAAACGCAAGGCTGTCCCAAGTTTATGCTTATTTTTTCTTGCGAGCGAATATGGGGGTTACAAATAAAGCGCTTTCCGATTACTATGAGCAAAACAAAGCGCTCTATACGGATTCCTCTTCTTCTTTTATGCCGCTTGTAAACTTGCGTGAAAAAGTAGCGGCAGATTTATTCTTAGAAAAGAATCCGCAGCTTGCGGCTTTGGTGAATGATTCCAATAAAGCCGCCATTATAGATAGTTGCCGCCGTGCATTGCTAAGCTCGGAAACGGATAGGCTAAAAAAGCTCTACAATGTTGAGCTTGTTAAAATAGAGCCGCCCGGCGCAGAAGAATATTACAATAAACATCCCGAGGAATTTCAAACAAAAACGGCATACAAATTGTTAAGCCTTTCCGATGCGGATTCCTCTGTTTTAGCGAGCAAAATAAAAAATATTTCCACAAAAGAGGAATTCGCAAAGATAGCTGCGGAAATGCCTATTGCCAAACAGGGGCATGCCATTATGGATATTGGTATGTTTCCCGCTCTTGATGGCGAAATTTCAAAATTGGGTGCTAAAAAATTCACGCAGATTTTACGTGCTCCGGACACTCAGGCATACTATGTGTTTTACATAGATTCGATTATAGCCCCTCAGTTGAAACCTTGGGACAGATCTAAAAGCCTTGTGAAATCCATATTGGAAAAAGAAGGGGATTTTCCGCTTGATTCCTCTGTTGTTTTAGCGACAATCGGCGGCAGTCCGTTTATAACAGAAAAAGATGTTTTGGAATTGCAGGCAAAAATCCACCCAATGCGGCGTGCGGGCTTCCGCAGAGAAAATGCCTTGAACAGCCTAGTGGAAACAAATCTTTACGCCAAAGTTGCAAGAGAAAAAAGCCTGGACAAATCTTATGAATACATCGCATGGACGCGCCAACTTATTGATCAGGCTTATGTGCAGGTTTTAACGGATTCGCTTTTGTCTTCTACGCTGGGCATACCGGAAGATACTCTTAAAGCGGCTTATGAAGCGGAGAAGGATTCTCTGTTTTTGCCGAAGAGTTTTGAGGAATCAAAGCTGGACGTAGCTGTTTGGCTCAGCATTCCGGATATAGCATATAAAAGGGAGTTCGCTTTGAATAAGCAGAATTACGGCCAAGCAGCTAACTGGGAGGCCATTAAGAGAGCGGCATACAAAAACATAAGGTACAAGGAGTTTGCAGGCGTTCAAGAACGGGTATTGGCAAAGAAAATTGTTCCGGTTGCAGTTATAGACACTTCTTGGGGTTTGGAATTTTCTTCGAACAATTTTGCGGAACTTGCAACACAGGCAAAAAAACAATATGAGAACCGCGATTTGCAAAAGGTGAAAACCCTTTGGGAAAAAGCCAGAACTCTATTCCCGCAAAACGATTCCATACAAAAAGCGACTTCTTATGAACTGGCAAATATTTACCAGGAATTGGGGTCGTATAGCGCAGCAGTTAATGAGTATAAGGCGATAATAGGACTTTGGGCAGATGATCCGGATGTTTATAAAGCATATTTTATGCGAGGTTTTGTACTTAGCGAATATGAGAAAAACGATTCCCTTGCGCTGATTGCGTTTCAAGAAATGCTTGAAAAATTCCCAAACAGCGAACTCTCCGATGATGCGAGAATAATGGCGGATAACATAAAGAGCGGAGGCAAGGTCCTTGAAGATTTGATAAAAAAAATTGAAGCATCTTCGGAAGAAGAATAGCAAATGAAAATAAATGCGGCAAATAAACTTCCCAAATTGGCTGCTTTGGATAGACAACAATCTTAAGTGGTTGTCTATACCCAAACTGCCGTTGGCCTTAACTGCTATACAGGCGGTGGGCTTCTTTTTGGTAATGGGAAAACCCGGTTTTGAAGAACAGCTTGTTCTTAACCCTCATGCTGTTTTCCATGGAGAAATTTGGCGCATATTTACATTTCTGGCAATTCCTATCTCGAATAGTTTTTTGGTATTCTTTGTGCTTTGGTTTTTTTACAGCGTTATGCTTTGGCTGGAAAATGCGTGGGGTTCAACTCTTTTAACCGTTTATTTTTTGTTCGCATGGTTCAGCGCGGTTTTGGCCTCGCTTTTAATTATGACGCCTGTTGAAACCTTTGCTTATATGGAGTGCTCTTTTTTCTTTGCCCTTGCTACGCTCAATCCGAACAGAGAGATTCACCTGTTTTTCATATTGCCCATAGCGTTTAAATGGATAGCTATTTTGGGGGCCTTGGTTTTGCTGGTGGTCCCGTTATTCTTGGGTTCTTACCAACGCCTGCTCTACCTGCTTTTGCTTTTCGCAAACTACTTGCTATTCTTTGGCAAAGACTATTGGATTCTTTTCAAAAAAGAACTTAAGAAGAGACAATTATAAGGCCCAGGCTCACAGGTTCGCCTTTCAGGTTCAGATAGCTTTCCAAAAAAAGCCTTGAGGAGAGCGGGGTTATGCGCAAATCAAGCATAGTTCCGCCATTGCGAATGCTCTTTTTGCCATATGGAATAAACAGAATTTTTTTTCTTTCAAATTCCAAGCGATTGCTATGGGCATTCCAGCTCCAATATGTTTTGCCGTCTCCGCTTTGGTTGTATTCGCATATATCGCTTGAATTGCAACGGAAAGTTGCTGTTTCGCTGTACCTTTTGTTCCACTCTCTGTTGAATGCGCAGCTTTGCACGGTTTCTCTATACAGGGCATCGCTTATCACCGGAAGATCCATTTCAATGCTCTGAACTTGCGCCCAAACGTCTAAAAGAATAAGATAGGCTTCAATATCGCCGGGGCACTGACCGTTTTCTTCTACGCCTTTGTGAGCCTTTAGCAATTTCATTTGCAGGTCTATAGGAATAACGTCGGGTATTTTGCTTTTTTCAATTTCGTCCAGAATTTTTTTAGGCGGAACAACCAAAACTTTTCCTGCCGAATCCTGTGTTGCGTAACCTATGCTGTCTCTAACCAGTTCTATGCATTGCTGAATATGTATTCCCGCCGTGTTTGAACTGCCGGATACAAAGTCCACGCCTATGGATAGTTCCCAGTTTTCTGCGTTAGCCGTTTTTGAAAAATCGCAATACGATTCTTCTCTTATGCCGTCTATATAAATTATATTCATATGCAATTTTGTGCTTATGTTTTTTTCGTTTCGCAAATTTTCAATACTCCACAAGCCCGGGTTGGCGGTTAGCAAATCTGCCAAAGCCATATCTCCGTTGAGAGCCGGCAAAAGGGAATCTGCTCGTGAATTTTTCTCAAGCATAAGCGGTGAATAACCGGTTTTAATATCCGGGTCTTTAAATAAAATCCTCTTGCTCATATCACGGTTAATCACTTGCGGCGAAGCGGCAAACAAGAGCGAAACGAAAAGGAAAAGAAACACACGAAACATGACGGCAAATTAGTAAAATCGTTTTCTATATTAGCCTCCATGCGTTACATATTTCTTATTCTCGCTTTAGCTTCTTTTTCTTTTGCGCAGCCTTTGAGCCTAGGCAAGCCTAATGAAGAAAAAGAACATTCCCCTTGGTTAAACGTGGGGTTTGGCCTTGGTATTCTAAGCCCGGCGAGCAGTCCAAGCTATAAGGAGCAAAGCTCGGCTTTTGTAAATCCGTCTCTTTTATTCGGTATTCAGTTTGCAGAGCTATCGGCTGTGACCTTTGAGTTTGATTTAACGGCTCCGGAAGGCGGAGTGGGTGGGTGGCTTGGTTTTGAGCAGCAGTTTATACAACGTGATATAACCCCGTTTGTCGAGGCCCAAATAGGAGCTAGGAACCCAGGCAGGGAAAAAAGGAATTACAGCTTTGGCGATGCCTTTGGGTTTGCCTATAGCTTAAACGGCGGAATTATATTCTTTAGAGAGAGCCAGTTTCGCATTCGCTTGAAGGGCGGCTACGAAATGATTCTAAATAAGGACTACGATCAGTCGTGGAATGCGGAAGTGGGTGTTTTGTTCGCCTTTGGCAAGGCGGGTTTGGAAAGCATAAAGACGCAATAAGAAAAAAGTTTTCTAGTTTTAGGGAGCTTCGGAATGTAGCTCAGTCTGGTAGAGTACTTGAATGGGGTTCAAGTGGTCGGTGGTTCGAATCCACTCATTCCGATTATATCATATACTTTTCCTCTTCTGCTTTTAAAAGCTCCATAAATTCAGCCGGGGTTTGCGCCTGGTTAAATTCAGTGCTTATTGTTGCGTTTTTGCCGACCAAATGGCATATAGCAGAAACTATTGTAAGGTGAGGGCCAACCGTGAAATCCGGGCTTATTATCAGGAAAAACAAACTCACCGGTTTACCATCCAGAGCCTTGAACTCTATGCCCTTTTCCGAAGTAGCCACAACGCAATAGAGCTGCTTAGCCAATGCTGTTCTAGTGTGAGGAACCGCAACGCTATGGCCAATGCCTGTGCTTCTGACCTTTTCCCTTGCTAAAACCGCATTTGAGATATCTTCGCAAACCTCAGGCCCAAGCTCGTCGGACAATGATTGTACCATTTCGCATAAAATGCTCTCAGCACTTGTACACGTGGAATGGATTATTATATGCTTTTCAGAGAGTTGCTCCGATAAACGAATAATGTTATACATACTGTCAAAGATAGATAATCAGAAAGTCATTTGAATGTATCCAGCAGTATTTGCGCTTTTTGGGCTTCCGAGCCTTGAGGCGAGGCTGATATAATTTTTTGAAGCTGCTCCTTGCCTCTGTCTTCGCCTATTTTATTCTTCAAACGCAAGCTGCCGCACAAAAGCAGAGCCGGAATGGAAAGCTTGGTACTGAGGCTCCCTTCAATGGCTTGCTCCAGATAACTTATGGCCTGCATCGGCTCGTTATCCGAACATTCGGTCGCTTTGCGGAGCAAACTATTAATATCAGGCTTGTTCTCCGAAACCGCGGTGGTAAAATCCGCTTTTCGAGTCACTTGGGGCTTTGGATACACAGATTCCGTTCTTCTAGTCGGTACTTCGGCCCTCATCTCCGAGTTTTTAGTTTTTTTTTGCCCGCCTAAAAGATGAACTATTGAAAAAACAAACAGCAACAATACCGAGGAAGCTAGTGCAAGAGCCACCAATCCGCCGGAATTTAATTCGGGAACATACTGCTCGTCCAATTCCTTTAAGAATATGTAGTATTGAAATTGCGGCTTTTGCTCCTTATCTTCCTTGTATTGCTCAAACTGTGATAGCCAAGTGGTAAACTGCTGCGAATAATCGGCGCACGGTTGCGGGTTTTCAAGGCAATTGCTTTGTTTTTCCCAGTTAGAAAACATAGTTTCCGCATTTAGCTTAACATCATTTAATGCTTTGCTGCTCCGCTCCGTATAAAAAAACAATGCTAAAGCCGCAACAACGAGTGTCATAGCGAAGGCGGTGGTAAATACACGGAAAAAACTCTTCATAACTCGGTAAAGGTAGAAAATATGGTGATTAAATTTTCACGTGATAATTCTTCGGCTCTTGTGTTTTCGGTTAAATGCAATTTCTTTAGCGTGTTTATAACTTCTTCTTTGCTGTAGTGGGCGGAGAGCGAATTTGCCAAAGTCTTTCTCTTTTGCGAAAATGCCGCTTTTATGAATTCAAAAAATCCGCTGTTTTGGCAAATAGGGTTTTCCAAGGGTTCAAACATAATCGTTGCGCTGCTCACTTTGGGTTTGGGGCTAAAATGCTCCGGGCCTATGCGCCTTATTATGCGGCTCCGGGCGTAGCATGAACAGAAAACCGAAAGGCTGCCGTAACTCCTTGAGCCTGCCTGTGCGGTAATCCTCTCCGCAACCTCGAGCTGGGTCATAAACATACATCCCTTGGTTTTTGATATATGCGGCAATATATGCGTAATTATTGCGGTAGCCATATTATAAGGCAGGTTGCCTGCAATTAAGGAATTGGGATGCTCGTTCAGCCACGCTTCAATATCGAATTGCAAAAAATTTTTATGGATAAGATTGAAATTCTCGGCATTCTTGAATTTTTCCTGCAACTTTGGAATGCAGAAATTATCTATCTCTATGGCTGTTAAACTCGAACATTTGGGTAGCAGCCACTCGGTTAAGGCTCCATGTCCCGGACCTATTTCCAAAATGCAATCCGGCGGTGAGCTTGGCAGATCATCTGCGATTTTTTTTGACATTTCCATATCTAGAAAATTTTGCCCAAATCTGCGCCGAACTTTAACGTTAAACATAAGAGCGGAAATCACCTCGAAATGAGCAGTTTCTGTTTTTTCTCAAAGTTTTTTTTGCCGCCGCCTTCCGTTAAAGGCTGCACGGTGCTTTGCACAATATAGTGATAAAGCCCGTTTGCAAGCAAGCGGCCTCTTGAATCCCTGCCGTCCCAGTGAGTTACTCCGGAAATAGCATTGTTTATGGTTTTAACCAGCCTGCCGTTTTGGTCAAAAATTTTTATTCTGATATTGCTCTGCCTCTCACCCGATAGATCTTTGAAATAAAATGTTGTTCCGTTTTTTTTCATAGGATTGGGTATATTAAAAACATCTGCCAGCCCCGCCTTTATTTCCTGATTGAGCGAAACCCTGAGGGAGCGAAACGCAATATTGCCGAGAATATCCTGCGCATTCACCTTAAAAACATATTCGCCCGGGTCATAAGATGCTCCGAAATTCATTCTGGCAACCGCCCGCTTTCCGGTTTGCTCCGAAAAGGGCCAAGGATGCCAAGAATTCAGAATCGGGCTTACCTCAAAGGAAATTCCTTCATCTGCTTCTTCCCTGTAATCTATGCCGGTGGAATCTTCTATAACAATATCCAAACAGGCCGGTATTTCCAAACTCACCTGCGCATTTTCCCCATAAGGAGCTACAACTCCCGAACGCATACACGGATAAATTTTTATATCCGGCGGAGTATAGTCCTTAATAGAATCCGCATAAGACGAAGTTCCCGATAGCAAAATGCCGCGCATTGTGCTTCTCCCTATTCCCGCAGTTCCGGGTTTATAACCCCAAAGCCTTATTTGCGCAGAAGTATCGCCGAGCGAGAGTTTGCGAGGGGTTATCAGTTCGGTTGAGAATTTACCGTCTTTTATTTGCAGCTCCTCGCTGTAAATCGGGCTGCCTGATATTTTTATGCCGGCAGAACAATAATCTCTTTCGCAGTTCTTTTGAGTTAAGGTTTTGGTTTTTTCGCCTTCCAGAATTTGCATATGAACCTTTCCGGTTTGCACGGAAGCCTTGCCTGCGATTTTCAGTTTTTGCAGAGCTTGAATTGTATCGGGAAAATTTTCCAGTTCCAATGAAATTTCCCGCTTTGGCAAACTCAAAACAGGTTCTCCCAAAAGCACATATTTTTCATTATTGTATCTCTCGGAACTGTAAGAATAAGAAACGCTTTGCTTTGCTCTTAGAATGGCATCGCCCAAAAAAATGCTTTCCGTTAAAGAATTGCCCAGAATTTTTTTCGCAATCATTTCATTATAGCTGGCATAGCTCTCTCTTAAAGAACCTATCGCAGCTATGGCCCCTTTGGATTTCGCGGTAATAAATGCTTCGGAAAGGCTGGCAGTAGCCACATCGTCAAAACGCGCTACCAAACATGAGAAAGAGCCTAAAATTGTGTACCTCCCCATGTTTGAGATATTGTTCAAAGACGTAGTGTTCAGCAAATCCTCATCCGCCCACATAACGGCATTGCCGTGGCCGTAATAAAAAGTGAAAAGAGCGCCTTGATTTAATCGAAGCAGCAACTCTTTTGCAGCATCGGGTTTTTTATTATTGCCGTCTCTTTCGTATTGCAACAGTGAAATTTTTCGCCAATCTATTGCAAACCCCTGTTTTCGTGAAAGCGTATCCGCATGGGTAGCAGTTCTTTCCATCTGTTTTGTGTGTTCAATTCCGTCATAAATTGTTCCCTGCATTGCATCATCTGCGTTGAATATAATTGTGTTTCGCCAAATTCCATTGTCCATTGCGGAAACGCTTTCATAATCCTTTGCTTTCTGAATATAATTTTCAAATTCATTTGCGTTTGAAATGGGAATGCGGCCAATAGCCAAAGCTAATTCATAATTTCCAAACCTCACCGCCTCACCGGAATCCAGAACCGCAAAAAAGTCATCGGTGGATAAATCTTCCGTTTCATACGGTGGGATTAAATTTGCCTTTACATTTGTCCTGAGTTTTCTATAGTCATAATTCCCATTTCCGGCAAGCAGAACGTATTTTAAATTCGGGCAACGCTCTTTTGCATATCTGAGATAATCTCTGATTGCAACGGGTGAATTTTTCTGTGCTCCGTGACTTCTATAGATATCTTCCGCTAAAACCACAGAAGTGTTTAATTTTACAGGAGCCGCTCCGCTTTCCCTGAACTGCTTTAAATTAACGGCATTGTTTTGCAAAATTTCGGAAGTCAAAATTAAATATTCGGTTTGAACTGGGATTTCCGTGGGTTGCGAGACAGAATTAACTTTATTCGGAACGGCTTCAATAATAGCAGGGGTTTTATAACTGCCTTTTTTATGCAAAAAATATTTTGTATCCCCTTCGCTTGATATTATATCGCTTGCATAGCCATTTGCGGCTTCTATTATTTCCACCGGAATAAAATCTTTTGTTTTGATGAGTTCCATATTTGCAGGCACAGGAATTTTTACAGCACCGGTCTCAAGCCCCGGAAACAGCCATTCACCGCCTGAGCTTTGCATAATGTTGTAATTGTAGGCGATGGATAAACCGTCAAATCTGTCGTTTTGCCCGGTGCTTAAAATTTCCAGCTTGTGGGAATTATTTGTTGCATTTGCATTTGCGCTTGCAAAAACAAATGTTCCGCCGAAAATGGTGTCTATTATATTTTGCAACTTCTGGTTTTGAAAATAAAAATTAAAATTTATATTTTTCATTTTCTCTTGCCACGGCAATGAAGAAAAACTTGGACCCGACTGTGTTGAACGCCTTGGAAAAAACGATACGCCTATGAGAATGGAATTTCCCTGCAAGCCCGTTAAATTTCTCACGGAATTTTGAAAATCTGCCGGATTAACCGTGACTGCGGAATTTTTTGCGCCCCATGCCCAAAACCATTCTTTGCCTGTATTCTCTTCTATAAAACTGTCGCCAAAATAATTATCTCGCAAAATCAAATCCTTTTCCGAGCGGGCATACTTTTTCCAATTTATTTCTCTTGCATTGCCTATGGTTTCCTGCTTGCTGCCGAGCCTCTTTCCGGTTCCGCCTGCGCCCAAATAAAAATACTGGTAAAAGCTGTATGGCGAATTGGAAAAATAATAATCCATCCCGCTTTGGGAATTGCTTTTTTTCCAAATTGCGGTACCGTAGCCAAAAAATGCTATTGTATCGCCACTGTCAAAAATTTTGTTGTTATTTATGTCTTTTATTATGATTGGAATTTCCTCTGCGTTTGGAAAAATAATTTCTTTTCCCATAGATTCCGGCAAGGTATCCGGCGATGCTCCGAACAACCGCAAATCGGAGATAGCTATTCCGTGTATTTTGTCGTTAATTCTTTTTTTCAAATCATCAAAAGAGATAGCATACATTCCGTCTGCAAGCGTTGACAAATCCGTGCTGCCTATCCCAATTCTGGCCAGCCAGTCAATATTTGCCATAGAACTTTTCGATGCTATGCGGGAACTTAAACTCGCTTGCCTAATGCCGAATCTTGAGGCGGCGCTTTTATTCTCAACTAAAGAGAGCGCTCTTTTGCCAACCGAATTTCCGCTTGCATTTCCGTTGAAATTTATTCTCACTCTGAAATTCTTCCGCAAATTCCATGAATTGCCGCTTGAATAAAGAAGAGGGACATTGATTTTAACTCTCCACAAATTATCTTTCAAATAGGGCTTGCCCACCCTTATGGAAGCCGGATTTTGCTCTGCTCCGCACGGTTTGCCGTTTAATTTTTCCGTTCCGATATTTTCCACATTAACGCTTGGCAGAGAGGAACTCGGCAAAGCTATTGTATAAGTTCTAAAAGGAATTCCGGGAGTTTCCGCATTGCCGAAAAAAGTCGAATTAGCCGGCATAAAGAACAAGCCGTCTTTGCAAGGAGCATCGGTTAAAGCCAAAACATCGTCCGTGAAAATGAATTCTCCGGCGTTGTCGCGCTGTATTTCAAGGGCAAAAATACTAAGAGGAAGCAGGATTAGGACTTTGATGATGCGAAATGGCATGGAGGGTAAGTTAGAAATTTCTACTTTTTCGGACGATGAAATTTTTAAAAGCTTTTCTCCGGGAATTCGCCATACCTATAGCTACCGCTCTTGTGGTGATAGCTTTTGCCGTACAGGCGTTTAAAATCCCCAGCGGGTCAATGGAAGATACTCTTTTTGAAGGCGATTTTCTTTTAGGTTTAAAATTTATTTACGGCGTTCCCATTCCGTTCTCCCACAGGAAAATCCCTGTTTCCGAGCCGGATACCGGTGAAATTGTGATTTTCCGCTATCCGGGCGAGCCTGAATATCCGGACTACGACCGCGAGCGCTATACCCACCTTGCAAACGCCTTAATGCTAGGCAACTTTTTTTGGGATAATCAAGCCCCGAGTGGCAGCCCCAAGCTAATCCATTACGCAGACGGCCCTAAAGATTACATAAAAAGGTGCATTGCAAAGAGCGGGCAAAAAATTGCGGTTAAAAACGGGAAATTGTTTTTGGACGGTGTTGAAAAACAGATAGGCGGTCTTGGCAAATACACCGAAAAAACCAGAGGAAACTCCCCTCGAGACTACTTAAAGGAAATAAAAGTGCCCGAACCGGGAGAGACCATAAAACTTGATACACTCTCCGCCCACGACCTTTGGTGGATTCGTTCCCTCATGATTCAGGAAATGCCCGATAGCCTTGTTGAATTCAACATCTCTATGACTAAAGGCGGAGCAGAGTTGCAAGACTTTTTCTTTAAAAACTTTCGCGTGCCGATAGAAAACCACAAATATTTGCTGATAAACGCAATTCTCAGCCGAAATCGCATAATTCCTCAGGGTTTTAAAATGGGGGATACCCTTAGCGGTGATATAAACCTGGGTTTTTTCAGTAAATTGGCTAGGACGGGCTTTTTGGCGCGCTATAATCTCAATATGCCGCAAAAAAGCCTTTTTGGCAGCCGCTTGGTTGGCTACGATGCCTTTGACGGTTCCCAACTGGAAGATTTGGAAGCGAATGTGGAATTTGAAAATGCCCGAGCTGCGGAAGATTCTGCCGGCGGCGAAAAATTGGAGCTGAAATGGCAAATACTGGTAAACGGCAAGCCTGTTTCCGAATACACAGTAAAACACAAGGTTTATTTTATGATGGGCGATAATCGCGACAACTCGGCTGACAGCCGCTACTGGGGTTTTGTGAGCGCAAAGAATATAAAAGCCAAAGCTTTTATAATATACTTCAGTTTAGACAAGGAATCCAAGGTGGAATTGCTAAAACCCTGGACCTGGATTTACCTGCCAACAGACATCCGCTGGAGCCGGATAGCGAGGGTTATACATTTTATATAATTTTTATCCCTAAATCCCACCTTTTAACCCGTTTTTTTCGCATTTTTTCATAAAAAGCTTGTAGTTTGGCATTTTTTTTTTTATCTTTACTTCTATGTGTTATTCCGGACCATTTAATAAAATTTTATTCTGCTTTTTTGTGGTAATAGCTCTTGTCTTTGTTTCCTGTTTAGAGGAAGCTGCCAAAACGGAAGAAAGAGAAATGTTCCTAGCTGCGGATGACGAATATATTGAACCGGCCACGGAGCAATTCAAAGAACCCGCTGATCTTAAGATTGGCTACAAAAAAGCCCGTAATTTTAATAAAGCAAGCGAGGCCCTTATTATTATGGGGCAAGAATGGTTGAAAGAAATGGGGGAGTCCGGCGAAGAAGAAAAGCTGAGAATGGCTGCTGCTTACGAAAAAGCCCAAGATGATTTAATACGCAAATTCGGAATATGCGGAAAAGAAGAATTTAGATGGATTCAAACCAAAGTATTGCCGGAACCTTCAAACAGAGATATTTTTGCAAAAGCCGGAATTTGGATTAAAAGGTAATTAATAGAAGGAGTCATGTCGATGAAAGGGAAAAAAGGCATTATTTTTGGCGTAGCCAACGACCGTTCCATAGCTTGGGGCATAGCTAAAAAACTATTGGACGAAGGTGCTGATGTAGCATTTAGTTACAATGGCGAGCGCTTAAAACGCAATTTAGACAAACTCCTTCAGGACTATCCCGGCCGTAAACTCTATGACTGCGATGTTTCCAGCGAAGAGAATATTCTCAAAGTTGCCGAGCAGTATAAAGCGGATGTCGGTCAATGCGATTTTTTGGTCCATGCCGTTGGTTTTGCGGATAAAGCTTATTTGGAAGGCCGGTTTTTGCCTACCCCCAAGGACGTGTTCTTGCAGGCGATGGATATTTCCGCATACTCCCTTGTTTCCCTAACCCGTGCCTTCAAGCCTCTGATGGCAAAAGGCAGTTCGGTTTTGGCCCTTACATACTTGGGCAGCGAAAAAGTTGTTCAAAACTACAATGTGATGGGCGTAGCAAAAGCCGCATTGGAATCCATTGTTCGTTATTTAGCCTACGACCTTGGCCCGGAGGGAATCAGAGTTAATGCCATCAGCGCAGGCCCTGTGAACACACTCGCAGCCCGAGGCATCAGCGATTTCACCGACCTGCTCAAAATCCACCGCAAAATAGCTCCTCTCCGTGAAAACACCACTCCGGAACATGTTGGCGGCGCCGCATATTTCCTTTTAAGCGACCTCTCCTTTGGAGTGACCTCTGAAATCATGTATGTGGATGGAGGCTACAATACGGTAACAGTAGGGCCAATTTCCGCTTACGATAAAGAATAGTGATTCCTCTTTTACTCACTTTTTTTGGCATAGTTACAGACCCCGACTTTGCCGGGAGCGATTCTTTGCAAATTGAGGTGCTTGAAAGCGGTACAGCTATTACCGCACGTTTTAACGAGCAATTTAAACTTGAACTGCCCAAAGACACAATTTGGAATATATGCGTTAATTCTAAGTGCTATGAACTGAAATATCTGGGAAGTGATTCGTCTTTTTCGATGGAAATACGGGGGGATGAGAATGTTACTTTGTTTGATGATGGAAGCAAGGAAGTTGAGAGTGGAGAGTTGAGAGTTGAGAGTGGTTTGGATTCTGTTCCTGAGTTTAAGGTTCCGGAGGAGCAGGTTACTGAGTTGCGGAAGGTTTTGGTGCAACTTCGCAAAAAGCCTAAGCGTAAACTTGGGGAATCGGTTGTGAGCGCTAAGAATATAAAGAGAATGCCGGGGCTTGCGGAGGCGGATGTTATACGCAGCATTCAGGCTTTGCCGGGGGTTGTTGCCAGTTCGGATTTTAGCACAAAGATTTATGTTAGAGGGGGAGCGAGCGACCAGAATCTGTTTTTGCTGGATAACGGAATTGTTTATTCTCCAACGCATTTCTTTGGGCTTTTCTCAACCTTTTTGGTAGAGGCGGTGGACGATGTTAAATTTTACAAAAGCGGTTTCCCCGCTGAGTATGGCAACCGTTTGAGTTCCGTTGCCGCTATAAATAGCAGAAAGGGCGGCAATGATACTTTGGATGAATGGTTCAGCAAAAACTCCGTGAAAATCAGCACTTTCGCAGTACAGGCACATACGGAAGGGCACCAAGGAAACGCCAGATGGATATTAGCGGCACGCAGCACTTATATAAAGCAAATCCTGGACGCTTTAAAAGCCGTAGGGGCAACCGACTTTACCGTGGACTACAAATTCACGGATATTCAGGGGGCCTTTGATTATAAAATAAACGATAGACTTGACTTGCATTGGGCAATATATACCGGTGCGGATATTCTGAATTTTTCGCCGCTCTTTGTTGAATGGGGAAACACCGTTTTGCCGGTAACTCTGCAATATAAAATAAACGATAAGTGGAAGTGGATAGGAGGCTTTTCTTATAGCGAATTTCATCAAGACTTCGCAGTAGAAGATTTGCTTGCGATGCAGAATGGGGTTTACACACTGGCAAGCCGCCAATCGTTTGAGTATTCGGGAATAGACAAGCACACTTTGGCTGTTGGTTATGATTTGGAATTTTCCGAAGTTTCATTTGTGCAGGACATTGAAATGAGCGGGCAAACATTTGAAGATAAACCCCAAGCATACCACCATATATTATATGCTCAGGATACCTGGCGCCCGGATGATTGGGAATTGCAATACGGGCTTAGGTTTAACTATCATGCGCTTGCGGAGCATTTTGGCGTTGAGCCTCGTTTTGCCGCTTCGTGGGAATTCAAGGAGGATCAAAAACTGGAATTCCACACGGGTTATTATTTGCAATACCTGAATAACCTTATGTTTTCCGATCAGGAAGCATTAAACGAATTTTATTATCCATCGCGCACAACGGCAATAAACGGGAAAATAAAACCATCAAGTTCCGTACTCACCGCAGTGGGCTACTCCCTTTCCAATATTTTCGGGATGTTCAATTTCAATACGGAAGCATACTACAAAACGCAGAACGATTTAACGATATACAGCGAGCAAAGCATGAACGATTCAACCTCAAGCCAGATAGAATCTCTCGGAGATCTGATTATAACCGGCGAGGGTTATTCCTTTGGCTACGAGGTTTCTTTGCAAAAACCGGAGGGTTTTGTGAGCGGCGGCGTAAACTGGAATCAGGGACTTTCCGTTTTCAAAGATGGTCCGAACAAGGCTTATTTTCCGAACTGGCACCAACCATATGCGTTAAAGGCCGATTTATCTTTCAATTGGTTTGAGGAGAATTATTTTTTGCGCACTTCCTTTCAACTGAAGTGGGCCAGCGGAATGCCTTATACCCCATATCTCGGTTATATATCGGAATACGAAATGGATGCATATTTTCCGGGTTATGAGATTAGGTCTCGCCGGGGCAATCGCAATGTAGCCTTGCAAACTCCCTATTTCCGTCTGGATACAAAGTTGATAGACTGGGGCAAAAAAGACAAGTGGAATTTCGGTTTCACGATTCTAAACCTTACCGACCACCAAAACCTGTTCTACACTTTTTACCACACAAATGAAAACCCTCCAAGGGAAGAGAAAATTTACCAATTCCCGTTTTTCCCCTTGCTGCTGAATTATGAGTATTATTTTTAGCTTTCTCTTTGAATTGCTTTACCCTATTTATCTGCTCAAATTCAGAAAAGAAAGGGATTACATTTTAGGGCGGTTAAAAAAGGCGAATTTGCAAATAAAACCCAAAGAGGTGTATAAAAATCTTTTTCTGAACGGTTTGGATAGCTTAAGATTTTTGCAGAATAAAAAAGTTCCCGTGAAGTTTGAGAATTTTGATTTGGTTCCGGAGCTGCCGGTTGTTTTTGTGAGTATTCATTTGGGGGCGTTTGAGATGCTGCATAGGGGGTTGGGGAATTTAGTTGAGAGTGGAGAGCTCCGAGTTGAGAGTTTTGTTAATTTGGTGGTTTCGGAGTTTAGGAATAAGAGGTTGGATAGGTTTTTAGTGAATTTGAGGAGGACGAGAAATGTGAGAATTGTTCGGGATTTTGAGGTTTCGATGGTTTTGAAAAAAGTTATTCGCAATAAGGAGATTTTGGCGGTGATGGCAGACCAGTCTAAGCGTGGCGGGGAGTATTTTGATATTTTGGGGCAAAGGGTTCCTCTGTTTTTGAAGTTGCCTATAACGGCTAATAAGTTGGGGGCAAGCATTGTGCTTTTTAGGACGTTTAGGGAGAATAGGGAACATATAATAAGAATTGAGCGTATTTACGAGCCTTATTCAAAGATAAATCCGGCGGAAATCGCAAAGATTTTTGAAAATTGGATTTTGGAGTACCCTGAGCAGTGGGCTTGGAATTATTTCTATAGTAAACGCTGATTAACTGGCAGTGGCTAGTGGTTAGTGGCTAGTGATTAGTGGTCAGTGGTCAGCGAAAAATGCTTAAATTCTTGCTTTTTGCTAACCACTAGCCACTAATCACTGATCACTAGGAGTAAATCAGCGTTTACTACATTAATCCTCGGGGGGAATGTGAGGGATTTAAATGCGACAATGAGGATTACTGACCGGCGGTCATGTTGATCGAATAGGAAGGGCAAGGCACGCCTTGCCCCTACAGGGGCGTTTTTGCGCAAAAAACGCCATTTTTGCCCATTTATCACATATTTTAACTTTTTTTTCAAAAAACCCTTGCTT
>LIUG01000030.1 GCA_001462245.1 Candidatus Fibrimonas termitidis
GAATTTGTTTCCCTCTGTCACGGCGTCTATTGGCGTTCGCATCATCAATTTGCTGTCGCTTATATCTTTTTCCGTTGAAAAATAATTTGTTATTCTGGTCTCAAAGATGAGGTTGTGTATAGCAATTTTTTCCTTGCCTTGCGTTAAAATCCCGAATAAAAGCCCAAGCTCCATGCCATAATTGTCCGAATTGAATGAATATGACCTTCCGTTTATCAAAATGCTGTAAAGCAAATCCCTTAATTCTGTGTTGCTTCTTATATTTTTGAACATATCGTCAAACAAAGTGCTTTGCTCAATCAAAATTAGTCTCACCGCCATCTGCAAGCCTTTTGATGTCCAGTCTTTTTCCAAATCCTCATCTATGTTTTGGCAAAGCCGGGAAACCAAATAAGGGTAGCCGTTGGTATAAGCTCTGATTTCTTCTGATATCGCTTTTACATCCATTCCGGTTTGGTGGTCTTTTTCGTATTCGTTCAACATTGTTGCTATTTCGGGTGCGGAGAAAGACATATCCACTTTGAAATTCGCCGCTATGTTCCAAGGGCTGTTTATCCGTTTTTCGCCGTCATGCAGCTGGTGTGTTCCGGCTTTAACCATTTTCATTTTCAAATTTTTTATGTCGTAAACGCCGCACAAAATTACGGATTGGAAGGTATAAGTTTTGCCGCTTTTTCTGAGCAGATATTTATCCCTTAACATTCCTATAAATCGCAAAAACACAAGATTATTGGATGTTTTATCTGTTTCGTCTATTATCAAGACAAATTTTTTATTCTTGCAGGCGGTATTTAAAAAAACATCCAGTTCCTCAAATGTTTTAACGCTCTGTTTTTCCCAAGCAGAATAAGCTTTTATTTTTCTGCTCTTTAATTCCCTAGCTATTTGCCTAAGCAAGCATTCGCAGAAATTCCTCTCATTTTCAAATGGAGTATCGCCTATTCCCTCAAAACTTATATGTGCTACAGTATAACTCTGCCGGACAAGTTCATGGTCAAGCATCCAAAGCGTGGTCGTTTTCCCATACTGCCTTGCTCTGTTTATGGTAAAGTAATCCCCTCTTTCCACCATAACCATAATTTGGCTGACTTTGTTTGAAATGTCAACCATATAATCCTGGTCAGGGACACAAAGCCCGGTTACATTGAATCTACGCATAAGGAGAAAGTTAGTAAAATTGTCAGAACCCCGATGTCCCCGATTTTTAGGATTTAGGGGATTTCACAATTTCCCTCGGGGCTATCGGGGTTCAGTCGCCGGTTCCAATATCATTGTTGCCATGTGTCTTTCTCTCCCTTTCTGGTTAATATACAAATTTATGGCATTGTCCAAATGTTTGCCCTAGGCTGGCCCCTCAGGGGCGGAATACGGATTCATCAAATAATTCGCTTTTTGTGTTCGGCTTGGGTTTATTTGAGGGATTAGATTTGCAAAAGGGGTAATGGGCAGGTTTTCGTGGGTTTGCGGCGGGGTTTCAAATTTCACTAGATTTTCATGACCGTCTCTCAGCACATAATAAAGATTTGCCCTTGCGTGCAAAATTATTTCCTCGCCTTCCGGAAAATGGCTTGCCAAAGCCCTCAGAGTCGAAACACCGTGCAAAGTTCTCTTGCCGCTAAAACACAATCCTTCGCAAAAGGCAATGCCCGCTCTAATGCCTGTGAAACTTCCGGGGCCAAGCGTAACCAAAACCCGCTCAATTTGGGAAAGTTCAAAATTATTCTCACTTAGCAGCTTGTCAAGGAGAGAACTCAGCTCATCGCCTTTTGCATCAAGATCTGAAAACTCACAGCTTACATCGCTTGCGTAAAGCCCCAAATTAACGCCTTTGCGGGAACAGTCAACAACCAAGTCCATATCAATTCTTCAAAAATACCATCTGAGTCGGACGGGCAAGCTCTATATTTCTCTCTGCAAATGCATCTATAACAGCTAAATTTATTTTTTCCTGGACATCCATAAAAACAGCATAGTCCGGATGAGTTACCCAATAAATAAATTCGTAATCTATTGAACTTGCGTCAAAGCTTTTTAAATGCCCACGCTCAAAACGCGCATCGCTTTGGCTTTCTATAATGGCTTTTACCAAATCCGTTATTGCCTGCAAATGTTCCCTAGCAGTTCTATACGCAACACCAAAAGTAAATGTTATGCGACGTTCTTTCATCCGTTTGAAATTATTTACGCGACTCTCTAAAATATCGCTGTTTGCAATGATAATCTGCTCTCCGGTTATGGAGCGTATGCGTGTTGTTTTTATGCCTGTGGATTCCACCGTGCCTCTAATGTCGCCTATTGCGATAAAATCTTCTGCCTCAAAAGGTTTGTCTATCATTATGGAAATAGAGGCAAACAAATCCCCGAGAATTTTTTGCACCGCAAGGGCAATCGCAATGCCTCCCACACCTAGGCCTGCCATAAGCGAAACTACCTTAACTCCAAGATTGTCTAAAATCAAAAGCAAAATAGCAACCCAAATAAGGAATTTGCCAAGCCAATAGACAATTGTGAAACCCGCGTTTTTGGTGATATTAGGATTATTTTTTTGGCTCCAGTTATTCAGCGTATCCTTAAACACCACGCTTAGCCAAATCCCGATTTGCACGAAGGTAGTCAAGATTAAAATTTTGAGCGGCAAAAAATCATATTCGCCAAGATTCACAATCTCTGCGCCAAAGAAAATTGCAATTATGGCAAAAAACCAGAACTTGCTATTCTTTAGGGCATCTACAACTATGTCTGCCAGCTTGTTTCCCGTACGCTTTGCGATTTTATCTATCTGTTTTACAACAGCATTTAGAACAAGCCGGGATACAAAATAAACCGCTACGGTTATAACCAGTGCTAAGGTCCAGTGCCACAGGGAATTGCCCAAAAAATAAATTCCGCTTTCTGTTTTTACGAATTTGTCAAAGAATGCCAGTACTTTTTCCATGGGGGGAAGATAGTAAATTTCCGCTGAAGTCTTTAAAAAAATCGCTTAAAAACGGATCGCATTCAATTTTCCCGCTCAAAAAATCCGATATTATCTCCGCTGCGGGCCTGCCGCTTCTGTAAAGCTCTCTGTAGTTTTTTTCCAAAAGGGCTATTCTCTCTTCAGGGAAATTGCATCTGCGCAAAGCGTGTAAATTTAGGCCGGCAAAACGGGCCGGGTCTCCAAGGGCACGGCTAGCGGGCGGCACATCTCTGTCTATTTTCAAGGTTCCCCCCGCAAATGAATACGCGCCGATTTTGGCAAACTGCTGAACATAAGTTCCGCCTCCAATGGTAGCAAATTCCCCAATCTTTACGTGCCCCCCGAGTTGCACCCCATTGGAGATAACCACCCCCTGTTCCAAAAGGCAGTCGTGCCCAACGTGCGAATATGCCATAATTAAAACATCATTTGCGATTTTTGTAATTCCGTTCTCGCCGCAACCCCTGTTCAAGGTTGTAAATTCCCTTATGGTGCAATTCTCGCCTATTTCCAAAAAAGTTTGCTCGCCTTTATATTTAAGCGCTTGCGGGTCTCCGCCAATAACCGCTCCGTCAAAGATACGGGTTCCGGCTCCAATGCTTGTATCCCCAAAAACATGAACTCTTACATCTAAAACAACGTTTTCCGCAATTTTTGCCCCAGCCTCAACAACACACCAAGGCCCAACGTTTGCGCTTTCGTGGACCTTAGCTTCTGAAGAAATAAGTGCTGAAGGATGGATCACATTAACCTTACCGAGACATAATATAGAAAACGTTGTTGACATTTTAAAAAAATTTTGCTATATTTGTGTTCCGAGGAAGTTCTATCCACAGAGCGCAAGGGTTTTGCGACAATAGGATAGATCGCAAAACAATGAGTGAAGTGGAAGAAAAATCCGAAAGCGAATGTACATTCGCTAGTTTGGGGCTATCCCCGGACATAATGCAGGCCGTTCAAAAAGCGGGCTACGAAAATCCAACGCCAATACAGGCACAGACAATACCGATGCTTTTATCGGGCAAAAATCTGCTGGGCACAGCGCAAACGGGAACAGGCAAAACCGCCGCCTTTACCCTGCCGCTGCTCTCACGCCTCGATTTTGAAGGCAAAAATCCGTCCATGCTGGTTTTAACGCCGACCAGGGAACTTGCAATCCAAGTTTCCGAAGCAATTCAAAAATACTCGGCATTCATGAAGGATTTTCATGTTGTGCCTGTTTACGGCGGGCAAGACATGGGCGTTCAACTCCGTGCCCTGAAACGCAAAGTACAGGTTGTAGTTGCAACGCCGGGCCGCCTTATAGACCATTTGGAACGCAAAACAATAGATCTCTCCGGTATCCAAGCCTTAGTGCTGGACGAGGCGGATGAGATGCTGGACATGGGTTTTCAGGATGATGTGGAATATATTTTGGAGGCAACGCCGGAATCTGCGCAAAGGGCCTTGTTCAGCGCAACCATGCCGACCGCCGTGCAAAGAATGGTAGCTGAGTATCTGGGTGAATATGAAACTATCAGAATAGCGGGCAAAACGGCAACCGTGGAAAAAACTCGCCAACGCTATTTGCCTGTTCGCCAAGAGCACAAAATGGAAGCCCTTACGAGGGTTCTGGAAAACGAGGAATTTGAAGGAATGCTGATTTTTGTGCGCACCAAGCAAGCAACCGCAGAGGTTGCGGAGCGATTGGAAGCGAGAGGCTTTGATGCGGTTCCTCTTTCCGGGGATTTGGCGCAAAGTTTAAGAGAGCGCACTCTGAACCGCCTTAAAGACGGCAAAATAGATATTGTGGTAGCAACCGATGTAGCCGCCCGTGGTTTGGATGTGGATAGAATAACCCACGTTTTGAACTACGATATCCCCTACGATACGGAATCCTATGTTCATCGCATAGGCCGCACAGGACGTGCCGGCAGGGAAGGCAATGCCATACTTTTTGTAACCCCAAGGGAAAATCGCTTGCTTGCGATGATTGAAAAGGAAACCCGCCAAAAAATTGAAAAGATGAACTTGCCTACCGGTGAGCAAATCAGCAATAAAAGGGTTGCCAAATTCAAGGAAGAAATCACAAAAACCGTTCATGAGCGAAGCGACTTAAAGGAGTTCCGGGATTTAATAGAGGGACTGGCTTTGGAACAAGCTATGGATGTTGCGGATATTGCCGCAGCCCTTGCTTACATGAGCCAAGAAGAGCAGCCTCTTTTCCCAAAGATGGAACCTTTGGAAGCGAGTGCTCCGGCAAAAGGGCGGGAGCGCAGGGAGCGGGACGAGGGAAGCAGAGATAGATTCGGTGAAAGAGGCGAAAGAGGTGAAAGGAGAGGACGCAGAGATAGGGATAGAGGTGCTAGCGGCGGCAGTTTTAGCGATCTTGAACCGCCGGAAGCCGGAATGGAACGCTATTATTTGGGCGTTGGCAGAATGGATAATGTGTCTCCAAGGGATATTGTCGGTGCCATCGCAAATGAAGCGGATTTGGAATCAAAGTACATTGGGCACATAAAATTATTTGAGAAATTCAGCACGGTAGATTTGCCGGAATCCATGCCCGAAGATGTTCTTAGAATTCTCCGCAAAATGACCATCAAAAACCGCCCATCTAAAATAAGGTTGATGACGGACGAGCCTCCTCCGAGAAACGAGGGGGAAAGCTGGGGCCGTAAAAAGGACTTTGGCAAAACGGAGCGCAGAGACGGCGGCAGCAGAAAGCCATTCAGAGGAGACGACCAACCTCCCAGAAGAACCAGACGATTTGGGAGGCATTAAAAACTCATTGTAAACCCAACTCCTGCCAAAAGCAATGAAAGCCCGATTAACCCGGCACCGGCACCTCTTTTAAAATTGCCGTCTTTAACCGCCTTGTTGTTTTCTTTTATTTTTGCTTCATAATTTTTTTTGCCAAAAGACGGATATTCCAGTTCTTTTTTAATATCCCTAGCCTTTTTGTAATCATCTTGCGCAAGAACGCAGAGCAAAATGCCGGACGCAAGAGGAGCTATGCTTCCACCCAAAAGCCCAAGACCTATATTTCTCTTATTTTGGCTCTTTACAAGCAAATCCTGCTCAAAAATTTTCTGCGGAACCGTAATCGGAGTTAATTGCACAAACTGAATTTGCTTTTCTAAGGCATCAATTTTTACATTCAATAAAGTATCGTTATAGCCCTTATGAAAAAGCCTGACTTGTGTTTCGCCGGGCAAGCCTTGCAGATTGTAAGGGGTTTTGCCGATAGCTCTTGATTTTGTATCTAAAATTCCTGCGGGAAAAACCAAAGCCTTATCAGGATTTGTGCGAATTTGCGTTTCTGCGTAGGAACGTTTTAATTCTAGAAAAATTTTCGCGGTGTCTTTGCTGCCTAGCCTTGCTATTGTTTTTGCCGCCCACATATTACCGTCTAAGTCCCAATAGGCTGCTATTTGCGCTATGGAACCGCTATCCGAAAGCGCGCATGGAGACCGGCAAGCAGCAGTTCCATTTAACATTACAACCGCATGTTCAGGATTCGTCTCTACATATATGACTGATTTTTTATCTCCGGTGTGTTCAACATCCGCATTTTTCCCTGTTATTCCGGATAGCAATTTCAGAATAACCCCGCTTTTAATCACCTGATCCCATGCGAGAGGCACAACGCTTTGAATATCTGTTTGCGGATTTGAATGCCCTGCAAGCCAGTCTATGCGGAGCCTTATGCTAACGGAATCCTTGCTCTCCGATTTCAAACGTCCTCTGAATAAACCCTGCGCCCCGGATGCCCTTGCCGCAGATATTACGCATTCTATGCTTTCGCACTGGGCAAAATGTTCCTGCTCTACCTTTACAGGCTCAAAAGCTGCCTCCTTCAAAATTTGCATAATGGATTTTTCCCACAAAACCGAGATATTGCTGTCAATATCGGATTCCAAAGGCAACATTAAAATGGGTGCAGCATTCGCCATGCCAAGAGTTAGAGTTATGAGCAATATCAGTTTTTTAACCATACAGAATCCTTAGTTCCGAAGCCGTAATTGTTTGTGGCGGTTATGTGAGCTTCCCAATCGCTTGGCAAGGGGTCATCGTGTTGCAGGGAATCTTCTTTCCAAAAATTTTCAATCCTTAAAGTTGTATTTTTATCCTTATCTTTTAATACGAACTTATAGGTCAATGCATTATTATCGTTATCATAGCAGTGCCATTTGAAAATTGTTGAGCCGTCAGAGCCATCTTCATAGGTAAGGTTATCGCAAACAGGTTCGTATGAAACGGTTATGGTTAAGCCGGCGCTTAAAGTATCGCCAAGGCTATCCAATGCATAAAATGCAGCATTGTAAACTCCGCTTGTGTCGAATTTTTCCCAGAACTCCAAACGTGGAATTGTATAATTTTTGGCATCTATAGTCCAATAAAATTTATTCACAAAGTCCTTAGAAGGATTTATTTTAGCATGGAAATATACGGAATCCTTGGTTAAAATAGTATCGGAAAGTGTTAGAACTTCAATAGATACATGCGGCGTTGCTTGGTTATACCATAAATTGTCTGAGCAAGCGGTAAGGATTAAAAAAAGGCATATCAATAGCGGCATTAGGGCAAACGTAGAAAAAAATAACATAAAGCGTCAACATATGTTTGCAAAATGCAGGGTAAACATGAAAATCGCAAAATAATAATATATAATTGGGAAATGCAAATCTTAAAAAAGGAGTTATTTTGAACGTATCAGAAATTTGGCGGGAAAATGCGGAATTTGTGCTCAAGGTCAGCAAGCGTTTGGTAAACGACTTGGCAGTGGCGCACGATATTCGCCAAGAGGTTTTTTTAAGGGTAATCAACTGCGAGAAACCTTTCAAAGAGAAATCCACCATAAAAACGTGGCTTTATTCCATAACATTCAATTGTTGCATGGATTATTTTAGGGAAGCAAAAAAACAGCAGCAAATAAATAAAGAGTTTTCGCATACGGCAAATGCTTTTTTAAGCGACAGCCAATCTCCGGTATGGGTGGTGAACGATATTTCCGAAATGTCATGCCCGGTTTCGCAGTTATTTGTTGAACTCTGCTTTGCCGAAGGCTGGAGCAGAGAAGAAATAGCGCAGGTTTTCGGTTTTAGCGTCAATTATGTATGCAAAAAAATACAAACAGGCTTGCAACAACTGCAGAAGGTTATATAGGAGGTGCGTGGCGTTTACTATATTCTCCTTTATGCAACCGGAAACCGAAGAAGAAATTGACTTGCAAGAGTTGGCGTTTTCGATAATTAAGCGTACCTTGAAGCACAAGGTTTTAGCTATTGTTACGTTTATTCTTATTGTGGGGTTGGCTTTTGCCTTTGCGCTTTTGTCAACTCCTTTTTACAAAACAGAGGCAAAAATCATTTATCAAGTATCCGGAGGTTCGCAAAGCAGCAGTTTGAGTGCCCTTGCTGCCCTTGCCGGAGTTTCCAATCTCAAAGGCGATGATCCTTCTGCGTATTTAAGCGATATAATTTTGTCAAATTACATGCTGCAAGCCGTTTTGGCGGAAAAATGGAAAGTTTCAAAGGCTTTGCCCGATACTATAACCCCGGTTTCTTTGCAAACTCTATGGAAAATAGAACCGGATACCACGAAAGAAGACTGGGAAATAAAACTGGAATACGGTATGCTGGATGCCCTTAAAAAGAAGAATTACATAATTTTTTCCCAAGATAAAAAAAGCGGCGTAATAACACTCACCACAGAATTTCAAGATCCTCGAGTCTCTTTTGACGTGAATAATTTTGTATTCAATCAATTGAACGATATTCTAATAAACAAGATGCACTTTAAGGCTTCGGAAAATCGAAAATTTACCGAAGAAAGGCTTGAGGAAGTAAAAGACAACCTGAAAGAGGCAGAAGAAAATTTGCGCAGATTCAGGCAGAAAAACAGGCTTCGCATAGACCCTGCGGACGAATTGGAAGATGCGAGATTGCAAAGAGATGTTCTGGTGAACCAAGAGATTATGATTCAGTTGCGAAAGCAGTATGAACTTGCAAAAATAGACGAAGCTCGGGATATGCCGGTTTTGGATATTATAGATGCTCCGATGAAACCGATTGAAAAATCCAAGCCCAAGAGAAAATTAATTGTTTTGGGCGGAGGTATGGCGGCTGTATTTTTCTCTATTTTAATAGCCACTCTTTATGATTTATTTTTAGAGAAAAAATTTGTTTGGAGAAAATATGTCTCATAACGAGCTGTGGGTTGGTGTTGACGTAGGTTCCACCACAGTTAAAATTGCCGTTGTAGATCCGGAAACTAAGGAACTTCTGCATTATCGCTATCAAAGGCATAACGCAATGCAGTCGAAAACGGTTAGCGAATTGTTGAATGAGTCTCATAACTTGTTCAAGGATAAGTCTTTTATGGTTTCTTTCTGCGGTTCGGGCGGGCAGCCTTTTGCGGAAAAGGCCGGGGCATTTTTTGTTCAGGAGGTTGTTGCAAACGCTTTGGCCGTGCGTGAAATGTACCCCGAAACCCGTGTTGCAATAGAGCTTGGCGGGCAGGATGCAAAAGTTATATTTTTTGAAAAAGACAAAACAACCGGAAAGCTCCTCGCCGGCGATATGCGTATGAATGGCGTGTGCGCAGGAGGAACCGGTGCTTTTATAGACCAAGTTGCAGAGCTTTTGCGAATAAAAACAGAGGAATTTGAGAGCTATGCTTCAAGGGGCGAAAAGGTATATGAGATTTCCGGCAGATGCGGGGTTTTTGCAAAAACCGATATACAGCCTCTTTTGAATCAGGGCGTTGCCAAGGAAGATATTGCGCTTTCAAGTTTCCATGCCATTGCAAAGCAAACCATAGGCGGTCTTGCGCAGGGAATGGAGATAAAGCCCCCGGTGCTTTTTGAAGGCGGACCATTGACTTTCAATCCCTCGCTTGTAGGGGTGTTTCAGCAGCGTTTGGGGATTTTAAGTTCGCAGGTTCTGGTTCCCAAGCATTCCGAGATTTTGGTAGCATGGGGAGCAGCGCTTTCTGCAGGCGCAATGCATAAGGGTAAAAAAAACGGCTATAGCAAGGAAAAAAGCCTTTACGCCCTTGAACATTTTTCCGAGGGAAAGGAAAACAAAAGCGAGGAAGAAGTCCCGCCGTTTTTTAAAGATGAAAAGGAAAAAAGCGAGTTTATGCACAGGCATCCTCTTTTTAGCGGCAACTATCCGCAACCGGAGAAAGGTGCGGTTATTAAGGCATATTTGGGCATAGATGCGGGCAGCACAACCACAAAATTCGTATTGATGAACGAGAACGAAGAAGTTATAGACAGTTTTTATTCCGGAAATCAGGGCGACCCGCTTGTTGTGCTGAAAAGCGCACTGATTCAACTCAACGAACGTTACAGGGAAGCGGGGGCAAAGCTGGATATTTTAGGTGTTGGAACAACCGGTTATGGCGAGCTTTTGTTTTATCGCGCTCTACGTGCAGATTATCACACGGTGGAAACGGTTGCGCACGCTAAAGCTGCAAAGAAAATATGCCCTGATGTGAGTTTTATTTTAGACATCGGCGGCCAGGATATGAAGGCCATTTCGGTGGCGAGCGGGGTGGTAACAGGAATAATTTTGAACGAGGCCTGCTCAAGCGGCTGCGGTTCCTTTATAGAGACTTATGCTCGCAGTCTTGGCATTAAAATGGAGCAGATTGCGGAAATGGCATTTAGTTCCAAAAATCCGTCAAAATTGGGCAGCCGTTGCACGGTATTTATGAATAGTTCCATTATAACGGAGCAGAGAGACGGCAAAAAACCCGAAGATATAATAGCCGGAATTTGCCGTTCCATTATAGATAATGTTTTTACAAAGGTTATTCGTTTGCGGAATTTGGATTCCTTGGGCAAAAAGGTTGTAGTGCAGGGCGGCACATTCAAGAACGATGCTGTTTTGCGTGCTTTTGAGCAGTACACAGGTTTAAAGCCCATTCGTCCGGAGCGTCCGGGTGAGATGGGAGCCATAGGTATTGCGCTTTTGACCAAAGAGCATATGGAGAGAGGAGGTGAAAAATGAAGAAATTTTTGCTGGTTATGGTTTGCGCAACTTTTGCCTTTTCCCAGGACTGGGGCATTCGTTCCGGATTGGGGGTAAGTGCTTTGCGGGACCATAAAGCACTTATGTCTCTTTCTTTTGGCCCTAATGCCGTAAGGCTTTTTCCGGCTTTTTCGGCCGGAGCCGGTTTGGTGTTTGCTTTTAATGTGAACGAGTTTTTCAGCATTGCGCCGGAGTTGCAGTACACATTGTATCAGGCTAAAGGCGAATTGACATTTGAAACAGGAACGGATTTTGATGATTTGCGTGAGGCCGGAGTTAGCCTGCATTCTTTGGAGTTGCCACTCTTGGCTCGTTTTAGTTTTGGGTCTTTTTATTTGGAGACCGGTCCCCAAGTAGGCGCAAATATTTATGCCCGTATTTACCTGAACAATGAGTATAAAAAGCCAAAACTCAACCTTTTTGCATTTGGCCCAAGCCTTGGCGGTGGAGTTAAGCTCAATAACAGCATTCTATTTGGCCTCCGCGGGCATTTTGGCGTGCTCGAATATGCCAAGAGTACGAATGGGTATCCTTGGGCGTTGCATATAGGGGTGAGTAAGTTTTTGTAGATTTTCGTAAAAAAATGGCAAAAAAACAAAAAAAAACTTGACATTTCCCCAAAAAAAATCTATATTTACCTATAAATGCCCCTATTTCGCAAAATAACGCTTCCAGCTAGAGCCTCTTACAGAGGCTCTGTGGCACGTTACGT
>LIUG01000031.1 GCA_001462245.1 Candidatus Fibrimonas termitidis
CTCCCATAACGACATTTGTCGAGGAATAAAATTTATATAAGACTGTAAATTTCTGCTGATGTACAAAGCTTCAAAAGTAATGGATTTTCTCCCAAGAAGAGTTGCTTGCGTGGATATTCCAGCGTTGAGAAGAATTTTTTTGCATTCAAGATCTTTTGGCAATTCTTCGCCATATTCCTTGCCACAGCATTGACCATCATAGCTAATTAAAAAATCAACATTATTTCTGTTTAGAACTTCAATGGCTTTTGCAAATTCATCAAAAGAAACTCCTGAAAAATATCTGCAATTTCGCGAATTAGTAACACCCTGATATGGCGGATCCATATAAACCAAATCACCTGGTTTTGCTATTTCAAGCATTTCACGATAATCAAGCGTAAAAAATTTACTTTTTCCTTTTAGCAAAGCAGAAACAGCAAAAGCATTATTTTTGATGTTTTGCGGAGCTGTTCCGTGTCTGCGTTTATCAGGAGATTGATTAAAATTTCCTCCTTTTCCGTATCTAACAGAACCTTTTACGCAACGTGCCAGCAAATAAAGCATATTTTCCGGGCTTTTATCTCCAGCATTGAACTGTGTGCGTACATCATAGAAGTGCTGCACATGATTATTTCCATATTCAAACTGCTTGTTCCATAATATTTCATACTTCTTCACTAAAACATCTGGTTTCTCAATTGTAGTTTTAAGAAGTTTTATTAATGGTGCATTTAAATCATTAATATAGCACTGTTCCGTTCTTTTCTCCTGTGCAACAGCAACGGAAATTGCCGCCATTCCCGAAAATGGTTCAAGCAATTTATTAAACTTTTTAGGCATGTATTTAATAATTTGTGGAGCCAAAATACGTTTGGAGCCTTGATACTGAACAATATGAGGGGTTCTTCCTTTCATAAAACTACCTTTAGCCTTTTGGTTTAATATAGAAATTTACTTCACCACCACAAACCCTATCTTTTCAAACACCGCTACTGCTTTGGGTGAACTTAAAAAATCCAAAAAGGCCTGTGCCGCAGTTGGATTTTTTGAGCCTTTCAATACGGCCGCAGGATAAACCACCGGTTTATGACTGCCTTCCGGAGCGAAGGCCACCACTTTTACATTCTTTGCCGTAGCCGCATCGGTGGCATACACCACGCCGCAATCAACAACAGTTAGGCTTTCTACCTGAGTTAGCACCTTCTTTGAATTTGAAGCGAGAAAAGCTTTTTTAGAAACAATATCCCAGCCTTTCAAGAAGGTAAATATTTCTTCCGAATACTGCCCAATAGGAGCAGAGGCATTGCCCAATGCTACTAGCGATACTTTATCGGTTAAAACATCTTCAAAAGAAGAAATGCCTTTTGTGCTGTTTTGCGGCACTATAAGCACCACCTTATTCACCAGCAAATCTTTGCGTGTTGCATCGTTTATGAATTTGCCGGCCAATGCGTCCATCTGCTTTTGCCCGGCAGAGAGAAACAAATCTGCATCGGTGCCGTTCTCAATTCGGGTTTTCAGCTTGCCACTGGAAGCAAACTCAAAAGAAAGTGTTATTTCCGGTGCAACGGCTTTGTACAGCGTTGCAATTTCATTTAACACTTTCGCAAGGCTTATGGCAGCAAATATCTTCATTTACTTAACTACCGTGAACCCTATTTTTTCAAACACCGCTACCGCTTTGGGCGAGCTTAAAAAATCCAAAAAGGCTTGTGCTGCAGTTGGATTTTTTGAGCCTTTCAATACGGCCGCAGGATAAACCACCGGTTTATGACTGCCTTCCGGAGCGAAAGTCACCACTTTTACATTTTTTGCCGTAGCCGCATCGGTGGCATACACCACGCCGCAGTCAACACTTGCGCTTTCCACCTGAGACAGCACTTCTTTCACATTTGAACCGAGGGATGCTTTTTTAGAAACAATTTCCCATCCTTTAAGGAAAGTAAATATTTCTTCCGAATACTGCCCCACAGGCACAGAGGAATTGCCAATCGCCACAATCGCCACTTTATTGGTCAAAACATCATTAAAAGACGATATGCCTTTCTTGCTGTTTTGCGGCACAATCAGCACCACCTTATTCACCAGCAAATCCTTGCGAGTTGCATCGTTTGTGAATTTGCCGGTCAATGCGTCCATCTGCTTTTGCCCGGCAGAAAGGAACAAGTCTGCCTCGGCACCGTTTTCGATTTGGGTTTGCAGTTTGCCGCTGGAATCGAAATTGAAAGAAATTGTCACATCCGGTGCCGCTGTCTTGTACAGTGTAGCGATTTCGCTTAAGGCTTCCGTAAGGCTGGCGGCGGCAAACACATTCAGCGATAGCTTGCCTTTGCCATCGCTGGCAAATAAAAGCGAGGCGCATAGTGCGATTAATCCTATAAATTTCATATACACCTCCTACTTAAATGCGTAGTTGAGAACCAACTCAATACGATTTAATTTTCCGCTATCAACCTTTGTGCCGTCTTCAAGTGATGCGTAGTCGGTTTTCATATAAGCATATTCAAGACCGATAAATGCGCTTGGGCTAACATTGTATCTCAAGTTTCCAAATATTGTCATGTTTTTATTTGGATTGGGGTCTTTATCTGGGGCACTCTTTTTTTCCCTGTTCTCGTCAATGGCTTCAATTCCCAAACCACCTATGAGCGATAAATTCGCAGGGAGTTTTATTGTAACTGCGCCCCAGCCGCCTAGCGACTGAATACCGTCTTCCGGTTCGCCTCCTGTGGCAGTACCGCTTAACCCTATGCTTCCGTTGCTGTAGTTATTGAGGTTTTGTCCGTAGAAAACTTCACCGGCAAGGCCAATAATACTTATTACGGGCAAAGCCAAACTTGTCACGCCAGACCAGGAAGACGGGTACTTAGGCTTGCCATCCTCCGGTTCTTCGCCGGGTAAGGCCGGTTCTTCTTTAGCGTAATGCCCGCTGAGAACTAATTCCAAGTTTTGCTTTTCGCCTGCCCAAGCGGCAGGAATTTTTAATTTTGCAGAGCCTTGAAAAGCCGGCAGTACCGAATTAGCACCACTGGCACGGTCATCAGTTGCGGCAACGGCTATTTCGACTGGGCCAAGAGCCTGCGTTAAACGGACTTGCGGGCGGCGAGTGCCTATAGAACCGGAATGTTTAAGAGCTGCCTGATTAAGTGTGGGTGCAGTCATGGAGCCAATCAAATCGTTGGTTTGGCCGAGCAACATGGTTAAGCCCAAATCCTTGAATTTGACTTGCCCATAAGATTGTCTTATGCGAAAAGAACCAACTCCGTTGTTGTTTCTATTGTTATTGTTCGCAAAATCGGATTCAAATTTTCCGGATACGTCCGCTCCGCTGCCCTCTGTTTGTGGGCCGGATAGGTTGAAACCGATCCTTGTCTGGTTCACATTAAACGCAAAGTTGCCTTCGCCGTCTTCTGCTTTAGATGGAACTTTTTCCGTCCAGAAAACGCCACCGTTGGCGCCGCTTTCATAAACGGTGTTGGCTTGCAAGAAGCCATACAGGGAGATTTTAGTTCCACCTACATTTAAGACGGGAACCTCTTGTGCCGAAACTGACGAGACAGCGGCAAATGAAACGGCAACGGATAATTTTATTAGCCGTTGTAATAAGCAGGTTTTCATTTTCTTTTCCTCAAAAAAGAAAAAAGGCGTGTGTCTCTCTATAACTTATAGGAAAACAAGACTGTTTTCGCAGAAGTTAATAGCACGCCTTTGTGTTATTAGCAACCAACATTCGTGAATTGCTGAATGTAAATATAGAAAATTAAAAAAAACTTGTCAAGGGGGGGTTAACATTTAAAAATTTGACATTAACCCTTGACGGCAGGCCGATTTTTTACTATATTCTACATAAACAATTTTTATTTTTCGGAGTAATCTGTGGCTGCAAAAAAAATGGTTCCGCCAAACAAGTCTTGTGAAAAGAGATTGCGTCAGGCTGCAAAGGCAAACGCTGCAAATCGTTCTACCCGCTCGGCTATCCGCACAAGCCTTGGCATAGTGCGCAAAGCCAGTGAAGTTAAAGACAAAAAAGAAGCTTTAGAAAAGGCCCTTAAAGAAGTCCCAAGGCTATACAGCATGTTGGACAAAGCCGCATCTAAAAGACGTGCCGGATTTAACAAAAACCGAGCTTCAAACTACAAGTCAAAGGTCGGGCATCTGCTAAACAAGATATCCGCTGCCGCCGCCCTAACGCCCGCCAACTAAGATAGAATCAACCTTGATTGAGGGCTGCCCGACTGTTACCGGAATACTGCCGGAGCTTGCGCCGCACATTCCGGCCGCAAGTTCAAAGTCGTTCCCCACCATGCTAATTTTCGGTAAAATTTCATGGCCAAGGCCTATGAGAGTAGCTCCCCGAACCGCCTCACCTAGTTTGCCGTTTTTAATTTCATAGCCTTCTTCAACCGCAAAGTTGAATTCCCCCGTTGCAGGATTAACCGAGCCACCAGCCATTTTTGCGGCGTAAAGCCCGTTATCAACTGAGGCGAGCATTTGTTGCAAGTCGGAGTCGCCGGGTGCTATGAATGTGTTTCGCATCCTGCTAACGGGAGCGTATTTATAAGACTCCCTACGTGCACTGCCGGTTAATGGTAAATCCAGTTCTTGCGCGCCAACGCGGTCGCTTAAAAAGTTTTTCAAAATTCCGTTCTCAATCAAAACGGTTTTTTGTGTTGGAGTTCCCTCATCGTCCACCGCTAAACTTCCCCAGATCCCGCTTAAAGTGCCATCATCTATGGCGGTAAGCACGGGTTGCGCCACTTGTTCGCCCAGTTTTCCGCAAAAGGGGCTTGCCTGCTTACGTACGGCTTCTGCTTCCAGTGGGTGGCCGCAGGCTTCGTGAAAAATAACCCCGCCAAAAGCGTTGCCCATAATAACCGGCATTTGCCCGCCTTTTATATAAGGCGCAGAGAGCATTCGGAGAGCTCTTTCTGCGCAAGATTTTGCCAATTCCTTGACCGGCAAGTTGTCCAGAAATTCAAAACCGCCAAGTGCGCCCGGTGCCTCGTGTGCCGAGGTGCGTTCCGAATTTTCCGTTGCGGTTGCATTCACCGAAAATCTCGTTCTCGCTCTGTTATCTGAAATTTGCAAGCCTTCGCTATTCCAGATATTTATGTTTTGCACGGAGTCTGCAATAGAGGCTTCCAATTGCACAATTTTAGGGTCTATTCTAGCAGCGGAGTTTGCTGCAAATAAAAAATCCTTTTTATAAGATTGCCCCAAAACACTGGGGTTTTTAAAATTATCTTTGTTAAAAGATATGTAATTCAATTCTTTGCCGAATTGCGTTTTTCCGGTTCCATTCTTGCTTTTTGCAAGGGATAAATTTTTTGCGATGTTCAGCAAAACATCTTCCGAGGAGTTGCTTGTAAAGCCATAAAGAACTTCTGTTCCGTACAGCATTCTTATTCCGATTCCGTAAATTATGGAAGCAGATGCCCCTTCTATGGCGTTGTCTTTCAGCGACAGATATGATTTCCTAGTTTCTTCCTCATAAACCTCGGCAAAATCCGCTCCGGCATCAAGGCAAAAATCAAGAATTTTTTTAGCAAGGTCTGAGTACATGGGAAGAAGATAGAAATTTCTATATTCCCTCTTATGCCGCAAGAGCGCACATTGGAAGAAACGAAATGAGTAAGTTTTCTATCCGCATTTTTGACGATAAAGAGGTTCGTGCTGTGTGGGACGAACAAAGCAGCAAATGGTGGTTTAATGTTGTTGACGTCGTTGCGGTGCTGAACGACCAAGACGATTACGTAAAGGCCAGCAACTACTGGCGTTGGCTTAAACGGAAACTCGTTAAAGAAAACAACGAGTTCGTGAGTGCCACTCACAGACTGAAATTCACAGCAAGTGACGACAAAAAATACTTTTCAGACGCTTTAACCGCCGATAGCATTGAACAACTAGCTGCACAATTCCCAAACAACAAAGCAATGCGTTTTATTAAATGGTTCACCTATTCCGATGATACAATAGACGGACAAAGCAAAAAAAAGGCATATGCGCTTTTTGAAAGTAATTTAATCGACGAAATTGAAGTTGGCACAATAAAGGGTTTGCAGCAAATTCATGGATATTTATTTGGCGGGCTATATGATTTTGCCGGTCAAATTCGCACCCTTAACATTGCCAAGGGCGGTTTTCAATTTGCTATGGTGCGATACTTAGACAACACATTGCAAACAATTGAGCAAATGCCGGAAAAAACTTTTGACGATATTGTTAAAAAATATGTTGAAATGAATGTAGCTCATCCTTTTATGGAAGGCAACGGCAGAAGCACACGCATTTGGATTGATTTGATGCTTAAAAAAAATCTTAGCAAATGCATTGATTGGAGCAAGATAAACAAAAAAGACTATCACGAGGCGATGAAACAAAGCGTTGCGAGCAACGCAATGATTCATGGTTTATTGAAAAATGCATTAACCGACAAAATCAACGACCGAGAGATGTTTATGAAGGGTATTGATTATTCTTATTATTACGAGGAGGAGGATATCGAGTTTACGGAGGATGGGGGTGAGTAAATTAGGTGATTTTTTCTATATTAGCAATGAAACCTTTAGGACGATATAAAAAGGAGTATCATAATGGATGCGAGCGAATTATTGGATATTATAAATTCCGGTGAAACTAGCAGAGTACAGTTTAAGGAAATACTGCCACGGGTAAACAGTATGTGCCGTGAAATAGTTGCAATGTCCAACTCCATCGGAGGAATAATACTGCTAGGCGTAAAAGACAAAACCGGAGAAATTACAGGATTATCGCTCGAACAGATTGAATATGCTGACCGCAAAATAGCAGAATTTGCAGACAGCTTAGAACCAACCGTTTATGTTTCAACAGAAGTTGTAAGAATCACGGAAGCAGATACTGTAAAACTTATTTTAGTAGTTAGTGTACCGGAAGGCATCAATAAACCTTATAAAACCGCACAGGGCGAGATCTATGTAAAGCAAGGGTCAAACAAGCGATTGCTAACGGAAAACTCTGAAATTATGCGGCTTTTTAAGCAAAGCGCAAATTTGTCGGCAGACGAAATGCCGGTTTACAACACGAGCATTGATGATATTAACGAGCAAGTTTTTTCCGATTATTTCAAACGAGAATTTAAGGAGAGTTTTCAGGAAAAAGGTTTGAACTACGAAAAAGCTTTGAAGGTAAAAAGAGTTTTGCATAATGGAGAAGTTACACTTGCCGGCTTGCTCTTTTTTGGAAAAGAGCCTCAAAATATAAGACCAGCATTTACGATAAAGGCTGTTTCATTTTTCGGCAATAATTTAGCCGGAACCATGTATAGAAATAAACCGGAAGATTTTAAGGGAACCATTCCATCGCTATTTAAGCAGGGAATGGATTTTTTTAGAAGCAATTTGCGTCATATTCAAAAGGGGCAGCAATTTAATTCCATAGGCATACTTGAAATATCCGAAGATGCATTAATTGAAGTTTTGCAAAACGCCCTGATACATAGAGATTATTTTAAAAACGCACCGATACGCCTGTTTATATTTGACGATAGGATAGAAATAATAAGTCCGGGAAAGCTTCCCAATGGCTTGACAATTGAAGATATTAAATATGGAAACGCAGTAATTCGCAATCCTCAAATGGTAACGTTTGCTTCCTATACACTTCCGTACAGCGGTTTAGGTTCCGGGATAAAACGGGCAATCAAGGAGCAGCCCAATATTGAGTTTGCAAATGATGAGTCCGGTAATCAGTTTGTAGTTAAGATTCCTCGTGAACAGGTGTAGGGGTATGGATAAAGATTCCCTTGACATAAAGCAAAAAAATACGGAAGCATTGCGTGAACTATTTCCGAATATTTTTTCGGAAGGCAAAATTGATTTGGAAAAGTTCAAGGCGGCATTTTGCGAAGATATTTATTTCAACAATGAGCGCTATACGCTTAACTGGGCGGGTAAAGCCGATGCTTTCAGGATTTTGCAGGAACGTACTTCTGCTACGCTAAAACCTCAGCCAGAGCTTTCTGTGAACTTTGATAATACTGAAAATGTTTTTATTGAGGGTGAAAATTTGGAAGTGTTGAAGGTGTTGCAAAAATCGTATTATAGCAAAATCAAGTGCATTATTATAGATCCACCCTACAACACCGGCAATGACAATTTTATTTACCCGGACCGTTTTAAGGAAAATTTGGAGGATTACGAGAAGCGTGTTGGCGAGAGGGATGAAGAGGGTTATTTGATGAAGGAGGGGCTGTTCCGCAAGAATAGCAAGGAGAATGGGCATTATCATAGCAATTGGCTGAACATGATGTTGCCTCGTCTTTTTCTTGCCAGAAATTTGCTGCGTGACGATGGGGTGATTTTTGTGCATATTGACGATAATGAGGTGCATAATTTGCGGTTGTTGATGAATGAGATTTTTGGGGAGGAGAATTTTGTAGCGGAATTTGTGTGGAAATCTAAATTAGGAAAAGTTGGAACAACATCAACAGTTTCTGTTACACATGAATATATTCTTTGTTATTCAAAATATTGTGAAAATTTAAAATTTGAAATGATACGTAATGAAACTGATGGAAGGCGTGAAAATTTACGTCAATGGGGACAAGCAGATAGACGTGAAGATAGACCTTCTATGTATTATCCTATTACTATTGACGGTATAAATGTTTATCCTATTAAAGAAGATGGAACACAAGGTCGTTGGCGTGTTGGAAAAGAGATGGCACAAGAGTTATTAAAAAATGGAATGTTAGAATTGACACAAAAAGGAAATAGGTATGAGATATACAGAAACTTTGAAGCAGGCACTTCAATAACTCCTTACGAAACGATTTTGCTTGGCGAAGTAGGTACGACAGCGAAAGGAGCCAAATCTCTCAAAGAGTTAGATTTAGGGAAAATTTTTGATTATTCAAAATCCGTAGAGTTGTTGAAATTTTTTATGAATTTATGTACATCAAAAAATGATATTATTCTAGACTTCTTCGCTGGTTCCGGTACCACCGCCCATGCCGTATTAGAACTCAACAAAGAAGACAACGGAAACCGCAAATTCATTTTAGTCCAACTCCCCGAATTGTGCGAAGAATCCAGTGAAGCCTACAAAGCAGGCTACAAGACCATAGCCGACATATCAAGAGAACGCATAAAGCGGGCAATTCAGAAAATAGGGAGCGGAGCAGGTTTCAAAGCATTAAAACTTTCGCCATCCAATTTCAAAGTATGGCGTGGTGAGGAAATAACGGAAGAAAACATTGAACAACAAATGGAAATGTTTATTGACCCTGTAAAACAGGAAAGCCAAACCGAAAACATGCTTTTGGAGTTGATGCTCAAATCGGGTTATCAGCTTACCGACAAGGTTGAGAATAAAGGCGATTTTTTCTATATTAACAATGAATTGGTAATCGCCCTGACAAAGATGAATTTGGAAATTGCAACGGAAATCATCGGTTTAAAGCCGCAAAAAGTCATCGCTCTTGACCGGCTCTTTGCGGGTAATGACGAGTTAAAAACCAATATTGCCCTACAGATGAAGGATGCTGGGGTGGAGTTTAGGACTATATAAAAGGAGAATGTTATGGAAGATGAGAATACTGTGAAAGATGAGAAAACGTTAACGTTAATAATCCAACCGAGAGTTATAGACCATCTCGGCATAAAGATGTATCAAAAACCGGTAGATGTCATATCCGAGTTTGTTGCCAACGCTTGGGATGCCGATTCTGAAATTGTTGAAATAACTCTTGAGAAGGATACTATAACCGTTAAAGACGGAGGATGTGGTATGACATTTGAAGAATGTCAGACACATTATTTAACGGTAGCTCGAGATCGTAGAAAGGAAACTGGTAAAGAACATTCAAGTGAAAAAAGTAGGCCTATACTCGGACGAAAAGGTATCGGAAAATTTGCTGGATTCGGTATCGCCAAGATAATAACAATAAATACAACGTCAAAAGAGACCGGAGAAAAAACGATTTTTGAAATGGATATAAATTCCATTATTGAACATGATTCAAGAAATAAAGCAAAAAAAAATATTAAAGTTGTAGATTATTCGAGTACAAACGAAGAAAGAAAAAAGACTCACGGAACAATTGTAACATTAAAAGAGGTAAACATAGATGTCAGTACTAACGCTATAAATGAATTTAAATCTGAACTTTCCAGGCGATTTTTATTACCGCAATTTTATGATGATTTTACCGTAAAAATCAACGCTGAAGATTTACCGAAAAGTTTTAACGATGATATGGAGTTTGTTTTTCCTCGAGACCTAACGGTAGAGGAAAAAGAAAAATTTCCGAACGTTAAAAATTGGGATGATAATGGCTGGGCTGTAGAATCTTTTCAAAATTTTGATATAAGGTGGAGAATAGGTTTTTATGAAGATACTATTAAAGTGGAAGAATTAAGAGGAATTAGTATTTTTGCAAAAGGGAAACTAGCCCAAAAACCTTTCTTTTTTGATTTAACCGGAGGGATTTCCGGACAAAACGCTCTGGAATATATGACCGGACAAATGAGAATGGATTTTATCGATGAGGGGGACAAGGATTTAATTTCGACGGAAAGACAGCGGATAAATTTACAAGGCTCTATAGGAAAATCAATAAAAGAATGGGGTATTGATAAAATTAAAAAGTTCGGAGATATTTGGAAAAAAAGAAGGTCTGAAAAGCGATTACACGAATTGGAAGATAAATTGGAAGGATTTTCAGAACGATTAAATAAATTGCCTCCTACAGAGAGAAGTACTGTCAAGTCCGTTTTATTGAAAATTGCGAATTTTGATCGTATCAGTAAAAAAAATTTTCAAGAATGGTGCAATGATATATTAACTTCATGGGAGAAAGGAAGATTAAAAGGTTTAATTACGAAAATGTCTCAAATGACAAGTCCGGACGAGCAAATATTTACTGAAATGCTTTTGGAAGCGGATGTTCTGACTGCATTAAATATTGCCGAATCGGTAAAAACCAAAATACTTGCAATAGGAGAATTAAAACTAAGAGTAAAAAATAAACAACTGGAAAATAAGGTTCGAGATTTTATATATGAGCACCCGTGGATTATTCATCCGAAGTGGGAAAGTTTTAAAAAAGAAAGAAGCGTTGAAAATTTGATAAAAGACATAGGACTAAAACATTTATGTACAGATGCTTTTAACGGCCGCGTTGACCTCATTTTATCTTCCGGTACGCAGTTGTTATTGGTGGAATTCATACGTCCCGGATTAGAAATAGATACTGATCATATTAATAGGATTAATATGTATGTTACGGATATTCGCAATAGATTAAATAAAGAAACCGGGAATTCGTTTAGAACAATTGATACGGCGTATCTTATAACAGATAACTATAAAGACATTGAATTGATACATTCATTGATAAAAGATCTTGAACAAAAGAATATTTATGTATTAACATGGAACACACTGATAGAACAAGCAATAAAACAATGGATAGATTATTTGGATTTATTGAAAAGTAGAAATTATGACGATCAAAGGATAAAAGATTTATGAAACTAATATCAATTGATTTATTCTCCGGAGTCGGCGGCTTAACCGAAGGTTTGCGTAAAGCAGGTTTTCAAACGACGCTTGCTTTCGAAATAGACGAATTGGCTTCTAAAGCCTATAAACTTAATCACAAAGAAACGGAAGTGATTACAAAAGATATCCGAACGGTAGATATTGATGAAATAAAGCACAAATTAAACGGTAAAACGATACACTTATTGGCAGGTTGTCCGCCATGCCAAGGCTTCAGTTCCATTAGAAGATTGAACAAGCCCAATCCGGTACCCGATGAACGTAATACATTAATCAATGAATTTGTAAGGTTTGTAGAAAATTTAAAACCCTATACATTTATGATGGAGAATGTCCCTGGGTTAGCTTTGGACGAATCTTTTAATAAAGCAAAAAAATATTTGGAAGAAAAACTCGGTTATCATGTAGATTATAAAATTGTTAACGTAAAAGATTACGGAGTTCCTCAAAGCAGAAAACGCTTGGTTATGATAGGTTCTCGTTTAGGAGAAATAAAAGTAGCAGAACCTGTAAATAAAAAAAAGACTATTAGAGAAATAATCGGAAAACTCCCGAAACCTGAATTATCAGAAGATCCTTTGCATAAAATTTTTCCGAAACATTCCGATAAAATATTCCAATTAATAAAAAACATTCCTAAAAACGGAGGAAGTAGAGAGGATTTGGGTAAAGAAAAACAATTAAAATGTCATTTAAAGAAAAACGTAGGGTTTAATGATGTTTACGGACGATTACGATGGGACGATTATTCTCCAACTATAACGGGCGGTTGTCTCAATCCATCCAAGGGACGATTCTTGCATCCCGAACAAAACAGATGTATTTCTGCCAGAGAAGCCGCTTTATTGCAATCTTTTAGAAAAGGTTATAAGTTACCGATTGAAGCTCCTGTTTATAAAATCGCACTTATGATAGGGAATGCTCTGCCACCGAAATTTTGTGCTATTCAAGCAAAAAGCATTAAACTACATTTAGAGCAATACTTGAATGGATAAGTAAAGAAATGAGATTATATCTAATATTTCGAGTAAAGAGAAAAAACATTGATTAAAAAAAAACGATAATCTCATGAAACTCCACTTCACCCCCAACCAACCATACCAACTCGACGCCATCCGTGCCATAACCGACATTTTCAAAGGGCAAGAAAACAGCCAACTCCACTTACATCTAACAGAAAGCATACTGCTGGAAACCGGCTCAGGAAACAAACTCTCAATTGACGAAGAACAAATACTGCAAAACGTCAAAGCAATCCAACAACGCAACAATATAGAAAACGAAACCTTGAATTTACAAGGAATGAATTTTTCCGTAGAAATGGAAACCGGCACGGGCAAAACATACGTATACCTACGCACAATTTACGAGTTGAACAAATTATATGGCTTCCGCAAGTTTGCGATAGTCGTTCCGTCTATAGCCATCCGTGAAGGCGTACTGAAAAACTTGCAAATTACGCACGAACACTTCCAATCGCTTTACGATAAAACAAGCCTCAGCTTTGAAGTTTATGACAGCAAAAAAGTTTCCAACCTGCGTAATTTTGCTTTAAGCAATGCCATTCAAGTGCTAGTGCTCAACATAGATGCCTTTGCCAAAGATGAAAATATTATCAACAGGCCCAACGACAAATTAAGCGGAAAATCGCCCATTGAATTTATTCAGGCAACCTGCCCTATTGTAATTGTGGATGAACCGCAAAATATGGAAACCGATATTCGCAAAAAAGCAATTCAAAATCTGAATCCGCTTTGCACTCTGCGCTATTCGGCTACGCATACGAATTTGTATAACTTAATGTATTCACTCAATCCGGTTGATGCTTACGATTTAGGTTTGGTAAAACAAATTGAAGTGGATTCGGTAGTAAGTGAAAATTCAAAAAACTATGCTTTTATAAAAATAGAAAGCATTCAGCATAGCGGAAAAAATAAAATCACGGCAAAAATCCTGTTGGATGCAAACACTCCGCAAGGCGTTCAACGCAAAAAAGTCACAGTGGATAGGAATAATTGCGATTTATTTAAACTTTCAAATGAACGTGAAGTTTATCGTGACCTGCGTATAGATGAAATTGATTTTCAAAACAAAACCATATCATTATCAAACGGGCAAACTCTTGCAGAAGGCGAAACACAAGGTGAATTAAAAGACGAAGTGCAAAAATACATGATTCGCATGGCTGTGGAAGAACATTTGAAAAAAGAAGTGCAATATGCCAAAAAAGGAATTAAAGTCCTCACTCTTTTCTTCATAGATAAGGTCAAAAATTACCGTGATTACGATGAAGCAGGAAATTCCATTCAAGGGAAATTCGCACAGTGGTTTGAAGAGATTTACAGCAACGCTTCTCAAAAATTTGAAGCAAAAGATGTTCATAACGGTTATTTTTCGCAGGACAATAAAGGAAAATTGAAAGACACGGGCGGTGAAACGCAAGCAGATAACGATACTTACAAATTGATTATGCAAGACAAAGAACGCTTGCTGGATATGGAAACGCCACTCCGTTTTATTTTCAGCCATTCTGCCCTGCGTGAAGGTTGGGACAATCCCAATGTATTTCAAATTTGCACACTCAACGAAACAAAATCCGACTTAAAAAAGCGACAAGAAATAGGGCGTGGGTTACGCCTTTGCGTGGATAGCACCGGTGAGCGAATTTATGATGCTAATATTAACCGCCTTACGGTTATTGCCAATGAGAGTTATGAAGATTTTGCAAACGCCTTGCAAAAGGAAATTGAAATGGATTGCGGAGTAGCGTTTGGCAACCGCATAAAGAACAAGCGAGAACGCAAAAAAGTCAATTACCGCAAAGGTTTTGAACTTGACCCGAAATTTTTGGAAATTTGGGACAAAATCAAATACAACACAAAATATAGCGTGTCATATAAAACGGAAGAATTGATTACTCGTGCAGGGAAAGCCCTTAAAGAAATGCCTGAAATTTCTCGCCCTAGCATACGCAGCACACGTACTGGGGTAAAAATTACAGAGGAAGGTGTTTTCGGGAATTTATTAAGCGACAGTGCAAAAACACATTGGGAAGTAGAACAAAACGTTATACCCGATATAGTTTCTTACATTCAAAATAAAACAGAACTAACACGGCAAACCGTTTTTGATATTATCCGCAAATCAGGGCGAATAAAAGATATTCTCCTTAATCCGCAGATGTTTATGGACGATGCTGCGAAGGTAATCAGCGATATTCTGAAAGAATTGATGATTGACGGTATTAAATATGAAAAAATCGGCGGTAAAATTTATGAGATGACTTTGTTGTTCGATGGTCTAGATTTTTATTTGGACAATTTCACTCATGAGGTAAAAAATGCAGATAAAACCATAAACGAAAATTATATTCCACTAGATTCTTCAGTTGAAAATCAGTTTGCCAAAGATTG
>LIUG01000032.1:0-125 GCA_001462245.1 Candidatus Fibrimonas termitidis
AGGAAGATATGGGTAAGGTCTCTGTTAAGAACTCGGCTGGAGATGATTTAGCCTCTGTACGTAGGTCAAATAGCATTTGTGGCAAGCCACAAGAAAGGAGCAAAGCCCCAGCCGGAAGGTCTAGC
>LIUG01000032.1:271-2816 GCA_001462245.1 Candidatus Fibrimonas termitidis
CAGCCGGAAGGTCTAGCCTGCCGCAGAATGCCATATTGTAGTATGAGGGGTTCATTTGGTGTAAAATAGTAAAATCTTCCGCTAAGGGGGGGTCAGCGGAAAACACCATTAGTGTTAATTGCCGCATTTGACAACACCCACGTATCCTTAAACCCGCCCCCTTGCGAAGAATTCACTATAAACGAACCCGCAACCCGTGAAAAGCGAGTAAGCCCGCTTGGCCATACATGCGTATCTTTGCCTGTGAGCACAAATGCTCTCAAATCGGCTTTCCTGGCAATGCGGCTGCCGTCTTCTTCCATTATGTCAAGGTCTATGAAGTCTATGACCTCTTGCGAAATAAAGCGTCTAGGTTCCTCTTTAATTAAGGTTTTTAGCTCAGAGAGCTTTTCTGCGGAGAGTTCTCTGCCAAACACAACGCCATAACCGCCCGCTTCGGAAACATCCTTGATAACGAGTTTTTGAATATTCTCAAGCGTATATTTAAGGTCGCTCTCGTAATACGGCAAATATGTTGGGGCGTTTTCCAATATAGGTTCCTCGTTCAAGTAATACTTTATCATCTTCGGCACAAAGTAGTAAATGCCCTTGTCATCTGCTACGCCATTGCCGGGCGCGTTTATTATAGCTACATTTCCCGCTCGGTATGCATCCATTAGGTGCGGCACGCCAATGAGAGAGTCGGAATGGAATGCCATTGGGTCTAAGTACTCATCGGAAATACGCCGATACACTGCACCGACTTTCGCTTTTACACCCAAATAATCCTTAACATACAGCATCGCATTTTCAACTATGAGTTCCGATGCCCCAACGAGCAACGCCCCAGTGCGCTCGGCAAAATATGAATGCTCAAAATAGGCAGCATTATACCTGCCCGGAGTGAGTATTACATTCAATCCTCCGCAGTTCACAAAGTCCATAGTCTCACGCAGCAGAACCGAATAATTGCGGTTATCAACCACATTGTTGTTGGAAAAAGCATCGGGATTTGCTATGCGGCAAAGTTCTCTGGCAATGAGCGGATAAGAAGCACCCGAAGGCACACGCAAATTGTCTTCTAATATATACCATGCGCCGGATTTCGCCTGAACAAGATCTATGCCGGAAATATGGCTATACACATTTTTTGGCGGGCTGGCATTTTTGCACTCCTGCAAATAACCCTTTGAAATATAGATGAATTCCTCAGGTATCACCTTGTCTGCCACAATACGCCCTTTGGAATAAATATCCGCTAAAAAGCAATTTAAAGCATTCACCCTTTGAACAAGCCCCTTGTCCAAAAAAACAAACTCGTCATGGGGGATTATTCGCGGAACGGCGTCGTAAGGAAAGAGCTGTTCTATGAACTTTCCGTTCTTGTAAATTCCGAATTTAACGCCATATCTCATCATCAACTTGTTGATTTCATGAGCTGCGGTTGTCGAAAGCGTATCCATATCCGTATCCTCTGTCAAAACAAAAAAAGACATGCGTTTCCAAAGAAACACACGCCTTTGTGTGAACTAATAATATAGAAAAATCAAACTAACTAAACACCATGCGCCATCATCACTTTGGCTACTTTCAAAAAGCCCGCTATATTTGCGCCGTTCACCAAATTGCCGGGAGTATTGTATTCCTCAGCGGCGTTCTTTGTTGTTTCGTGAATATTCGCCATTATACGGTAGAGTTTTGCATCCACTTCCTCAAAAGTCCATGCGAGCCGCTGGGAGTTTTGCGCCATCTCAAGCCCTGATGTAGCTACGCCGCCGGCATTCGCCGCTTTGCCCGGGCCAAAAGAAATTTTTGCCTCCAAGAATACCTTTACCGCTTCCGGGGTAGAAGGCATATTCGCTCCTTCGGCAACCGCAATGCAACCGTTTTTAACAAGGGTTTGGGCAGCCGTGCCGTCAAGCTCGTTTTGAGTGGCGCAGGGCAGGGCTATATCGCATGGAATTGTCCAGATGCCGGAACAGCCTTCCGTGTATTTTGCGCTCTTTACCTCTTTCACGTATTCGCTAATGCGTTTTCTTTCAATTTCCTTAAGTCTCTTTACGATATCCAATTTAATTCCCTCTTCATCGTAAACATAACCGCTGGAATCGGACATCGCAACGACCTTCGCCCCGAGGCTCGCCGCTTTTTCCGTAGCGTATATAGCGACATTTCCGGAACCCGATATCACAACTTTTTTGTTTTCAAAATTGCTTTTCTTGTCTTTTAGCATTTCGTTGCAAAAATAAACACAGCCATAGCCGGTAGCTTCGGTTCTTGCGAGCGAGCCTCCATACAAAAGTCCCTTTCCGGTCAGAACGCCGTGGAAAATATTTTTAATTCTTTTATACTGCCCGAACATAAAGCCTATTTCTCTAGCTCCCACTCCAATATCCCCGGCGGGAACATCGGTATCGGCATCTATGTGCCTGTAAAGTTCGGTCATAAAGCTTTGGCAAAAACGCATCACTTCGTTATCTGATTTTCCTTTGGGGTCAAAGTCTGCGCCCCCTTTTCCGCCGCCCATCATAAGGCCTGTGAGCGAGTTTTTGAAAATCTGCTCAAA
>LIUG01000032.1:2958-9733 GCA_001462245.1 Candidatus Fibrimonas termitidis
AAAGCCCAAAAACTTTATTATGCTGGTGTTTACGGAAGGATGAAACCTTATTCCGCCCTTATAGGGTCCCAGAGCCGAGTTGTACTGAACTCTCATGCCCCTATTTACCTGAACTTTGCCGGCATCGTCAACCCAGGGAACCCTGAATATTATTTGCCTTTCAGGTTCGGTAATTCTTTCCAGAATTCCGGCCTGTTCAAGTTCTTTGTTTTTTTCAATTACCGGAATTAAGGATTCCAGCACCTCGGTCACCGCCTGATGAAATTCCGCCTCTCCCGGGCATCTTTTTTTCACGGTTTCTACCACTCGAGACACGTATTGATTGCTCATAAGGTTTTCCTGTTTAAAAACGAACTGGAGGGAAATGTAGAAAAAACAAGGAAGAAGAGGGATTCGAACCCTCGGTTCTTGCGAACAGCGGTTTTCGAGACCGCCCCGATCGACCACTCCGGCATTCTTCCGAGTGCAGGGTAAAGTAGAAATAAAATAGATCAGCGTTTTCTATATTACAAGTATGAATAAGAAAAACCTCTTCATCGCTTCCCTTACCGCCAATGTGGCGTTAATTGTCATTATCTTTCTAGTGAAGAAGGATGCGACAGCCCAGGCTCAAGAGTTTGTAAAAAAAACTCAAGAGACTGCCAAGTACCAAATAGGGCAGGTCAATGATAATGTCCAAAACAATAACTTGTTATGGACTCTCATAGACAGTACATGGAAAAGCCCCGACAAATCCAAGGCTTTTGTTAAAAAACTAGCCGATAATCAAAAGGTTCCCCGTTGCAACGGCAAAAATTGCGCCGGAACAGAGGACGAATCCCGCTTGAGAACCGTTATAAGCAGCAATGCTCAAGATCGCAGCATAAAGGTTGGCTGGGGTAGCAAAGGAAAAGATAACATCAAATACTCTTTTAAGGTCATTTATGACCAAAAAGACAAATTTGTGACCATAGACGCAAGCGACCTTTTAGGCAAAAGCACTCCTGAGGCAGAGGAAGCAGAGGAAGCTACCGAGTAAAACACGATGAAGATCAGTTTAAATTGGTTAAAAAGGTTCATTGAACTAAAAGCACCCGCAGAGGAAATCTCCTCAAAGCTTACAAGTCTAGGCTTTGAGATTGAAGGCGTTGAGGAATTCGGGAAAGTTTATAGCGGCTTGCTTATAGCTGAGGTTCTGGAGTGCGGCCCGCACCCCGACAGCGACCATTTGAGCCTGACAAAAGTTTTTGACGGCAAAGAGACTCTGCAAATTGTTTGCGGTGCACCGAATGTAAAAGCTGGCATCAAAGCGGTACTGGCACCCATAGGCGTAGAGTTGCCGCTGCCGGATGGCAAAAGCCTGAAAATGAAAAAAACAAAAATCCGAGGCGTAGAGAGTTTCGGAATGCTCTGTGCCGAAGATGAAATAGGCTTATCCCAAAACCACGATGGCATTCTTATTTTGCCGCAAGATGCCCCGGTAGGCAAACCCTTTGCCGATTTAGGCTTTTACGACACGGTATTCGGAATCAATGTTACCCCCAACCGCCCCGATGCTTTATCGCACCTAGGCATAGCAAGGGAATTGGCAACGGCATTTAATTTACCAATAAAACAACCAGACACAAAACAACTCTCAACTCTCAACNNTCAACTCTCAACTCTCAACTTAACTATAACCGCCCCCGCCGCCTGTCCCCATTACGTTGGCAGAGTAATAAGCGATGTGAAAATCGCGCCAAGTCCGGAGTGGATGCAAAAATTGCTGAAAGCGGTTGGAATGAACCCTATAAACAATGTTGTTGATATTACGAATTTTGTTCTTATGGATATCGGGCAGCCTTTGCACAGTTTTGATTTAGGCAGGTTGAACGGTGGGGAAGTGAAGGTTCGTTTTGCGGAAGAAGGGGAGAGGTTCACAACGCTTGACGGTAAAGAGCATGTTTTGCAAAGCACGGATTTAGCCATCTGCGATGGAAATCGCCCTGCCTGCCTTGCAGGTGTTATGGGCGGTTTGGAATCCGAAATCACGGACCAAACTCAGGATGTATTTTTGGAAGCGGCGTTCTTTAACCCAACCATTGTTCGCAAGCAATCCAAAAGGCTCGGCGTTTCCAGCGACTCGAGTTACCGCTTTGAAAGAGGCGTGGATTTTGACTTGCAGAGTTTTGCAAGCGACTATGCCTGTTCCTTGATAGCAGAGCTTGCAGGCGGGAAAATTGCAGAGCAAAAATTGGAATTTATCTCGCAGGAAAATTTACCGAAACGTCCAGCAGTGCCTTTGCGTGAGGAGAGAATTGAAAAACTTTTAGGCTTAAAAGTCCCGTTGGAGCAAGCGAAAAAACTTCTTGCGAGCATTGGCATAAAAGAGACAGCGGAAAACTCCGGGCTTTACAATATTCCGAGTTACCGTTTTGATTTGGAACGAGAGGCGGATTTAATAGAGGAAGTTGCAAGGTTAATAGGCTACGACAAAATTCCCTACGATATTCCGAGTTTCAAAATTGAGCCAAACGAACTGCCTTTGCAGGAAAAAATAAACCGGCAAATTCGCAGTTCCCTTTCTGCGCTCGGTTTGCACGAATGCCTTTCGCTTCGTTTCACAAGCAAAAAGAAAACGGAGTGGATATTTGGAACAAGTGAAAGCGATAAAAGAGCAAATCCCGCTGCGCTCCTTAACTCTTTGAGCGAAGAATTGGCTGTGCTCCCAACCAGTTTGCTTCCGAACTTGATTTTCAGCGCAGCGGAAAATGCAAAACATCAAAAATCCGTTCGCCTTTTTGAGGTCTCAAAGGCGCAGTTCCCAACACCGGAAACAGCAAACGAAAAAGATCCCGGCTTCAAAGAAATTCCGATGCTGGCAGTGGTTTACGCAGAGCCAAAGGCGGAATTTTTTGCATTCAAGGGTTTGTTAAACGCATTTTTCAAAAGGCTGAAAATTTCAGTCCATTTTGAAGCCCCGGAAACTCCCGAAGTGTTTTTGCATCCGGGACGCTGCGCTACTCTTAAACTCGGCAAAAAAATTCTCGGTTCCTGCGGCGAATTGCATCCCGCTGTTCAAGATAAATTTGATTTGAAATTCAACACCTTTGTTTGCGAAATTGATTTATCCGTTTTGGAAACCGCATTCTTAGCTCCTGTTTCTTTCAAAGAATTTTCCAAACAGATGATTATTGAGCGGGATGTTTCCATTGAAGCGGAGGAGTCGGTTACCCATGCGGAATTGATTTCAAAATTCAAGGGTTTTAATCCAAAATACTTGACAAGCATTGAGCTTCTGAGCATTTACCAAGGCGATAAAATTGCAGCAGGCAAAAAAAATCTGCTCTACCGTTTTTGCTACCAAGCTCCAGACCGTACCCTTACCGATGAGGAGATAAATGCAGTTCATACAAAGCTGCGTGAGAAGATTGCGGGGGCGGGGTTGGTGTTGAGGTAGAGATTTTACTAAATTCATTTTTATAACAGGAGTTACATATGGCAAAAAGAGTTTATCTTTTCGGTAAAGGCATAACGGAAGGCAATGGTTCGCAACGCAATTTGCTGGGTGGCAAAGGCGCGGGACTCGCAGAGATGGCAAAGAGGGGCTTTAATGTTCCGCCCGGATTTACAATAACAACGGAGGTTTGCACCGAATATTATGCAAACAAACGCAAAATGCCGGCAGGCTTGGATACAGAGGTTAAAAAAGCCATTGCCGCAATAGAAAAACAAACAGGAAAGCAATTCGGCGGGAGCAAAAATCCGCTCTTGGTGGCTGTTCGCTCCGGAGCTAGGGAATCCATGCCGGGCATGATGGATACCATTTTGAACTTGGGCCTTAACGATACAACGGTGGAAGTGCTTAAAGCCAAGAGCAATAACGGGCGCTTTGCCTACGACTCATATCGCCGCTTTATTCAGATGTATTCCGGCGTGGTTCTGCACATTGAACGTGCAAGCGAAAACGAGCACGATCCGTTTGAGGTTATCATTACAGAGGCTCGCAACAAAAGGGGAGTTGTCCACGACAATCAACTGCCCGAAGAAGATTTGAAAAGCATAATTGGGAAATTCAAAAAACTGGTTTTGGAAAAAACGGGGAAACCATTTCCGAGCGATCCTTATAAGCAATTGGATGGCGCAATAGGAGCAGTGTTTGCCAGTTGGATGAATGACAGAGCTATTCTTTACCGCCGCAAATATAAAATCCCCGAAGAATGGGGAACGGCTGTAAATGTTCAGTCCATGGTGTTCGGCAATTTGGGCGATAGCTCGGGAACCGGCGTTGCATTCACTCGCAATCCCGCTACCGGTGAGAATGAGTTCTACGGTGAATTTTTGGTGAACGCTCAGGGTGAAGATGTGGTTGCAGGTATTCGCACCCCGCTGAAAATTTCCGCAATGGCAACCACTCCGCACTTGGGGCATTGTTATAAAGAATTATGCGAAGTTCGCAAGCAACTGGAAAAAGAATTCGGCGATATGCAGGATTTTGAGTTTACCATAGAAGATGCCAAATTATATATGCTACAGACCAGAAACGGCAAACGCACCGCAAGGGCATACGTGAAAATAGCTCACGATATGGTGAAGCAAAACCTTATGACCCAAGAACACGCAATAGCAAGCGCAGACCCGGAAGCCATAGAGCAATTGCTCGCCCCCGTGTTTGATAAGGATGCGTATCAAAAGGCCATCACAGAAAATCGCCTGCTCACAAAAGGCTTGCCTGCAGGCCCCGGTGCCGCTACCGGAACATTGGCATTCACCGCAGAAAAAGCGGAACGCTGGGCAACACACGGTCCCGTGGTTTTGGCTCGTGTTGAGACCAGCCCCGAAGATTTGCGCGGAATGCTCGCTGCAAGCGGAATAGTCACCGCAAAGGGCGGAGTATCCAGCCACGCCGCTGTGGTTGCAAGGCAAATGGGCAAGGTTTGCGTTGTGGGTGCCTCGGATATAGATATCAATTACAATACAGGCATTTTAACCAGCGGAGATAAAACAATAAAGGAAGGTGAATTCATTTCAATTAACGGTTCCACAGGCGAGGTTTTAAGCGGCAAAATAGACACCGCTCCGTCTGAGTTAATTCAAGTGCTTATAGACAGGACCCTTGCTCCCAAGGATTCCGAATTGTTCGCAGACTACGATTTTATAATGAAGTTAGCAGACAAATACCGCAAACTGGGCATTCGCACAAACGCAGACCAGCCGGAACAGGCTGTAAACGCTGTGGCATTCGGAGCGGAGGGCATTGGTCTTTGCCGCACCGAGCATATGTTCTTTAAGGGTGAGCGCATAGACCTTGTGCGTGAAATGATAATTTTTGCCGCAGAGTACGCAGAGTATAAATCAAAACTTGCGCAACGCCCCGGCGATGCGATTTTGCTGGAGAACGAATACCATATTCCAATCAGGCATTTCCATTATGCTTTGGAAAAATTGTTGCCGATTCAGCAAGAGGATTTTGAGGGTTTATTTACGGCTATGGGCGACCGTCCTGTCACCGTGCGCTACCTTGACCCACCCCTGCACGAATTTTTGCCGCATTCCAAAGACCAGATAGACGAACTCGCTCGTAAACTGAATGTTTATTTTGCCCGTGTTTCGCAAACGGTCGCCTCGCTTCAGGAGTCCAATCCTATGCTCGGGCACAGAGGCTGCCGCTTGGGTATTGTATATCCGGAAATTTCCGAAATGCAGAGCCGTGCCTTATTCCGTGCAGCTTTGGCGGTAGCAGCTAAAACCAAGAAAATTCCAAAACCCGAAATTATGATCCCTCTGGTAGGTTTTGAAAAAGAGCTTGAATTGCAACTCGAAATTGTGCACAGGGTTGCAAAAGAGGAATTTGCCGCAGCCAAGCGCACTTTGGAATACAAGGTGGGAACGATGATTGAAATTCCAAGAGCTGCTATCACAGCAGAGCAAATCGCGCGTCATGCGGAGTTCTTCTCTTTTGGCACCAACGATTTAACGCAAACCACGCTTGGCATGAGCCGCGACGATGCAGGTCATTTTTTGCCATACTATGAAAAGGAAGCCGGCATTATAAAGAACAATCCTTTTGCAACTTTAGACCAAATAGGTGTTGGCAAGTTGATGGAAATCGCTGTCCAAGGCGGCAGAGTAACCCGTCCCAATATTAAACTCGGAATTTGCGGGGAGCACGGCGGAGACCCGGCATCCATTGAGTTCTGCAACAATTTGGGACTGAGCTACGTAAGCTGTTCGCCGTTCAGGGTTCCGGTTGCAAGAATTGCTGCGGCAAAGTCTGCGGTAAAGGCGATACCAGCTTCCAAGCCTGATCCGGAGAAGAAGCCTGTTGCAAAGAAACCCGTTGCAAAAAAAGTTGTCAAGACAAAAAGGAAATGACCTCTGTTTATACCTTAGCTTCTCAATGCGGCCATTGGAGCAATACCCAGCTCTTAAAAGAGTGTGGGTTAATTCCATTTATGTTGCATAAAAATTTTGGCTACAAGGCAGTGATGGTTGGAGAAAACACAGGTGATTATCCGTACTTGGAGCATCTGCCGGGTTTGGAAATGGATTTTATTTCAAATTCAAATGGCGATATAAACGTCTTGATGAAGAATCAAATAAACTACATAAATCAAAATTTTCAGAAAATGGATGTTTTGATAATGAGAGGGTTATATCCCACCACTTGTTATATTTTACAAGCTTATAAGCAAAAGCGCCGTGATGGAAAGGTTTATTTTTACTTGGATGCAAACTCTTGGTGGATGGATAATATTCCTTGGACTTTGCCTGATGTTTTTTGCACTTTAGCCGCTTGCGATGTTATTTCAACATC
>LIUG01000033.1:0-29848 GCA_001462245.1 Candidatus Fibrimonas termitidis
CGGGCATTCTTATTTCTCGGCGGCCCAACTTAAAGTAGCACAAGAAGTGATTACGCTTATCGTATTCGCAGTGTTTTCGGTGACTTACTTGAAAGAGGAATTGAAATGGAACTATATAGTAGGGTTCGTCCTGATTCTGCTTGCCGTATTTTTTGTGTTCAAAAAATGGGATTGATATACCACAAGCCATATACCCAATTTTCATTAAAACCAATGTTTATATCTTCCATATATTTTATTCCTCCACAATAACAGCATTGCTTAAAATGGGCAAATAATAACTGCACAGGAGATAATTTTGGATATAAATCAATTTACTGAAGAAGTGAATGCCGTTGATTGGCGAAAATACGATGCTCCAACGTATCTTCAATATAGGTATGACATGATAAATTCATTTCTCCGCTCGTCATAGCTTCCCGTTTTTCTTTGGGCATTATATCCATAAGCTGCTCGTGGAACGCCAAGCAAAACCTAAGATATGACTTGTCTCTGCGCCCAAGCGAGTAGCACAGTGCTTTCCCGCCGCCACGCCTGCACCGAATCTGACCACGCTCAAAACATAGCGTTGCCATAAAAAAACCTCTCTTCCTTGCTGCTCCAGTTTTGCTCCACTATGCCGTATTTTCGACATAAAATGGATGGAAGCTGTGGGAGTTGCAAGGGCTTGCACCGCAGGCTCGGAGACGGTTTCAATACGAGAACTATCGGGCTTCTTAACGAAGCCCCTTGCCGTGGCAATGGATGATGCAGGAATCGAACCTGCGACCCGCTGATTAAGAGTCAGCTGCTCTACCAACTGAGCTAATCATCCGTGGAAGCACTCAAAATATAGCAAATTTTTTAATCTTTTACAAGGGCAAACTAAAATTTTTCTTCCATAATTAGTTTAACAAACTCCCCTACCTTGCTGAATTCCTTGTACACAGAAGCAAAGCGGACGTATGCTACGGGATCTGTTTTGAAAAGCTCCTTCATAACCAAGTCGCCTAAGATGGCGTAAGGAACTTCTTGCTGCCCCTTTTGCACAAGGTTATTCTCTATAAAAGTTGCAATCTCTTCTATTTTTTCTGAACTTACGGGGCGCTTGGCACAAGCCCTTCTTATGCCAGAAACCAGTTTCTCGTACCTAAAGGGTTCTCGCCTGCCATCACGCTTGGCAACGGTTAAAGTGGCTTTTTCTACGTATTCGTAGGTTGTAAAACGATTGGAACAATTAAGGCATTCCCTGCGCCGCCTAATAGCGTCGCCGCTGGTACGCGTATCTACAACCTTATCGTTGTCTTCTTTGCATTGCGGACAAATCATAGAGATGGAAACATAGAAAATTCTTCAAACTTCACCGGCAAAACGCGATTGCATTTTTTATAACCGTTCATTGTCACAGTCCTGCCTCTTGGAGTGCGTGCTAAAAATCCTTTTTGAATTAAATAGGGTTCGTAAACTTCTTCTATGGTATCCGGTTCTTCGCCAAGTGCCGCGCCAATTGTGCTTAATCCAACGGGACCCCCGTTGTGGTTGTCTATTATGCACTCCAAAATACGCCTATCCATTGAGTCTAGCCCGTCTGAATCTATTGAGAGCATTTGCAGAGTTCTTTCTGCTATTTGAACGGAAATTTTACCATCCCCCTTAACCTGCGCCACGTCTCTGCACCTGCGCAAAACCCTATTTGCAACTCTTGGAGTTCCGCGGCAACGAGAAGCTAAAAGAACAGCGGCATCGTTTTCTATTTCCACTTGCAAAATTTTGGCAGACCTATTTATGATGGTTAAAAGTTCTCCCGGCGAATAAAGTTCTAAGCGAAAAAGCAAACCAAAACGGTCTCTTAAAGGGCTTGTTAAAAGCCCGCTCCTAGTGGTTGCGCCAACAAGCGTAAAAGGGCGAAGAGGCAAATTAACGCTCCTGGCACCGGGACCAGAATCCAGCATTATATCTAACCTAAAATCTTCCATAGCAGGGTAAAGATATTCCTCAACAACCCGCCCTAGGCGATGAATCTCGTCTATAAATAATATATCGCCGTGCTGCAAATTTGTGAGCAAGCCTGCCAAATCGCTTGGCTTTTCTAAAACTGGCCCGCTGGTAACATGAATTTGCACACCCATTTCTTGTGCTATTATGCCCGCAAGCGTGGTTTTTCCTAGGCCTGGCGGCCCGGAAAACAAACAATGATCTAAGGCATCTTTCCTCTTTTTTGCAGCCTCTACAGCTATAGAAAGGCTTTCTTTAAGGGCTTCTTGCCCCGTAAAATCCCCAAGCGAAAGCGGCCGCAAACTCTGCTCAACCACCGCCTCTTCTACAGACTCATTTTCTGGGGATACCGGACGCACAGAGAGCAAATATATAAAAATCATAAGCCCCCAAAGACTTTTCTACATTTATCCAACGATGCAGCGATTTTTTTTCTTAACACTTTTTTTATTCGCTTTGCCTTTTGCACAGGAACCGCAGGAGCAACGGAGCGAGGCAGACAAACGTGCAGAAATACTAGGCACAGTGCACGTTTCAAGGATGCAAGCTCTTGACCCAGCTAAAGGCACCTATAAAAGCCCACGCAGAGCAATGTTCATGTCCCTTATATTACCGGGTTCCGGGCAAATTTACGTTGGCGGCAAACAAGCACGCTATGTAAGAGGCATATTTTACCTTGCAGAAGAAATTGCCTTGATTTCTGGTTTTTACTATTATTCCATACACAAATACAATGATCAGGTGAAAAAATACCAAGACTTTGCAAAAAAAAATTTTTCGGTTAACAGATACGAAGCAGCCATGAACGACCTTTACGACCCTGAATTCCTCAATTTCAGAGATTTATACGGAAAAGAAAGAGAGAACTATTGTGAAGCATTTTTCGGAAGTTCCGGCAGTTTGCCATGTATTGAAAATTTTGGGAAAACTTCCGGTAGCCCAAACGATGATACTCCGATTTATAGCCCATCTACATATTACAGCGTAATTGCAAACAAAGACTTTATACTTGGCTGGCTAGACTCCGAAAAAAACAGCGACACTGATCTAGGAACTTCAAAACATTACAACAACTATCTTTCTTTGCGAAAAAAGGCAAGCAATCTAGCAGATAGGCAAGTGATCTTTTTAAGTGCAATAATATTAAACCACGTAGTTTCTGCGATAGATGCCGCATTATCTGCAAGTGCCCACAACAACAGCCTTTACGAAGAAAAACTCTCTTTCCTAGATAAAATTCGCCTAGAAAGCAACTTCAATGCAGGCGAAAATTTCAAAGCAGAAGCAGCGGTGGTGTATGCATTTTAGTGTTATAATCCTAATATTTGCAATCTGTTCCTACGCCCAAACCGTAATTTCTGTTGACGAAAATATTTCTCGCAATAAAGATAAAAACTTGGTTTTAGCTATGGCAGCTTCTGCTGTGTTGCCGGGAGCAGGGCATTTTTATTTAGACAATAATTCAAGGGCTGCCGCATTTTTTTGGGTGGACGCCGCTTTGTGGGTTACAACCGGCATTACCTGGGTTTATAGCGATAACCAACTGGAAAACGCAAGGGGCTATGCTGCCAGATATGCAGGAGCAGAAGGTGCACCTAAAAATCTCACTTTCTTGACCATTATTGGGGATTACAGAAGCAGAGGCGGTTCTCTTTACCAAAACTCAAACCCGGATAACAAAGAGGACTACAACCAAGCCATGATAAGACGCGGGCTTGAGATAGATGCAGAATATCCCTACAAAAAAGGCTATATATGGGACTGGGGTTCAAGCGATAACCCAGAGACAACAGCTAGAATGGAAGAATACAACGAGATTCTAAAACGGCACCGCATTGCAAAAATCGCATTCCAAGTTTCGCTAGGTGCCATGGCTCTAAATAGGGTTTTGGCTGTTTTGGATGCAATGCGAATTTACAGGCAAACATCGGCAAATTTTTCGCAACTGAATATTACGCCATTTGCAACACCTCAACATTCCGGCATATTTGTGAGTTATGAATTCTGAAATACTTTCTGTTCGCAATTTATCCGTGGCTTTTGGCAATACGCAGGTTACAGACAGGGTTTCTTTTGATATTTCCAGCGGTGAAATTTTTGCTCTTATGGGAGAGTCTGGTTGCGGAAAAAGCGTAAGTGCTATGACAATACCTAGCCTACTCCCCCACCCCAGCGCAAAAATTGTAAATGGCGAAATTATTTTTGAGAAAAAAAATCTTTTAAAATTATCTTCAAAAGATATGTGCGAAATTCGCGGAAAAAGAATTGGCTGTGTTTTCCAAGAACCCATGCAAGCCCTTAATCCCGTGGTGAGCATTGGAACGCAGCTCTTGGAATCCGTACGCTTTATGCCAAAAGAAGAGAGGTTAAAAAGGATAAATGAACTTTTAGCAATGTCTGGCTTTAAAGATGCAAAGCGAATTTTGAAAAGCTACCCGCACGAGATGAGCGGTGGTATGCTGCAAAGAATTGTAATTTGCATGGCCTTGGCTCCCAAACCCGCACTTGTAATAGCAGACGAACCTACAACCGCACTTGATGCAAACATACAAACCGCAGTTATGGACCTGCTAAAAGACATGTGCAAAAGCGAAAACGCAGCCATGCTCCTAATAACCCATAACGCCCATTTGGCCGCAAAATATTCAGACCGAATAGCGGTGATGTATGCGGGGCGAATAGTGGAATATAGCAAAACAACCGATGTTTTAACTAACCCCAAACACCCATACACCAAAGCTCTGTTAAACGTAGTGCCTTCAAAAGGGAAAACTCTTGCAGAACTAAAACCAATCCCCGGCTCTGTTCCCAATCCCAAAGATTTTGACGATGGCTGCAGATTTAGATTTAGGTGTGAATTTGCAAAAGACGAATGTGAAAAAATCTGGAGTCCCTGCCCTAATGAATGAAATTTTGAACATACAAAATCTCTCTGTGACCTTCCACTCCAAGGGCGGGACAGTCTATGCTCTTAAAAATATTTGCTTTTCTCTTAACGAGGGCGATATTCTTGCGCTTGCTGGTGAATCCGGGAGCGGGAAAAGCACTATTGCTAATGCCTTGGTTGGGCTTGTGCCTTGGGAATGCGGCGGAACTTACCGGCTTTTTGGCGAGGATATAAATCCATATCAAAAAAAATCTTTTTCCATTGTTCGCAGTAAAATGCAAATGGCTTTTCAAGACCCCTATTCTTCGCTAAATCCCAGAAATACCGTTTCTGAAATTGTAGCTACTCCCCTGCTTGCAAAAGGAATTTCTAAAAGCGAGGCAGCAAAAAAAGCAAAAAGAATGCTTGACCTGATTGGGCTTTCTAACGCAGATACAAATAAGTTTCCTCACGCGTTTTCTGGTGGGCAAAGGCAGCGCATAGGTTTAGCCCGCGCTCTTGTTCTAGAGCCAAAAATTCTAATTTGCGATGAAATAACCTCCGCACTTGATGTGAGCGTTCAGGCACAAATCCTTCATTTACTAAATGATTTACGCAGGGAATTAAACCTCTCTTTGATTTTTATTTCTCACGACATCGCAGTAATGGAGATAATAGCAAACAAGATTTTGGGGCTGCAAAACGGGGAGATTGTTCATTCCCGTTTATTAGCATAGCTAACCAAGGTGTAAATCAGTGCGAAAATTACGCAGAAAATACCTGCGAAAATCCCCGCAAAACCGACTTTGCTAGTTTCGGCAGCTTTAGCTAGGAAAACGTTTTTCTTTTTCATATAGATAATATAGAAAACGTCAGAACCCCGATACCTCCGATTAAAAGAATTAACCCGATTTACGTCAAATAAGTATAGCCGTATAGCCCGGAGCGGTAAATGCTCAAAAATTCCCTGCCTTCTTGCTTGGATATTTTACCGTCTTGAATTGCGTCTTTAACCCAGTTTTCCATTGTACGCACCAAAACCTTGTCCGAAAAATTCACATATTCCAAAACATCGGAAATGGATTCTCCGGCTATAATCTTTTCTATTTCGTAAGTGTCTTTTTTACAAGCAATATGAACAACATTTGTGTCTCCAAACAAATTGTGCAAATCGCCTAAAATCTCTTGATATGCTCCTACCAAATAAACGCACAGATAATAAGGCTCTCTTTCTTTTAAAGTGTGCAGGGGCAAGGTTCTTCTTATTTCACCGCGATTTACAAATAATGCTATTTTTCCATCACTATCGCAGGTGATGTCTTGAATTGTCACCTCTACCGTAGGCTCTTCGTTCAAACGCTGGATAGGCATAATCGGAAAAATCTGGTCTATTGCCCAAGCATCCGGCAGGCTTTGGAAAAGGGAGAAATTCCCAAAATATTTTTCTGCTAATAGTTTTGGCAATTCGTCAAGTTCGTAAGGAGCGTGCCGCATATCCTTTGCTATGCGGCTTGCTTTGCGGGCAATTGACCAGAACAAACGCTCTGCAATAGCACGGTTTTCCAGAGTAATGGTTCCCATGCGAAAATTGTTCAAAACATCATCGTGAATTTGAACCGCATCGTGCCAGCTTTCGTTTAAGTTTTTTTGCACAAGGCCTTTGTAAATGGAATGCAAATCTTTTATAACGTCAGGGTCTTCGTTTGTTATTTCTCTTTGCACATCTTCAAAATATGCGGGAGCGGTTCTTTCTAGAATGTCAAAAACCAGCAAGCTGTGGTGAGCAGTTAAAGCCCTGCCAGATTCTGCGATTATATTAGGGTGCTTAAGCGTAAGCCTCTCGCAAGCTTCTGAAATGGCGTAAACAACATCGTTTGCATATTCCTGCACAGAATAATTTACGGAACTTGAATGTGTTGTGTTTGTACCATCGTAGTCAACACCTAAGCCACCACCTGCATCTACAAACTCTATATTAAAACCAAGCGAATTTATTTCTGCGTAAAATTGCGCAATTTCTCTTAAACCGGATTTTATATGGCGGATATTGGTAATCTGGCTTCCTAAGTGAAAATGTATAAGTTTAAGGCAATCGCTAAAACCTTTGGTTTTTATGTACCGCAAGGCATCTATGAGTTCTGAGCTGCCAAGCCCAAACTTGCTCTGGTAGCCGCCAGATTCTTCCCAATGCCCGGAGCCGCTGGTTGCAAGTTTTATGCGAATGCCTATGTTTGGTTTTATCTTTAATCTTCTGGAGAGTTTTACTATAAGTGCCAGTTCGCTGAACTTTTCAACAACAAGAAAAATCTTTTTTCCCATTTTTTGTGCCAGCAAGGCAAGCTCTATAAAATCTTCGTCTTTGTAGCCATTGCAAATTATTAGGGATTTTGGGTTATCTACATTTGCAAGCACGGCGTGCAGTTCAGATTTTGAGCCTGCTTCTAAGCCTATGTTGAATTTTTTCCCGTGCTGCAAAACCTCTTCTAAAACCGCACGTTGCTGGTTAACCTTTATAGGAAACACATTGTAAAAATTGCCTTTGAATTTATATTCCTCTATGGCTTTTTCAAAGCAGTTGTTTATTTTTTCAATTCTGGAATCCAGAATATCTGGGAAGCGAAGCAACACAGGTGTTGCAATATCTTTGCGTGAAAGCTCCCGCATAATTTCCGTAAGGTCTATGGTAGGTCCGTCTTCTTTTAAGGGAGAAACGGTTGCATGACCTTGTTCATCTATGTCAAAATAAGAAACTCCCCAGCCTTTTATATTGTAAAGCTCGCGGGAGTCGTCAACAGTCCATTTACGCATGAGTGGAATGTAGAAAATAAGAAATGTATTTTTCCGCATTTACTATATTCTCTTCCTGTTTTTAATCTTAGGAGGTTTTATGAAGAGAGTTCTTTTGTCTTTGCTCGCAGCTTGCATTTTTGCGGGAACTACAACAGGTTGCTGGGGGTCTTTTAAGCTTACCAAAAAAGCTTACGATTTCAACAATAGCCTTGGCAATAAATGGATAAGCTGGATTGTATTTATCCTAGTTGGTCACGTAGCTACCGGTGTCACATTATTTGCCGATGCCCTTATTTTCAATACTATGGAATTTTGGACAGGCTCTAACCCTTTAGCACTGGGCGATACCTACCATGAAACAGATGCAAACGGCAATTCTGTTACCGCTGTTAAAATGGAAGATGGTTCTCTATATATGCGCTTGGATGCCAGCACCGGCGAAAGGCAAGAATTAGTTCTTCAGAGAGATGAAGAAATAATCCGCATTTTGGATACCAAAGGCAACGTGCTTAAAGAAGCGGCTTACGCTGAATAATATACGCGCTCAACGTATCCCTAAATACTTCATCTGGGCTTTGACTGCCGTTGATTTTTGATATTAAAGAGCTATTGTAAGCTCCCAAAACAGCGGCGGTTTTTTCTTCGTATTCATTTAGGCGAGAACGGATAACGGATTCGTCTGAGTCGTCTTTGCGGTTCTCTATTTTTGCTCTTTTGAGCAGGCGTTCTACTATAACCGAATAATCCGGAATATCCAGCACAAAAATATGTTTAACATCAACAACGCTCTTTATCAATTCTGCCTGTGCAACCGTGCGGGGAATGCCGTCTAACAAAAAAGAATCCTTTTCAGGGTCAAATTTATTTGTGTCTATTAAACCGTTAACATAGCGTGAAAAAATCTTAACCGTGACTTCGTCTGGAACCAACTTACCCACTCCGGCATAGCTTGCAAAAAGCTTACCGTTCTCGCTTGCAGGAGAAAGCCCCCTGAATATATCGCCGGTAGAAAGATGCTTTACGCCAGCCGTAGCTGCTAACTTTGCCCCCACAGTCCCCTTCCCGGAACCCGGTGCCCCAAAAATCAAAAAAGCGGAAATATTAGCCATAAGGTTAATTTATAAATTTCACCGCCTCTTCCTTGCTGTTTATCTCTCCCCTAAGCTGCAGCTCAAAAACTTGCCTTATCATTTCTCCAAATTTTGGACCCGGCTTAAAACCCATATTCAAAAGCATTTGGCCTGTGATAAAGGGTTGCGGGGCGGCTTCCCAAATTCCCATTTCGCTAGCGATTTTTTGTGCCTTGCTTTGAATTTCTGCATTGTTCTGCATTGCACTCTTCAATATTGCAGGGAGTTTTAAGCCACCCGCTTTCAATGCGCATCTTCGCAAATCGCTTTTGTCGCTTAAATTCAGCAATGGAAGGGAAGCTAGTAATGCAGGAACTCTTTTTAGCAAATTATTTACGGGAACCCATCTTTCTAAAAAGCCAAGAGGCTTTGCATTTGGCAAACATAAAAGCCCTGCGAACATAAGTATTTCTGCTTCTTGTGCTTTTAAACCGTCTCTTTGTTTTGCCAAAAAATCCAGAATATCCCCATGAGTGCGTATTTCAAAAAACATCTTTTGCAAACCTGCCTCATAAAAAAAATCAAGCCCCATAGAGGGTTTAGCCCCCTTCAAAAGCCATTTGCGAAATTCCTCTTCAATTCTCTCTCTGGATAAATCGTTCAAAGAAAGTGTTTGGCAAAGTTCTACGGTCTCTTTTGCCGCCTTAAGCCCAAAGCGCGCCGCAAACTGAACACCCCTCAAAACCCTAAGCGAATCCTCGGCAAAAGCCCCGCTCACGTGCCTTAAAATTTTATTCTCCAAATCCTCGCGGCCATTGTAAGGGTCTGCTAGTTCCAGATTAGGAAGTTCCATTCCCATTGCATTAATGGTAAAATCCCTTCGCCTAGCGGCTTCTTCAAAACTCAAATTAGGATCTGTTTGAACATTAAAAGCTCTGTGCCCTATTCCTATTTTGCTCTCTGTTCTGGGAAAAGAAAAATCGTAGTGAATTCCCTGCCTTGATAGATGCACAACACCAAAAGCCTTTCCTATTAAATTTGGCTTGCCATACCTTGAAAGAATTTCCAGCAATTTTTCTTGATTTATTGAATAAACTTCTATATCAAAATCACGCATTTCGCCTTCAAAGCCAAGCAGGGTATCGCGTACAAAACCGCCAACCAAAAAAGCTCTTCCACCCGCAGAGCGAATGTCTTCTGCTATTTTCAAAAGTCTTTGTGGAATCACAGAACGCCCTTAGTACTCGGAATCTCGTTTGTATTTTTGCCTTTGCCCGTTGCCATGGAAACTGCCCTTGCAAATGCTTTGAAAATAGCTTCCATGCAATGATGGCCGTCTTGCCCGTAGAGCAGTTCTATGTGCAAATTCATTTTTGCATTCTCAGCAAAACTTTTAAAAAAATGTTCCCAAAGGCTGGCTTCCATTTCACCTATTTTTGCCGGCAAAGTTCCACGCAAAACATAGGCACTGCGGCCGCTAAAATCCAAGGCTACCCTAGCCAAAGATTCGTCCATAGGGGCAAAGTAAAAACCAAAACGCTCAATGCCTTTTTTACTGCCTAAAGCTTGATTTATTGCGCTTCCCAAAACTATGGCTATGTCTTCCATGCTGTGGTGAAAATCTATTTCTGTGTCTCCTTTGCACACAAGGCTAAGTTCAATCCCTGCGTGTGCCTGAAACAAATTAAGCATGTGATCTAAAAAGGCGCTTCCGCTCTTTATGCTACCTTGTTTTGCGGAATCCAAATTCAGGTATAATTCAATATCTGTTTCTGCTGTTTTTCTGGAAATTTTTGCTTCTCTCATGCTTTATTCTCCGCTGCCGGCACTGGTGCCGGTGCATGAGCCACGGCTACAGGAGCAACCTCTTTATTTTCCTTTTCTTTTTCTGCTTCTTCTTCAAATCCCTTTAAGGGTTTTGAATAGCGTTCTTGTAAATCCTTGCTAAACTGTTCTGTTTTTCTGTTGAGCTTTTCTACCTGCATACTGGTATAAGCTAATAAACCAACAGCCAGCATAAAGCCCAAAAAAAATAGAATCATGTAAACATTCATTTGAATCTATCTCAAATCTCTGTTTACTTTGCTCACTATCTTCCCTCTGTAGAAGATAAGAGTATTGAACTTGCCGTACTCAAGCCTAGTGCCGTTTACCAATAATTTGGTGCGATCTGGAACGGTTATGGTTACTTGCGAAGAATCGTTGTGCTCTATGTAACGGGTTGTAATCCTCATAAAATAATTCATCTTGGAGTCCAAACCCTTGAGCGATACACCGCAGGTGTTATCTGTAGAAGAAGCCGAGCATTCAAAGCGAAGCGTATCCTTTTTATCAAGGGCTGCTTCCGGAACTGCCGCTTCAACAACGGGCGGAGCAACCGCAACCTGTTCGCTTTGCTCAAGAGAATCCAAAGCACTTTCCGTATCTTCGGGTTCAAGCAAAGCTTCGTTTATATCCAGTGGATAATCGTCTTCCGGGATAGATTTTTCGGAACCGCTTTTAAATGCTTTGTTAACAAAAAACAGAGCCGCTACCAAGAGCAAAACCACTACTATAGCGATTTTTGCAGTGCTGCTGGAAGAATCCTTTTCTTGATTTGGGTCCCCCATAAGGGCTTGAGTAACGCCAAAGCGGGAATTTACCTCTATCGAGAATTTTTGAATAACTGTATTTTTATCCAAAAGCAATTTTTCGCATATAGAAAGAATATAGCTTCGCAGGTAGGCTTCCGTCTTGAATTCACTCCAGCGGTTGTCTTCTATAGCCTCCACTATACTTTTGCTTAAGCGAATGGATTTTGCCAAATGCTCCAAATTCAAACCACGAGATTCACGGACGCGGCGTAAAAAATCGCCTACCTTTTCGTCTGCGCCAATGCTCAAATCATTTTCTTGTTCTTCTGCCATAAACTTCTCCGTTTTTTATTTTGCTAAGAGCTTCTATGGTCAAGGCTACGGGAAGGCCCATAACATTGTAAAAGCAGCCATTTATAGACTCTATAAAACGTGCTCCTTTTCCCTGCGCTCCATAAGCGCCAGCCTTGTCTGCATACTCCATTTCTGCGATATAATTTAGAATTTCAAAATCCGAATAATCTCTGAAATGCACTTCTGTTTGATTTTCTCCCTCAAAAAGGAGTTCGCCATCTTTGTAAAGGGCAATGCCGCTTACCACATTGTGGGTTTTATTTCTCAGTTTTTTTAGCATTTCAACGGCATTTTCTTTGTTTTTAGGTTTGCCAAAGACGGTATTTTCGCAAAAAACAAGGGTATCGCCCCCAAGCACAAAGCTGTTCTGAAATTTTGCGGATATGCTTAAGGCTTTTCTTTTTGCCAGTTCTTTTGGAATGCCTTGTATTGGAATGTTCACCGTATTTTCGTCGCAATGGGGAGCTTCTATGCGGAACTCTATGCCAAGCTGTTTAAGGATTTGTGCCCGCCTTGGGCTTTTGCTAGCCAGAATTAACGGAAAACTCATAAGGAATCCAGATATTGCGGGTAAACTTCTATTGAATAATTATTCTTTGTTTCTGATAACCATTTTTTTTCCCTTTTCAAACGTTTTTCAGAAAGCACTGCACCCCGTACTTGAGGCATGGCTTCTGAGAATGGGATAAAAGAAACAGAATCCAAGCGAAAGAACTCAATATTATTTTCATAATATTCCTGCAATTCTTTGTCTGAGTCTATGCTTACCGTGCTATCCATAGTTAATCTTAGCCTATCTACCAAAATTTTTTTCTCTGCATCTTTTATTAGACTTTGAACAGCAGGGTCTTTGTGCAAGCCTCTTTTCAGTGCTTCTCTGTACATCACTTCCAAATTCACCCAGTTGTCTATGCGGTGTACCCATTCATCTTTTGAAATGCTATCACTGCGGTCTTTAATGTTGCGTTCTTTGATTTCTTTCAATTCATTTACACGCAGGCGGGTACTTTCTACCTCTGCCACAATAGGGGAAGATTCCTTCCAGAAATCAAAATTACAAGAAAGCAAAACTATGCACAATATAGCCACAAGTGCAAGGTTTATTTTGCGAAGAAAAAAAAGCATTGGAACTAATGTAGAAAATAATCATTTCAAGGTGAATTTTGCAAACAACGAACGCTAAACGAGTTGCTCTTACCATAGCTACCCCAGTTTGTGGACTCAGCATCATAATACATGTCTAAGCCGTAGGCGTAGTTATTGTCGCTGCCAATGCGCTCGCTAGCACTCCACCAATAGCCTTTGGAGCCAACAACATCTGAGTTATAGCCGCCCGGTAAAGCAGAAAAACCGTAATCGTCTGTGCCATTGCCGTCGCTGTCCCAGCCACTTGTAGCTTTTAACTTAGATGCGGCACATTTAGAACAACCGCTGTTGTATTCAACATAATTTAATAACGTATTCCACTCCTCTTGGCTTGGCAAATGCCAGCCAGTAGGGCAAACATCCATAGCCGTTTTCCAATCATACAACCTGCCATACTTCGCACAGTCGTCATCTGAGCACCTGCTGTTTATTACCTTGCAATTCAAATTCTCTGCCATCCAAGTTTGTGTGCCTATTGCCACCGTCTTAAAATTGTCACTACAAGTGCTACCGTCATCGCCAATTTCTTTATAGTAGTCATCGGAGCCGTCGTGCTCGCCCATACAACCGGAGCAACCAGAAAGCAGGAATGCTATGCACAACGCTATGCATTTATTAAGTATGTTCATCAGCGATACGCCCTTAATCCATTTGTATCAACTTCTATGCCATCGCCTACCTGCCTGATTATGCCTACACCGTATTTCTGGGCTTCTTCCAAAACCGCTTTATCAAAAGAAAAACCTGCTATGCCAAGATAAACATCATAATCCTTGTATTCAGGAAAATATTTGCGGAATTTGCTTACTCTTTCTCCTACCAACTGTTGTACAAAATCCGGATGAATTCGGTTTTTCACTTCTATTAAGGCTAAAGAGCTTCCATTTTCCAAAACAATATCAAACTCCACTTTTCCTGTTTTTTCTTTGTGCGCCATATTTAAGATTATATCATCGTATTTAATCCCACCAAAAATCTTTTTTTCTGTAAATACATTCTGAAAGAACTGCTCTGCGTGGTAGCCAATATTGTTGTCTATTCCACCTATTTGCTTTGCCAGCTTTTTGTTTTCCTCAACTAAATCCGCAATTTTAGCAGATAATTTAATATCTGTAGCTTCTAAACTCGCAGATAACCTAGTATCTGTAGCTTCTAAACTCGCAGATAATCTATCAAGCGAATTCGCTATTGCACTTTTAAATTCTTCATCGGTCATAAAAACTCCTCTTAATTCTTTTTCCAAATCCTCTATTGTAAATATAATAAAATTTTCGGAAATTTGGGTAAAAAAAATTAATAGCAACAACTGTTGACACTTTGATTGCCCAGCAAATAAAACTGTCTAAAAAGTGTCCAAAAAAACTGTCCAAAAAGTGTTTGAACACTTTTTTGGACACTCGAAAATCGCATTTTTACGCAAATTTCGCTGTTTTTACAATGGCACGATTATTGCCATTATAGTAAATATGATAAGTAACCAAACAAGCTCACCAAAAGCAAACCGAGAGCACAAAGCAAGCGTGTTCACTGAACTTTTTGGCGAAAAGAAAAACCTGCTGGAGCTATACAATGCCATAACAGGAGAAAGCTACCATAGTCCTTTACAACGGCGACGAGGAATACCCAGATTTCAAGGAACTCAGATTATCCGATGCATTCAAATTCAAAGAAAGACCTGCTTGTTTTATAGAGGTAATAGTTCATGTTTACAACATAAACAAAGGCCGCAATGCGAGCATGATTCAAAGGAGTCCCAATCTAAGCGGCTATAGTGAATTTATAGCAGAGGTTAAGAAAAATATGGAGACCATGGATAAAGACACAGCCATAGCGGCAGCTATAAAAACTTGCGTTGAGCGTGGTATTTTAGTATATTTTCTTGAAAAGCACGGTTCGGAGGTATTGAATATGTTTGATGAGGAATGGAATCTTGAAACTGCCCTTGAGGTTGAGAAGGAAGAAGGCATTGAGATTGGCGTTGAGAAAGTATTTTCTCTTTTGGAAAGCGGTATGTCTTTGGATGAGGTGAAACAGAAGATTGCTATGGAAAGGGCCAGGAAAAAAATTTCGCCCCGCCACGCCCCAGCACAATGCCATACATAAACGCTCACATCATTGTGTTACACCGCTTGCTTACGCTAGCGGTGGCGGCTAGGGTGCTCCTAGAGCACCCCAACCGCTTAGTCCTGCAAACAACGAACAGACCACAAGTAGTCCTTATTGCTGCCGTAGTACGCGTAGTCGCTGCTGTAGTACATGCTCCTGCCGAAGGCGCTGCCGCTATTGAGCTCGCCGGCACTCCACCAGTTGCCGTTGCTGCCAACAATGCTGAACCTGCCACCCGAGTTGCCGTAGCCGCCCGGCAGAGCAGAAAATCCGTGTGTGTCCTCGCACAAATAAGAACTGCCAGAACCAGAAGGACCGCAATCATACCAACCATTTTTAGCCTTCAAATGCTTGCCTGCTGTAGGGCTATCGTAAGGACTTGATGTACCATTTGTACCGTCAACAAAACGGAACAATTTATCCCAATCCGCATTGCTCGGTATATGCCAACCAGAAGGGCAAATTCCCTTATGCTTTGATTGTACCTGGCCAGAGCAAGTAGTTGAGTTGCAACTTGACGGAAGATTCATAGCCGTTGACCAGTCGTACAAGCGGCCATAAGTCGCACAATCATAGCAACCAGAATTGCCTGTGCCAGGGTCGTAATTCAAATTCTTAGCAAACCATGTTTGAGTGCCTATAATAACCGTTGGATAAGTTTCGCCACCATAATTTACGGGAGTGCCATAAACGACGTTGGCTAAGGAGCTAGAGCTTGGCGGCGGAGCAGATGAACTTGAGCTGCGGGCAGACGAACTGGATATTCCAAAGAGGCTGGAGTTGTAATTAATCCCATTTTGGTCATAAGGATTATCTCGCTCTCCATCTGCGCACCCCAAAAACAGGAATGCTATAATCATAACTAAAACCATATATGCACTCCTATTCCCGATGCCAAAAGCATGCCTCCCAAAACATAAGAAATATTCCTTGTTGTTTTTGCATCTTCAAATTCTTTCCAAGCTCTATCTAATGTCGATTGCGCAACATTGTTGCCCAAATCTTTGTAGTCATTATATTTATTCGCCACTTCATTATTCTTGTATATGCCATAACCAACAAATGCCGCACCTGCTACATCCAATGCAAGAGCAACCCAAAAAGAGTTATTGGAAGGCTTATATTCTTCCGTATCAACTTGAGGGTCTATCCTCCCGGGTACGTTGTTGCTAAGCTCAAGCCCAGCAGGATCCTCTAACTGCACCGGAGCAGAAAATGGCTGCGGAAGAGGAGCAGGCGAAGGCACGGGCTCAGGAGCGGGTGGAGGCGGCACGGGCTTAGGAGCTGGCTTAGGAGCTGGTCCCCGCATTTCTTCAAACATCTTAGGGGCCTCTTGTTCCAAAACAGAAAGCAAACCCCTCAAGTCTTTGGCATCTCCGGCAAACGAACCAATCAAATTGCTGCTGCCAACATTATAAAGCTCTACCTTTATAGTCAATTCACCGGCAAAACGCCCAACATGGCCTTGAGCTATGTAATCTGCACTGATTTTCCTGCCCAAATCTGCCAAGCAGGTTGCCTCCTTGCATTCCTTTATAGCCCGTTCTTGAGAGCCTAAGCGGTCAACTATGCTCTGCTGGGTCATTATGCCGTAGCGGTCCTTAGGCAAAATCTTGCCTGCTACGTTGCGGAGCTTGTCCGTTAAATAGCTCAAATCGGCAAACCTTATGGAATCAAGGTCGTCCACGGTGTTCATTATTGCTATGCGTTCCTGCTGCCCATAAGCGGCAATAGCAAAGAGAAACGAGATGCATAGTATTTTTCTCATAAATGCGTTCATGGGGTGTAATGTAGAAAATTTCTACCTTACCCCCATGCCTCAAATACAGCTTTTGCCGGATTCCGTTGTAAACCAAATAGCGGCGGGTGAGGTTATTGAAAGACCTGCCTCTGCGGTAAAAGAACTTGTGGAAAATAGCCTTGATGCCGGAGCAACTCAAATAAAAATTTCCGTAAAAATGGGAGGCAAAGATTTAATCCAAATCTCGGACAACGGTTGCGGAATAGAACCGGAAGATATTGAAAAAAGCGTTATGCGCCACGCCACTTCAAAATTAAAAGAAGCAAGTGATTTATTCAAATTGAGCACAAACGGGTTTAGGGGAGAGGCTCTTAGTTCCATAGCTTCCATATCTAAAATGATTATAGAATCCGGCGGCATTAAAGCGGAATTTGAAGGCGGAGTTTTGAAATCAAAAGAAGAAACCGCAATTCCATCTGGCACCGTAATTACCGTAAACGATTTATTTTTCAATGCCCCTGTGCGGGCAGAATTTTTGAAAAACGATTCCGTTGAAAATTCAAGAATTTTGGATTGCATAACAAGAATAGCCATTGCAAACTGGAACGTCCGTTTTGAATACAGAGCAGATAACCGCATGCTGTTTTGTTCTGCGGGGGGGAATTTGCAAGCGAGAATTTTAGATTGCTTAGGAGCCTCCGTTGTGCGTTCCCTAAAAGAAATTGAATGGGAAGAATTTGGCATCAAGGTAAAAGGTTTTATCAGTGCACCGGAAGATTTGCAAGCCGGCAAAAGAAATACTCCATACATATATTTGCAAAAACGCCCTATTTACAACGCCATGGTAGCCAAAGCCATAAATCAAGCTTATTCCCCTTATGGAGACTACTCCCCCATAGCCATTATCTTTTTAGACATGCCTCTGGAAACCTTTGATGTAAATGTTCACCCGGCAAAAAGAGAAGTTCGCTTTTCAAAAGACAACGCAGTATTTTTAGCGGTAAACCACGCAGTGCACAACGCATTGCAAAATGCAGTTTCTTACCCCACTATCTCTATCACAAACTCGCTAAAAGAAAACACACCGAGCTACATTGCATACACCCCGCCGCTTCGCGACACCCCTCTAAAAGAGGGGAATTTTTCCACCACCAAAGAGCTTTTCCCAGACACTCGCATAATCCCCTTAAACACTTCTAATAATTCTCAACTCTCAACTCTCAACTCTCAACTCTATTCAACCTGCAACGCCCTTTCCCCCTGCCTGCAAATCGGCAACTCCTTTATCATCTGCGAACAAGGGCAAAGTATGTTGATAATAGACCAGCACAGGGCACACAAACTCATACTCTACGAGCGTGCATTGCAAGCATTGCAAAACGGAGAAAGCCTAAATAGCCAAGAACTGCTATTCCCAGAAACAATTGAAATACCCGCATTTCTATTGCCTATTCTGGAAGAACAAAAAAACGAACTCAAAAAACTGGGTTTTAACATGGAACCCTTTGGCAACAATACTTGGCGTTTGCGCGGCATCCCCGCGCATTTGCGAATTAGCACGGCTTCGCAAGCTATAAGGATTTTTTTGGAAAATGCAAGCGAAAGCAAGGAAAACGATATATTCAAAAAAAATGCGCTTTGTTTTGCAAATTGCTCTGCAATTCCAAGCGGAATGGAACTTTCTGAGCAAGAAATGAAAAGCATGGTTTCTGATTTGCTATCTTTAAGAAACCCTTATGAAACGCCAAAAGGAGAAGCGATTTTTATGAGAATGCCTTTAGAAGATATAAGGAGGAAATTTTAATTATGGCGCCCCCAATTTTAGCTATAGTTGTTCCTTGTTACAACGAAAAAGAAGTTTTGCCCTCAACTGCAGAACAACTGCTTGGCGTTGTGCAACGGCTTGCAAAAAGCGATGTTATTTCTAAAGAATCAAAAATAGTCTTTATAGACGATGGTTCAAAAGATAACACCTGGGAATTAATAGAAAATCTTTGCGAAGAAAATCCCGTAAATTTTTCTGGAATAAAACTTTCCAGAAACAGAGGCCACCAAAACGCCCTTTTATGCGGCTTGCTTTCCGTTAAAGAATTTGCAGATGCAAGCATTTCCATAGATGCAGATTTGCAAGACGATATTTCCGTGATAGACGAGATGCTCAGTCTATACGCTTCTGGCTGCGAGATTGTTTACGGAGTTCGTTCCAAAAGGGATAAGGATTCGTTTTTTAAGCGAGTAACTGCACATACATTTTACAAATTGATAAACTTTTTGGGTGCAAGAATAATTTACAACCATGCAGATTTTAGGCTTATGAGCAAAAAAGCTTTGGATGCTTTGGAAGAATACAAAGAGGTGAATTTATTTTTGCGGGGCATAATTCCCATGCTAGGCTATAAAACCGGAATTGCATATTACGAGCGTAAAGAAAGGATGGCTGGGGAAAGCAAATATCCTTTTGGAAAAATGCTAAAATTCGCTTTGGAAGGCATTACTTCGCTATCTATAAAACCCATAAGAATGGTTACTGTTCTAGGCATAATAATTTTCATAATAAGTTTAATTATGATTGTTTATTCCATATTTATGTATTTTCATGGCGATACAGTTTCTGGCTGGTCTAGCATGATTTGCTCGCTTTGGAGCATTGGCGGTTTAATTTTGCTATCCATAGGCATTGTGGGCGAATACATAGGCAAAATTTACCTAGAAACCAAGCAAAGACCCCGATTTATTGTGGAAAAATTCAAGTAGGGGCAAGGCGCGCCTTGCCCCTACTTAATGCCGGGCACCCTACTTATTTTCTAAATTTCCCCCATGCGTATTCCCATAACAAAAGCAAGCCCTGCTTCTCCGGAAGTTCTAAGGCTTTGTTCTCGCTCTGCGGCACAGAATAGCGAAATTGAAAAACTCGTTAAGAAAATTCTTTTAAATGTAAAAAAAGGCGGGCTTGATGCGGCTATTGGCTATGCTAAAAAATATGACGGATTAACAAAGAACAATCTGAAAATAAGCGAGGCAGAGATAAAAAAAGCTGCTTCAAAAATAGATGCTAAATTGAAAAATGCTTTGAAACAAGCTATTGAAAATGTTAGGTTTTTTCATCAAAAACAAGTTGAAAAATCATGGAGTTTTAAAGGCAAGGACGGTGAAATTCTGGGGCAAAAAATTCGTCCTTTAAAAAGGGTTGGGCTTTATGTGCCGGGCGGAGCGGGAGTATATCCCAGCACCTTGATTATGAACGCCATTCCCGCCATTGTTGCAGGCGTTAAAGAGCTTGTTGTTGTAAGCCCCATTAAAGACGGTTTGCAAAGCGCCGTTGCTTTTGTTTTGCAAGAACTTGGCATAAAAGAAGTTTACCATATTGGCGGTGCGCAGGCTATTGGGCTTTTGGCTTATGGCGCAAAGGGAATTGCACCTGTTGACAAAATTGCAGGGCCGGGAAATGTATTTGCCGCTTTTGCAAAAAAAGAGGTTTTTGGAACCGTGGATATAGATATGATAGCAGGCCCCTCAGAGATTGCGATTTTAGCAGACAGTACGGCAAATCCGCAGTGGGTAGCCGCAGATATGCTCTCTCAGGCAGAACACGGTTCTGGCTTTGAGGCCTCTGTTTGCGTAACAGACTCCCCTATTTTTGCAAAAAAATTGGCAAATTGCATAGCGGAGCAGGTAAAAGCAAGCCCCAAAAGGGAAATTTTGGAAAAATCGCTCGGTGCTTACGGGCATATTTTTATCGCAAAAGATATGTATGCGGCAGTGGAAATAGTGAATAAAATTGCTCCCGAACATTTGGAGATTGTAGCAAAAAACCAAGATGAGTTGGAAAAACTCGTTGAGAATGCGGGGGCTATTTTTGTGGGTGCTTATTCTTCCGAGCCTGTTGGGGATTATTTTGCCGGCCCAAACCATGTTTTGCCCACAAACGGGACAGCCCGCTTTGCCAGCCCGCTTGGGGTTTATGATTTTCTCAAAAGAACGAGCATAATAAGGTACAGCAAAAAAGCCATGCAAAAAAACGCCGCAAGCATAGCAGAAATAGCAACTTGCGAAGGCTTTTACCACCACGCAAGGGCAGTAAGCATTCGCCGTTAGAGCGGCTTTTATCAAAATATCACAAAAAATCGTAAAAAAGCAAATTTTTGTTCCGTTTTTTTGATATATAATATATATTTGTATTATATATCTTGGGGAAGAGGTGTTTTATGACTCAAAAGTTACTAGCGCTTTTAGCGGTGTTATTGCTCGGAAACATTACGGCGAATGCGGAGTGGATGTCCCGTTATTGGGATGGTTGCAAACCTAGTTGTTCTTGGAGCGATAAACCTCAGGCAATCTCAGGCTCCAGGTGCAAGGAATGCAACAAACAAGATCAGTTGATTACCCCAACAAGCGACAATAATCGCAGTGCTTGCGACGGGGGAACTGCTTACACTTGTTGGGATATGTCTCCTTGGGTTGGTAGCAATGGTACTGGTTATGGTTTTGTGGCTGCTAACCCGGGCAATGGCAGCTGTGGTCAGTGTTATGAAATAACCTTCACTGGCCAAGGTCAACATGGTAATGGTCCAACGCATCAGGCTCTTAGTGGGAAAAAAATGATTGTGATGCAGAGCAATATTGGCGGTGATGTTGCAATGGATCAACTTGATCTTCTTGTCCCTGGCGGCGGGGTGGGTGCATTTAACGCTTTCTCCAGTCAAATTAACGTAAGTAATAGTGATCTTGGTTCCCAATATGGCGGCCTTTTGGCAACTTGTCCAAACAACAATGGAGCTAGTGTTGCAGATAATCAATCATGCCTCAGAACCAAATGCAACTCAGTGTTTAACAAAGCGGGCCAGGAGAGGCTCAAAGCGGGTTGTAACTTTTACGTAGATTATCTTATGGCGGCAAATAACCCGAAATTCACTTTTACCAAGGTTACCTGCCCTGATGAATTGAAAAACAGATATACACAAGCGGCAGGAGCAATTTCGAGCGGAAGTGTGGGAAGCAGCAGTTCTGCAGCTCCCACTACCTATACGCTCACAGTCAATCGTAATCCAACCGCTGGCGGCTCTGCCTCAGCATCTTCTACGACGGGTATCACGGCTGGAACAGCGGTTAATATAACAGCTTCGGCAAGCAGTGGCTATATATTCCAAAACTGGACCGGTTCGCAAAATTTCGAAAACGCTAACAGTGCTAACACAAAGGTCACCTTATACGCAAATACCACCATCACGGCTAACTTCATTCAACAATCGCAATCTGCTTCATCCACTTATACGCTTACGGTCACCCGCAATCCGAGCGGTACCGGCAGCACCACCACCCCGGCATCGACTGCAACTGTCACAGCTGGAGCACCATACAATATATCGGCCTCGGCAAGCAGTACCTATAACTTCCATGATTGGGTTGTGGTAAGCGGAACAGCCTCATTAGGCAATGCAAATTCTGCGGCAACTACTGTAACCTTGAATTCCAATGCAACTATTAGGGCTAACTTCACGCCTAAAGGTACGGGTAGCAGCAGCAGTGGAGGTGGCGGCAATAGCAGCAGCAGTCAGCAAATATCCACTGGAAATTGCATACCGCCACCAGGATCTGTCTCTCCACCTAATGGCATTGAAACTTGCATTGTTGTGGCTGGAAAGTGCTACATATGCAACCCTGATCGCGGTCAACAATGTTCAAGCGAATGGCTTTGGACAGGTCAACAGGTAGATCAGGATTACTGGTTCACACCGATAGGTTGCCCCGGTAGTCCTAGTTCTAGTGGTTCGGTTGCTAGCAGCTCCAGTGCTGCTGTTGCTGGTGTTAATTGGAATGGAGCAGGTGTCCTGAAAATAGAAGCAGAAGACTATTTGAGCAAGGTCGGTTCCGGAATGGTAACAAACACAGAAAATGGCATAACATGTATCGGTTATATTCAAAATGGGTACTCAGCAACCTACAAGATAAATTTTACTGGCACAGCAGCAGCATTCCCGGCAACTTTCCGCATAGCCGCTGGGCTTGATGGAAGCCAGGTCAGTACTTTTACTGTGTGGATAAACGGCACGCAGGTCGGTACTATTTCTAAAAACACCGGTAGTTGGAATACCTATTCAACCGAAAATCTCACCTCCAACATATCGCTGAAACAGGGCGAGAATACAATAGAATTGAGGTTTAACACCGCCGTAAACGTTGACTACTTTGAGCTTACTGGCGGCCCAACACCAATTATTCCATCGCAAACTGCATCTAAAAACGGGGCACATATACAAGCAAATGGGATTCAATTGCAAGTTGCAAGCAACGCCAAATTGGAATTATTTGATTTACGCGGAAATTCCATTAAAAGAATAAATCTTTCTAGCGGAATCCATTCTGTGCAATTAAATGATTTGCCAAAAGGGCTTTATATAGCTAAAATCTCATTTGGAAGCGAGAAGAAAATCCTACGCATACCAATCCACTAAAATTATGCTCCAATCATCCTGTAAACAACTCACAATTTTGCTGGCTTTAGCCAGCATCTTTTGTGGTTGTTCCAAAGAAGAAGATGCTAATAAAACCGGCAAAACTACCCGTTATTGGGACGCTTGCAAACCGAGTTGCGCATGGACAGGCAATACCGGCAGCAGCCCAAATGGAACTGCAAAAAGTTGTTCTATTAACGGTGCCAAACTATCAAATTTGAGCGAAAGAAACGCTTGCGAAAGCGGTGGCACAGCCTACGCTTGCATGGATCAAGTTCCGTGGGCGGTAAATGACAGTTTATCTTATGGCTTTGCAGCTTCCCATTCAAATAGCGATTGCGGCAAGTGTTTTGAATTGACCTTCACCAATAATGGCGAAGGCGGCACAACCGGAGGCAATATTTCAGGAAAAAAAATGATTATAATGGTGAGCAATATAGGCGGCGATGTTGTGGGAAATCAATTTGACCTTATGATTCCGGGCGGTGGAGTAGGCCAATTCAATGCCCTTAGCAACCAAATAAGCCAAAACGGAGGCACTCCCGATTTAGGCTCGCAATATGGCGGCTTTAGGACTACTTGCGGTAATGATGCTTCTTGTGTACAGAGGATGTGCAATGATGCATTTGGTTCACTTTCTGATTTAAAACGTGGTTGTGACTGGTATGTAAACTGGTTCAAAATAGCCGATAACCCTAAAATTGATTATAGTCAAATAGACTGCCCACAAGAATTGATTGATCGGTACAAATAAAAATTTTTCTATATTCCTCTTCTGAGAAACAATCAAAGAAAGGGGAATATTTTGTCAAAAGATCCTATTTATGGCGCCCAAGTTGAGGCGTTGAACGCGAAAAGAAAAAATATGAAGCTCGGAGGCGGAGCAGAGGCTATTGAAAAACAGCACAAAAAAGGCAAACTTTCTGTGTGGGAACGCATTGAATACTTTTTTGACACAGGAACCTTTGTAGAAGTAGGCGCATACATAGAACTTCGCAACGAATTTTTTGGATTGGCTAAAAAAAAGACCCCCGGAGACGGCGTAGTGACCGGCTTTGGGCTTGTGAACGGACGCCTTGTTTATGCAGCAGCACAAGATTTTACCGTTTTGGGCGGCTCACTAGGCGAAATGCACGGCAAAAAAATCGCAAACCTTATGGATATGGCTTTGCAAAACGGAGCACCATTCGTTTCTCTCAATGACTCCGGCGGTGCAAGGGTGCAAGAAGGCATAGGCGCACTCTGCGGCTATGGCGATATTTTTATGAGGAACACAAGGGCAAGCGGCGTTATCCCGCAAATTTCCGTAATTATGGGACCTTGCGCAGGCGGTGCGGTTTATAGCCCGGGCATAACAGATTTTGTGGTAATGGTAAAAGATACCTCCTATATGTTTATTACAGGCCCGGAAGTAATAAGAACCGTAACAGGGGAAAACGTAAGCATGGAAGCCCTTGGCGGCCCGGAAATGCATTCAAGCAAAAGCGGCGTTGTAGCACACGTCGGTGAAAACGACCAAGATACTTTAGACTGGGTAAAGAGGCTCCTCTCTTACTTGCCCGGCAGCAATGCAGAACTACCGCCCTCGGTAAATTTCTTGCCTCAAATGGAAATGCCGGTTGATATAGAAGAGCTGGTCCCTTCTAATGTGAATAAACCATACGATATGTCTGAAGTTGTAAAAGCTGTTTTAGATATAAATTCTTTTTTGGAACTGCAAGAAAGCTATGCCCACAATGTGATAATAGGGCTTGGGCGTTTAGGCGGTACCACCGTGGGCGTTGTGGCAAATAACCCAAGAGAATCTGCGGGCTGTTTAGATGTAAATGCAAGCGACAAGGCGGCACGCTTTGTGCGTTTTTGCGATGCTTTTAACATTCCTTTGCTATCATTTGTAGATGTGCCGGGATTTTTGCCGGGCACAGACCAAGAATATAACGGTATTATCAGGCATGGTGCAAAGTTGCTCTACGCTTATGCAGAGGCAACCGTTCCAAAATTAACCGTGATACTCAGAAAGAGCTACGGCGGTGCTTATATATGTATGTGTTCAAAGCATTTAGGCGCAGATTTTGTTGCAGCGTGGCCCGGTGCAGAAATTGCGGTAATGGGGCCAGACGGCGCGGTGAATATAGTGTTCAAAAAAGACATAGATGCCGTAAAAGAAGCAGGCGGCAACGCAGAAGCAAAAGCTAACGAGTGCAAGCAGGAATACATAGATAAATTCGCAAACCCAACCATAGCCGCCTCTCGCGGCTATGTTGACGATGTAATAGAGCCTGCAAAAACCCGTAGCATTCTTTTAGCACACCTAAGGGCACTTTCTACAAAACGCCAAGAAGGGCCAAAAAGAAAGCACGGGAATATACCGCTGTAATTTAATCGTCGTCGTCTCCGCTCTGCCCGCTTGGGCTGGAGAGGGAGAGAACTGCTAGGAATGCCTTTTGCGGCACCTCTACCGAGCCTATGTTTTTCATGCGCTTTTTGCCTTCTTTTTGCTTCTCTAAAAGTTTGCGTTTACGGGTAATATCGCCGCCATAGCATTTTGCCAAAACATCTTTGCGAACCGCTTTTACGGTTGTGCGGCTTATTATTTTCCCGCCTATTGCACCTTGAATTGCAACATCAAATTGCTGGCGTGGTATTAAATCTTTTAAACGAGTGCAAATTGCCTGTGCATAATGCTGGGCTTTTTCTCTGTGAATAATAACAGAAAAGGCATCCACAGGGTCTCCGTTCAAAAGAATGTCCAGTTTAACCAAAGGATTTGCGCGGTAGCCTGCCTGCTCGTAATCCAGCCCCGCATAGCCACGGCTCACGGATTTTAAACGGTCGTAAAAATCAAACATCACTTCTGCCAAGGGAAGCTCATAACGCAAAATCACCTTGTTTTCATCTAGGTATTCCATTGTTTCAAAGGTGCCACGCTTTTCTTCGGCAAGTTGCATCAAAGAACCTATATAATCTTTTGGGGTAAAAATCTGCGCTTTTATGTAGGGTTCTTCCAAATGGTCGTAGCGGCTTGGGTCTGGGAGTTTGCTTGGGCTTTCTATGGGTATCATCTCTCCGTCTGTCATAAAAACACGGTATTCCACATTGGGAACTGTAGTGATAATGTCAACATTAAATTCGCGGTCTAGCCTTTCTTGCACTATTTCCATGTGCAAAAGCCCCAAAAATCCCGTGCGAAATCCAAAGCCAAGCGCACCGGAACTTTCCGGCTCCCAAACAAGAGCGGAATCATTGAGTTTTAATTTCTCCAAAGCCTCTCGCAAATTCTTGTAGTCTTCCGGGTTTATAGGGTAAATACCGCTAAAAATCATTGGCTTAACTTCTTTGTAACCGGCAAGCGGTTCTGCGGCTGGATTTGCTGTGTCTGTAAGCGTGTCCCCTATTTTTACATCGCTAAGGGTTTTTACATTTGCCAAAACATAGCCAACCATTCCGGCATCAAGGGTGGGGCGGGGATCTCGCTTCATTGAGAATGTGCCAACTTCGGTTACCATGTATTCGCCGCCTGTTTTCATCATTCTTATTTTTGTGCCTGCTTTAAGGCTCCCTTCTATAATGCGAACATAGCTTATAACTCCGCGGTAAGAATCGTAAACGGAATCAAAAATAAGGGCTTTGAGCGGTGCAGCGCTATTGCCTTTTGGCGGTGGAATTTCTTCTACAATCCGTTCCAAAACCTCGCCTATATTTATGTTGGATTTTGCACTGATACGGGGGATTTTATCCGGGTCATAGCCGAGCAAATCACCTATGGAATGTGCAACGGCATCCGGATTTGCACCCGGTAAATCTATTTTATTTATCACGGGAATTATCGTAAGATTATTGTCTATTGCAAGGTATAAATTTGAAAGGGTTTGCGCCTCTATTCCCTGAGAAGCATCCACCACCAATACCGCACCCTCGCAAGCCGCAAGGGAACGGCTTACCTCGTAGGTAAAATCCACGTGGCCGGGGGTATCTATCATGTTTAGCAAGTATTCCTTGCCTCCCCGCTCGTAAATCATCCTTATTGCGTGGGCTTTTATGGTTATGCCCCGCTCCCGCTCCAAATCCATATCGTCAAGAAGCTGCTCCATCATCTCGTTTTTGGAAACCGTGCCCGTAAGCTCAATAAGACGGTCTGCGAGTGTGCTTTTGCCGTGGTCTATGTGGGCTATTATACTGAAATTTCTTATGCTACCTGCCTGCATCGTTAATCTGCCAACAATAGTTCCATCATCTTTTTCCCAGCGGTAGCTATTGGGGTTCCGGGGCCAAATACCCCCACAACGCCGGATTTATAGAGGAATTCGTAATCCTGAGCGGGAATCACTCCGCCTGCTACAACCATAATATCTTCTCTGCCTAATTTTTTTAGCTCTGCTATAACTTGCGGCACCAAGGTTTTATGGCCTGCGGCAAGGGAGCTTACGCCAAGAACGTCGTCATCGTTTTCTACAGCCATGCGGGCAGCTTCTTCCGGGGTTTGGAATAAGGGACCAATATCAACCGTAAAGCCCATATCTGCGTAGCCCGTAGAAACTACCTTGGCTCCCCTATCGTGCCCGTCTTGGCCCATTTTTGCCACCATTATACGTGGGCGGCGGCCTTTCTTCTTTTCAAAGGCATCGGTCATTGACTGAACTTCTTTGAATTCCTCGTTGTTTCCTATTTCTGCACTATACACGCCATTTATCCTATGAATTACCGCATTGTAGCGGCCAACAACTTTTTCCACTGCGTTTGAAATTTCACCAAGCGTTGCCCTTACACGGGCAGCCTTCACCGCAAGGTCCAGCAAATTGCTTGCGCTTCTTTTGCCTTCTTTCCATTCCGTAAAGCAATTTGTAATTGCGGTGATAGCGGAGTCCACATCGGCTTGGTTTCTGTTTTTACGCAATTCTTCTAAACGGGCAACCTGGCTAATGCGAACAGCGGTGTTATCCACTTCCAAGATGTCTAAAGCAGCCTCGTGTTCCAAACGGTATTTATTAACGCCTATAATTGCATCTGTTCCGCCGTCTATACGTGCTTGCTTGCGGGCTGCTGCCTCTTCTATGCGTGTTTTTGGAATGCCTTTTTCTATTGCGCTTGCCATGCCGCCTTCTGCTTCAACTTCTTGAATGAGCCTCCATGTGCGGCTCGCTAATTCTCTTGTTAAATATTCTACATAGTAGGAACCTGCCCACGGGTCAACCGATTTTGTGATTCCGGTTTCTTCTTGGATGTAAAGCTGCGTGTTGCGAGCTATGCGGGCAGAGAAATCCGTTGGCAGGGCTATTGCCTCGTCAAGGGCGTTGGTGTGCAAGCTCTGCGTGTGCCCCAAGCCTGCAGCCATAGCTTCTATACAAGTGCGTGCTACATTGTTGAATGGGTCTTGCTCGGTTAAAGACCATCCGCTTGTTTGGCTATGCGTGCGAAGAGCCATTGATTTTTCTTTTTTGGGATTGAATGTTTTAACAATTTTTGCCCACAGCAAACGACCCGCGCGCATTTTGGCGATTTCCATAAAATGGTTCATGCCTATTGCCCAAAAGAAAGAGAGGCGGGGGGCAAAGTCGTCCACGCTCATGCCGGCATCTATGCCTGTGCGGATGTATTCCCAACCGTCTGCGAGTGTGTAGGCGAGTTCTATATCGTTGGTTGCGCCTGCTTCTTGCATGTGATAGCCAGAAATGGAAATGCTATTAAATTTGGGCATATTCTGCGTGGTAAAGCTGAAAATATCGCCGATGATTTTCATTGATGGTTTGGGTGGGTAAATGTAGGTATTACGCACCATGAATTCTTTTAGAATATCGTTTTGAATTGTGCCTGTGAGCTTTGCCTGAGCAACGCCTTGTTCCTCGGCTGCAACTATGTAAAAAGCCAGCACCGGAAGCACGGCTCCGTTCATGGTCATGGAAACGGACATTTCGCCAAGCGGAATTTGGTCAAACAGAACTTTCATGTCTTCTATGGAGCATATACTTACGCCTGCCTTACCTACATCGCCCACTACGCGGGGATTGTCTGCGTCATAGCCTCTATGTGTAGCTAGGTCAAAAGCAACCGAGAGGCCTTTTTGCCCGCTAGCGAGGTTGCGGCGGTAAAAAGCATTGGATTCTGCGGCGGTAGAAAAACCCGCGTATTGGCGAATTGTCCAAGGCTTCATAACATACATTGTTGAATACGGCCCCCGCAAAAAGGGTGCTCTGCCTGCGGCATAGCCTAAATGCTCCATCCCATCCAGAGTTTCTTTGCTATAAACGGGAAGCACAGGTATTTGCTCGGCCGTTTGCATTTGCAATGCTTCAAAACTGGGCAATTTGCCTGCTTCTATTACTTCCTTTTTCCAAGTATCAAAGCTTTTAGCGGTGCCTGCTTTGATACTAAGGCTGCTAAGGTCTGGTTTCATAAAATCCTCTGGATGAAAATTCTTTCTCGGGGAGTAATATAGTAAATGCTGAAAAACCCCTTGCATTTATTGAGGAAAACCAATCAGGTACCACAATGACAAGCCCTAAAATATCTATAGGCAGCCAGTCAGCGGCTTTCGGGATAAAAGACAAGGACGAAGGCTATTCTTGCCAGATAGCAGCTTTTTCAAAGCGTATGCTCGTTTCCCCGGACTTCCAAAGGGTTATGGCGTATGGGGCAAAAAATGAAAAGAGATTTTTTGAGATAACGGTAACGGATGCCGGGCAATGCGATAGAGAGACGGAGATCTATTGATTTCTACATTAGTTATATGCGTAAATTCAATGTAACCGGTCTTTGTGTACCCGGCAAGCATTATATGG
>LIUG01000033.1:30009-65710 GCA_001462245.1 Candidatus Fibrimonas termitidis
GGATATTTCCGAGAAAGTCCGCCAAATTATAGCTATGGTGGAGCAGGGAGATTATTTTACCATAAACAGAGCACGGCAATATGGCAAAACCACAACGCTTTTTCAGCTGGAACTGTTGCTCGCTAAGGGATGCACGGTAATAGCGATTAGTTTTGAAGGTGCAAGTGAAGGTATGTTTGAAGCAGAGGCTAATTTTTGCCAAGGATTTCTTTATATATGCTCAAAATATTTTAGCGAGAGAGATTTGCCCGGTTCTGAGATTTGGATAGATAGCTCTGTTACAAGTTTTGATTTGCTTGATGCTTTTTTAAGCAAAGTTTGCAAAGCTCAAAAAATCATTCTGATGATAGACGAAACGGATAAATCATCCAATAATATGATATTTTTAAAGTTTTTGGGAATGCTGCGAGACAAGTACCTGAAAAGAGGACAAGGTGCAGGAGCCACATTCCAGAGCGTTATTCTAGCTGGCGTTTATGATATAAAGAATTTGAAAATGAAAATGGTTTTAGCAGGGATGCATCAATTGAAAGATGGCGAGAAAAGGATAAATTCCCCTTGGAATATAGCGGCAGAATTTGAAATAGACATGTCTTTTTCTGCTATTGAAATAGCCACCATGCTGAACGAATATGAAAAAGACCATCAAACAGGAATGGATATAGAAGCGGTATCAAAAGAAATCAGAGCCTATACCAGCGGCTATCCTTTCCTAGTCTCTCGGCTTTGCAAAATTATAGATGAAAAATTAAATAAAGACTGGACGGTACAGAGTGTGCAAAAAGCCGTGAGAGTTATATTATACGAAAAGAATCTTTTGTTTGATGACTTGGGCAAAAATTTGGAAAGCGACGAAGACTTCTGTGATTTGCTTTATGATCTTGTAGTCAACGGCAAGTCATACAATTACAGCATGACAAGCCATGCAATGGATTGGGGTATTATGTTCGGAATTTTAAGAAAACAAAATGAGCAGGTTGTTATAGACAATCTGATTTTTGAAACGATAATTTATAACCATTTTATAACCAAAAAAAAGATAGCAAATGTAAATACAGGCGAAGCGGACATAACCCGAACCTTGCCGGAAGAAGTTATAGAAAACAACAAATTAGATATGGCTCTTTGCATAAAGAAATTTGCTCACCATTATTACGAGCTTTATAACGGCAGGGATAGTAAATTTTTAGAAAGTGAATGCCGCCTTTTGTTTTTGACTTATTTAAAACCCATACTCAACGGGAGAGGCTTTTATCATGTTGAGGCAGAAACCCGCAACAGAAGCCGTATGGATTTAATTGTTGATTTTGGCACGGAACAGTTTATAGTTGAGCTAAAAATCTGGCACGGCGAGCAGAAGCATGAGAAGGCATACGAGCAGCTTATAGAATACTTGAACTCCAAAAATAAAACCGAAGGTTATTTGCTCACCTTTGACTTCCGCAAGCGGCGGGCAAAGAAGCCAAGCGCAAAGTGGGTGATGAAGGGGAAGAAAAAGTTTTTGGACTGTTTGTGCGTATAGAAAATTCACCTAACCACCGCACTCATTCCGGTTTGCCAAATCACTCTGCCATTGTTCCCCTCAACTCTCCAGAATAAAATTTGATTGGTATTAAGCTGCATATCAACCATGCCCTGCGAACCGCGAAGCTCCGCTGTTTTCAGCAGCCTTCCGCGAGTGTCAAAAACTTTGAGCTTTGCAAATGCAATATCGCCTAAGTTATAATTGAAAACGCCACGACTGCTCATGGTAAAGTTTTTTGCACCATTAAATGCAACATCGTAAGTTTTTGTGGGCGGTTCCTCGGGCGGTTCCTCGGGCGGTTCTTCGGGTGGCTCCTCTGGCGGTTCTTCGGGTGGCGGTTTATCATCGCCGTACCATTTCATAGATCTCGGAGCGGTTACTTCCGTTGGAGGTTGGGTACGGTTTGCGCCATGCTGATTGCTGCTTATAGCGCCGGCATCTATAAGGCCGTAAAAAACACCTTTGGTGGCGGTTATATCGTATATTTCTCCGTCACCTAAAAGTTGCGCCGTGCCGGAAATATCAAGGGGTTGGTCTATCCACCCTACACCGCCTACACGTGCGTTGCCGTATATTTTCGCATTAGCGTGGCTGATATTCGGAGCACCGTCTATTTGCGCATTTCCGTAAACTTGCGCATTCCAAATATTGGCTCCCTCAGACACAACAGCACTGCCGTAAACTTGCCCGCCGGCAACCAAAGCGTAGTCTTTTACAATAGCATTGTCTCTCACTTGTGCGTTTCCTTTTACAACTGCTCTCCCTTCAATGCGAGCGTTATCGCTAACTTTTGCGGTGCCCAAAACTCTCGCATTCGGCCCCACGTATGCAGTTGCGGCAACGGTTGCCGTGCTTTGCACAAAGCCTCCGCCATTGGAATGCCGGCTCCCCGCCGGATAGGTATGCGTTTGGAACCCTTCAGGTTTTGCACCGGTTATTTCCACCATGTATGGAAAGCGATACACGGTATAATAGAATTGGTCCCAATTTATTTTGTGGTGAATTGTCGGAGTAGCTGCTACCACCAAGTACACTTGCGTTTCCCTGTTTTGCAACTGCATGGAAACATCAGGGTTGCCGTCTGAGGCACGTTTCACTTCGCTGTAACGTGCCGTTACTGTGCCTCCGGTTGCTGCCGCATCTCCTGTTACGGCTACAATCCCGTAACGCCAGTCGGAGCCGGGGTCATCTGGAAGGTATGTAGCAACGGGTTCAAGATTTAGCGTTCTTGTGTAACTCGGTATATTGTTTTTTGTTTGCACATCGCCTCTGAAACGCACTTTTACATTGCGGGTGTCGTCTGGGTAGAGGCGGATTATGTTAAATCCGTAGCGTTGGGGAGCGAATGCAAAAGGCGATACATAGCGGTTGTCTGTTGCGTTTTCTCCGTCAAGGGCTTCTAAATAAGTGTATCTCGGGCGTTTGTATTTTTCGTCCGGGTTGCCTAAATTTTTATTGAAAGCGTTGCGGAAAAGCAGAGAGCCACGGTTGAGATCCCAAATTACGGCTTTGGTTGCAAAATCTCCGAAAATATCTCCGAATTCCTGTTGACTAATATCATTTTGGCGCATATATTCCGAGAACGGATCTGCAGTGGAAAGGCCTTTTGATTTATTCCAAATCTCATTCACAATCTGAAGACCATTTTTATCCATAAGATATTCAAAAAATTGCCAGTTGCAATAGCGATTGCGTGTGCTGCCAAGATAAAGCTGTGCCATGCGTGTGTACATTTCAGCGCAGTAATGAACTTCTTCAGGGTAAACCTGGTGAGGCATCCAATTGGCATGAGATTCATGGAACCAACCCATAAAGTTAGTGCCTTGGTCTGTGTTCCCTCCTGCCATTCCACCGGTCATCGCCTGAAGGCCGTGCATAAATTCATGCGCAAGTGCCCACTTGTCGCCAACTGCGCTGGCAGAAAGCCACATACCCGGCCCACGTGGGTTGCCTATGGCCCCGCCAAAAGCATAGCCTTCATCGCAGGTGGTTGTGTTGTTGCAACACTTGCCGTTGTCGCACGTGCTATTGGGGGCATTCGTGCAATTGCTGCCTTTTCGCAGCACATAAATACCAATCTTATACTTCTGGTTTGCCGGAGTTGCAGTGGAATACGGCGGTTGAAACCCGCTTTCGTTCATGTAAACATCATAAACTTTCTCCAATTCACTCAACGCAGTTTGCGCTTGTTGCGCAGTTATATTTGCACAATCCCCAGCATCTTTGCTATACCAAACGGTGAACCTGTCTGAGTTGATGGAATCTGCCCATTTGTGGTTTTGGTCTTGATTGGCTCTTGCTACAAATACTTCTCTGCCGACTTGTGCAAAAGCAGAAGCAGCCAATAAAAGGCAAATTATGGCATACGGCATCATAGGGTTAATATAATAAATAATTTTTCTACCTTACTCTCTAAAACAACTGGAGAAAAAATATGTCCGATAATCTTTCTGTTCTAGGCAAGGCTCGTGCCGATTACAAACCGAAATTGCCACTATCTCTTCGCAAAGGTCCTTTGAAAGTTCTGGTTAATTCCGGCAAGGCTACCGAATCGGTTCGCGACCAGGATAAAATAAAAGCCCTGTTCCCAAATACTTATGGTGTGCCGGTTCTAACGTTTGAAGGCTCGGAAGAAAGGCAAACAAGCGGCGGGCCTTTGAACGTGGGTGTTGTTTTGTCCGGCGGGCAAGCTCCGGGCGGGCACAATGTTATAGCTGGAATTTTCGATGGAATAAAAGCCGTTATAGGAAGCTCAAAGTTAATTGGCTTTTTGGGCGGGCCTGGTGGCCTTGTCAGCGGGAAATATATTGAAATAGACCGTGAGCTTATGAGCAAATACCGCAACACCGGCGGCTTTGACATAATCCAGAGCGGAAGAACAAAATTGGAAAGCACCGAGCAGTTTGATAAGTGCATAGAAGTTGTGAAACAGCTTGACTTAAACGCCATTGTGATTATAGGAGGCGATGACTCCAACACGAATGCTGCAATTCTGGCCGAATATTTTGCCGAAAAAAAAGTTCCGTGTTCGGTTATCGGTTGCCCGAAAACCATAGATGGCGATTTGAAAAACGAATACATAGAAACGTCTTTTGGCTTTGACACTGCCGTTAAAACATATTCGGAGTTAATCGGCAACATTGAGCGTGATGCAAATTCCGCTCAGAAATATTGGCACTTTATAAAGTTGATGGGGCGTTCCGCAAGCCATATAGGCTTGGAAGCGGCACTCCAAACTCACCCGAATGTTTGTTTGATTTCAGAGGAGATTAAGGAGCAGAAGCTCACTTTGGAAGAGGTTGTCAATTCCATAGCAGACGTTATTGTTGGCCGTTCTGCAGACAAAAAGAATTTCGGCGTTGCCCTTATACCCGAAGGTTTGGTTGAATTTATACCGGAATTCGGAATTTTGATTTCCGAATTAAACGAGGCTCTTGCCAACAACGAAGCGGAAATTAAAAATGCAGGCAAGGTTGCAGACATGGCCGAAGTTGCTTGCAAACATATTTCAGAGGCTTCCGCAAAATTGCTGAAAAGCCTGCCCGAAGGCATACAACTCCAGCTTATGCTAGACCGTGACCCGCATGGCAACGTTCAGGTGTCGCTTATTGAAACAGAAAAACTTCTTATTGAAATGGTTTCCAAAGAATTGACATCTAGAGCATTCAAAAGCAAGTTTGCCGCTCTTAACCACTTCTTTGGCTACGAAGGCCGTTGCGCGGCTCCTTCCAATTTTGATGCCGATTACTGCTACAGCCTCGGCTACGCGGCTTCGGTTTTGGTGTTGCATGGAAAAACCGGCTATATGGCTTCTGTCCGCAATTTAACAAAAGGCATTGAAAATTGGGTTGCGGGCGGTGTTCCCGTTACAATGATGATGAACATAGAACGCAGGCACGGTGCGGATAAACCCGTTATTCAAAAAGCTCTCGTAGACTTAAACGGCAAGCCGTTTAAATACTTTGCAGAGCACAGAGACTCTTGGGCAAAAGGCGAGGAATACTTGTATCCGGGGCCAATTCAGTATTTCGGCCCAAGCGAGGTTTGCGATGTTACGAATTACACATTGATGCTGGAACATGATGCTCCGTTGCCATTATGAACCTGCGTGGTAAAAAAATATTGCTGGGAATAACCGGCGGCATTGCGGCTTACAAAGCTTGCGAACTGCTTCGCATTTTGCAAAAAAGAGGTGCGGAAGTTCGTGTTTCAATGACTCCCGAAGCGACAAAATTTGTCGGCACAACAACATTTACCGCTCTTTCCGGTTTTCCGGTTTACATAAAAACGGAAGATACCGGTTCAAAACCTTTTCAGCATATAGATTACCCTCGCTGGGCAGATATTTATATTGTTGCGCCATGTTCCGCAACAAGCTTGGCTCGCTTTGCGGCGGGTTCCGGAGAAGAACCCGTGTCGCTTTGTTTTTTAGCCATGCAGGGTGAAAAATGGGTGGTTCCGGCTATGAACTATGTTATGTATAATTCTCCGCCGGTGCAACGAAATTTGGAAACTCTGAAAAACTGGGGTGTGAATATTATTGAGCCGGATTGCGGGCATTTAGCGTGCGGTGAAGAAGGCAAGGGCAAATTTCCAGAGCCGGCAGAAATAGCAGATGCTTTGGAATTCGGCGGCAATAAAGAAAAAACACTTCTTATAACCATAGGAAGAACAGAAGAAGCGATAGACCCAGTTCGCTACATATCCAACCGTTCAAGCGGAAAAACCGGTGCGGCAATAGCAAGGGAGTTTTTACGCAACGGTTGGCGTGTGATAGCTGTTTGCGGGCCAATGGAAGCCCGCTTGCCCAAACAATGCGAAACAGTGCATATTCAAAACGCAGAGAGCATGAACCACGCCGTGTTTGAAATGCGCCCCCAAGCAGACGCAATTGTGCACTGTGCCGCTGTTGCGGATTACAGCCCAAAAACAGAGGCAGAGCAAAAAATTAAAAACAGCAGAGCGATGGAAATGTTGGAGTTAAAAGAAAATCCAAACATATTGAGAAATACAATTGAAAATAAGAGTGCCGAGCAGAAAATCATAGCATTTGCTTTGGAAACGGAAAATGCAATTGAAAATGCTACGAAGAAATTTGAAGAAAGCGGTGCAGATATTTTGGTAGTGAATACACCGGTGAGCAACAAAGGCGGGTTCGGGAAAGATTTTGTGGAATTCGGAATATTGAGCAAAAACGCAAGCGAAAAATCTTTTTCGTTAGCTTACGGCAGTAAAGAAGAATTAGCTTTGCAATTGTATGAGCTTGTTTCTTCGGCTTGACTTTTCTCTCTATCTTTCATCAACATTTTTCCTCTGGAAAAATCCAGAAATGTTATGTAAACAAATAGTGCTATGAAAAATGCCATTGCTACTTGCTGTATGAGAAGCTGATTTTTTTGTGTTATGGGTTTGCCTCGCAGTTTTTCTAGTAACAAAAACAATAGAACTCCGCCGTCTGTAATGGCCAAAGGCAGCAAATTCATAATGCCTAAATTTATGCTTATAAGTGCGAGCAACAACACGAATTTTTGCAAATTCTCAAGCCACACAAGGCCTATAACCTGCACAATTCCAACAGGGCCACTCATGGCTTTTAGCTTAACCTCGCCTTTTATTAGGCGGTGTATGGTGCGAAACACTATTGTTCCCATATTGTAGCTCTTTACTCCCGCCATTTTCAAAGCTTCACCTAAAGAACGGTGCACAATTTTAAGCTCGTCAAACTGAGCAAGCCCCATTTGAACGCCTATCAAATAACGCTCGGCTTCTTCGTTCCAATACGGCGTGACCCAGGTTGTGAGAGTGTCTGTTCCGTTTTCCGAAACGCTTTCATACACAATTTCAATAGCGTTTCCGTTGGAAGCGGAAACAATGTCTATCATATCGTTGTAATAGCCTATTATATGGCCGTTTATGCTTAAGATGGTGTCGTTTTTGTCTATGCCGGCTTTGCAAGCCGGGGAGTCTTCTTGAGGTGTGGCTGCTACGAAAATTCTGTGCCTCGGGTGAATGCCGGCTGTTCCAACACCTAAATCTCCAAGCTCTTGCGGAACAATATTCACCGATTTTCTACCGTTTGAAGTTCCTATTTCCATTGCAATGCTTCTGCCGATGCTTATGCCCATCTCCTCCCGCAGTTTGTCCCACCCATCGGCACGTTTTCCGCTTATGGTGAAAATCGTATCTCCGCTTTGAATGTTTGCTTTTTCTGCGGCAGAATTCGGCTCCACAATGCCAACAATAAGCTTGTCGGAAACCAGCTCCGGAGTTCCTATAATATAAATGCCTGTGAGCAGAGCGTATGCGAAAATTATGTTGAATGCAGGCCCGGCAAATGCTATCAAAGCTCGTTTCCAAATCGCTTGCACGTGAAAATCGTCCGGCCTGTCCTCTCGCACTTGTTCTGGGTTTTCACCCGCCATTGCAACATAACCGCCAAATGGAATTGCAGATATGCAATAAATGGTTCCGTTTTTATTTATCTTGAAAAGTTTTTTTCCAAAACCTATTGAGAAAGTTAAAACCCTAACCCCGCAAAATTTCGCCGCTAAAAAATGCCCAAGCTCGTGCACAAAAACAAGCAAGCTCAAACCGAACAATCCGAGCACTATTTGGACAATCCAATAAATATTCACATTTCGTCCCTCAATTTAACAGCTCAACACTTGCACTCTTTTAGCTTCTCTAAGGCTCTTTCTTTCGCCAATGCTTCACGCAGTTTGTAAGTTCCCATTCTTTTCAACATATTTTCCCAATCCACCAAATGAGCATCAAATTCCGGGCCGTCCACGCATACGAATTTAACCGAACCGCCAACCGTAACTCTGCAACAACCGCACATGCCGGTGCCGTCAACCATAATGCTGTTCAGGCTCGCAAAGGTTTTCACGCCGTATGGTCTGGTTGTTTCCGCACAGAATTTCATCATTATCGGAGGGCCTATGGCTATGGCAAAATTCGGTTTCTCGCCTTCGCAAATTTCTTTTAAGGGTTCGGTTACAAGGCATTTTCTTCCGTAAGATCCGTCGTCTGTGCATATAATAATGCAGTCTGCGACTTCTCTCATCTCTTTTTCCATTATTATAAGGTCTTTGCGCCTTGCACCTATGATAATGGTTACTTTGTTCCCGGCATTTTTTAAGGCTTGCGCTATAGGGTACATGGGTGCTGTGCCAATTCCGCCGCAAATGCAAACTGCGTGGCCAAAGTTTTCGATGTGTGTTGGTGAACCCAGAGGGCCGGTTAGCACGGGAATGGAGTCGCCGACTTTGAATTGTGCTAAATCTATTGTGCTTTTGCCTATGGCTTGAAAAATAAGGGTTATGGTTCCCTTTTCTTTGTTTGCATCGGCTATTGTGAGGGGAATGCGTTCTCCGCTTTCCAAATCTGTTTGCAGAATTATGAATTGCCCCGCCCGGCGTTCTTCCGCTATAAGGGGTGCTTCTACCACAAATCTATATACGTCGTCTGAGAGTTGTTCTTTTTCTAAGATTTTTGCCATTGTGGTAATGTAGAAATATACTCCAACCGCTCAATAATATTCAAATGCTGTGTGCAGGCACTTTCGCAACTTCCGCATTGTGTGCAAGTTCCGGCTATTTCCGGCGACAAACTCCAATGCCATTTTAGTTGGTTGCAAATATCTTGGTCGGTTTCGCCTAAAATTTTTCTGTTATAGGCGTCCATGAATTTTGGAATAGGTATTTCCTGAGGGCAGTCATCGCAGTAAGCACAGCCTGTGCAAACTCCTTCAAAGGATTTGGAAGCATTCGCTTTTGCCGCTGCCAATTCCTCGTCGGTTCTCGGCTTGTATATTTCCATTGCGCTTAATGCCAAATCAATTTCTTCTTTTTTAGAAAAACCCACCAAAGCAACAGACAAAGGCTTATGATCCCACAAAAAGTGCAAAGCCGCCTTAATCGCATTTTCCTTGTTGCATTCCTCGCCTTTTTTCAGCAAAAATCTGCAAAGCTCCGGATTATTGGGAATCAAGCTGCCACCGAGAGGGTTCATTATCACCGCACCAAGATTTTTTTGCTGCACAACATCGAAAGCCGCTTCACGAGTTTTGAAATTATACGCAGAATATCCGAACAGCACACCTTCAAACACGGGTTCGGTAAACAGTTCGGCTATATTGTTTTGAACCATGTGAGTGGAAACGCATATATGGTTTATCAATTTTTCTTCTTTCAATTTTTGAAACGTTTTTATCACGCCGTCATTTTTGCGTTCTTTCCAGCCCTGCTGGCTCATTATGCACCATATATGGTAAAAATCTATGCTCGGCACATTCAATCTTTTAAGCGATGCCTCTACTTCTCTGCGAATTTCCGATTCTTTAGATTGAAAAGTTTTTGTGGCAATATAATAAGGAAGCCCTTGCCTGCGCAGTTCCGCCAAGCCTTCGCCGTAAACCGTTTCGCTTTTGGTTTCAAAATATCCGGGTGCGGTATCAAAATAATTCACACCATTCCGTGCCGCATGAACCATCATTTCAACGCACTTGTCATGATTGTCTATTTCGGCAAAACGCATCCCTCCAAAACCGAGCATTGAAACTTTCTTGCCTGTTTTGCCGTAATCTCTGTATTGCATATTTTTCTCCTTTTGCTAAGAATGAAATGTAGAAATTTTCTACATTACCCCTTATGCAAAATATCTCTCCAAAATGGATTAATTCTCTGAACGAAAATGAAATTTTCGTTTTTGGCAGCAACCTAGCTGGGTTTCACGGTGGTGGAGCGGCGGAACTCGCCATGGAATGGGGAGCGGTTTGGGGGCAAGGTGTGGGATTGCAGGGAAAAACTTACGCCATTCCCACGATGTTTAAAACCGCAGAAGAAATGAAACCTTATATTGACGATTTTTTAGCATTTGCAAAACTACACCCTGAGCTAAAATTTCTTGTTACGGAAATAGGGTGCGGAATTGCGGGTTTTACGCCTAAAGACATTGCTCCGTTTTTTAAAGCGGTAATTGACGACAAGATTGAAAATGTTTATTTGCCGGAAACATTTTTTTCGGCTTTGAAAGGATAACGATTGTCATCCTTTTCTATATTATGTTAGCTAAAAGTGCTGAATTTCGGCACCTTTCGCCAACAAAAAGGAGTTTAAGTTGTTATGTTGTATAAAATCAAGGATTACATACAAGGTTTGCAGAAAAGGGGAACATTAACTTTCACGCTGTGTGAAATTCGTGAAAAATTCCCATCTTTTTCCGAAATCGCAATAAAAAGCGCTTTGCGGCGAATTTCCGGCAATAATGCCATTATATCAGTTAGAAAAGGATTTTACGCCATAGTACCCATTAGCTATGCTTTGCGTGGAACTGTTCCTCCAGAATTATATATTGACGATTTGATGAAACATCTGCACCGTCCATACTATGTCGGCTTGCTTAATGCAGCCGCTTATTACGGTGCTGCCCACCAGCAGCCACAAGCGTTTTCGGTAGTAACGCCGTTCCCACCGCTCAGAGATGCAATAAAAAAGGGAGTTTACATAAATTTTATTGCCACACGAAAGGAAATCCCGCAGATGTGGCTTAAGCCTTTCAGAACAGAAAGCGGTGATATACAGGTATCAAAACCTGAACTGACTGCTGCGGATTTAATTACTTATCAAAAAGAAATCGGTGGACTTAATCGAGCAGCCACTGTATTATACGAATTGATAGAAAAATTAGATTTTAATTTGTTGGATAAGTTATTTTTTGATTTCATTCCGGTTTCAACAATCCAACGATTGGGATATTTGTTGGAATGTGTATTGGAACAGCCTAGACTTGCCAAGGAGCTGCACTCCAAGGCTCAAGCATTCAAATGCAAGTTTCAAAAAATTCCATTGAAACGCAGTAAGCAAAAGGACTGTTTTGCAGTCAATACTCATTGGAAAGTAATTATTAATGAACAACTGGAGATAGACGATTTATGATACCACAACCGGCAATAAAGCAATGGTCTGAGTTCTTCCCTTGGAATGGCAATGCACAAATTGAGCAGGATTTGGTAATCTGCCGTGCGTTGGTAGCTATTTTCAGCAATCAGTATTTAGCTTCGCATTTGGCATTCAGAGGCGGAACAGCGTTACACAAATTATATTTACATCCGCAGCCGCGATATTCTGAAGATATTGACTTGGTGCAAATCAATGCGGAACCGATTAAAGAAACCATAAATAAAATAAGAGAAGTATTATCTTTTCTCGGCGAGCCTAAAATAAAGCAGAAAGCGCACAACAATACATTGGTTTTTCGCTTTGATTCGGAAACTCCACCGATAATTTCCGTGCGATTGAAAGTGGAAATCAATTGCCGAGAACATTTCAATGTTCTCGGTTTAACGAATTATAATTTCAGCATGAGCAACTCGTGGTTTTCAGGTAATTGCAAGATAACAACCTATCATTTGGAAGAGTTGCTGGGTACAAAACTCCGTGCATTGTATCAACGCCGCAAAGGTCGTGATTTGTTTGATTTGTATAAGGCTTTGTCAACGCAAAAACCAAGCATTGAAAAAATCATTCAGTGCTATCGTGAATATATAAGCTTTTCCGTTGAAAATCCGCCGACAGTAAAAGAGTATTTGAAAAATGTGGAATTAAAAATACAGGATGAAGAATTCTTAGGAGATACGCGTTTGCTGCTACGACCTGATGAATTGTACAACCCAGTTGAAGCGTGGAGTTTAATTAACGGAGTCTTTAAGGGCAGATTAGGATAGATTCAGTTTTGAAGGCATAAATACGAAAAAACGCCTTATGAACCGCATTTTTCCCAAAACTTTTCTACATTCACCATCAATGTGTTACAACATCCTAACAATCAGGTAGGTTTTATGAGAAAAATACTGTGCATTTTGATTTTCTTCGCCCTTGCCGTTTACGGGCAGCAGGAGCGTATAGCAATAATGAACATTGTTGACGACAAAGATTCAATAGCTTTATCGGATTTGAGCTATTTAACCGACAAGCTTCATGATATAGCAAGTAATATTTTGCCTAAAAACCGCTACGGCATAATTACCCAGCAGAGCGTAGTTGACACCAATTACATAGTTCAAGGTCGTGTAGGGCGTTTTGCCGATAAGTTGTTAACAATTAAGGTCGATCTTTACGATGTCAGAAGTAGCCATTTGATTGGCTCGTTTGCCGGAGACTCCAAAGATTTGGAAGGCTTGCTTTCCGTTCTTGAGGTGAAAGCTCCTAAACTGTTTGAAGACATGCCCGGAGTTTCCTCTGCTGTTACGACAGAAAAGTCCGCTCCGGTTGCTAATAAGGAGTGCAAAAACATATTCAATATCAACGAACTTGTTTTTAAGATACAGAGCGGTTTTACCACCCAATTAAAAGATTGTTCCACTACCCTAGCCAAGAACATTGCTCTTGCCAAGTCTCCTTTTGGCAAGAAAACCGAACTGAAAGAACCCAAAGCATTTATGATGGAATGCACGATTGATGGCATTAAGCAAAAGTTGTCTGATGGCGTGGACGAGTATTTGAAGCTTGCTGAGAAATTTTTGCAGAATACTTTGAATTCGGCATCTGCTGCTGATGGCAGTTTGGATGTGCAAAAGCTTTCCAAGGCTATTGATAATATGAATATAGACGAACTTTTGAATGGGATAAAAAGGATGGCAACGGAAGATGCTTGCGCAGTGGATACTCCGTATGTTGCATTGGTAAGTGATGGTGAAAAAGGTGATACCACCGGCTTTAAAGAGGATACATATAAAAATTTCACCACAGGACAGAGATGGGGAACTTTGTTTTTGAACGCTATTCCTGGTGTAGGTTCTATTGTTATTATGGACGATTGGACTGGTGCTGTTGTTCAATGGGTGATGATAGGTGTTGGTGGAGTCGTAGGAAGTGTAGTTTATTTTGGGCATATTGATGGGCAGGAAGAGCTGCTATCTATAGCAATTGGTTCTTATGTTGGGTATTTAGCATCATGTTTCGTATGGAACACTTACCGCTCTGTAACTTATGACAAACCTGGAAGCGTGGCTTTCCATAAATATGATGGTTTTAATTTTGCAGTTTTGCCAAATAAACAGGGTGAATTTAAAGCGTATTTGATGTTTAACAAGGGTTTTTGATGACAGTCGTAACCACAGACAAATTGACAAAAATATTCCCAAACGGCAAGAAGGCGTTGAACGGCGTAAATTTGGCTATTGAAGAAGGCGAGATTTTCGGTTTCTTAGGGCCAAACGGTGCTGGCAAAACTACGGCGGTTAAACTTTTGAATGGAATGCTGCAGCCTACCGAAGGCTCGTGCAGCGTGTTCGGCATAAATCCGGAGAGCGCACCTGAAAAAGTGCATCAGTTGGCGGGAGTGATAACAGAACACGCTCAAATGTACAATAACCTTACTGGGCTTCAAAACCTTATGTTTTTCGGAACAGTTTTTGGCATCAGTGAAAATGAAGTGAAACGCCGTGCTTTGGAAATTCTGGAATGCCTGTCGCTTTTAGACGCAAAAGATCAAAATCTCAGAGAATATTCTACCGGTATGCGCCAGAGACTTTCGCTGGCGCGAGCTATGTTGCACCAGCCAAAAATATTATTCCTAGACGAGCCTACATCGGGGTTAGATCCGGAAAATGCACAAAGCGTGAACAGCTTAATCAAAAGCCTTGCGTGCGATAAAGGAACAACAGTGTTCCTCTGCACCCACCAACTGCGATACGCCGAAGAAGTATGCACAAAATATGGCTTGATTAGCGAAGGAAATATACTCGCCTCAGGTTCATTGGACGAACTTCACTCGTCTGTTTTTTCCGGATTGACAGCAATGATTAAAGCCGATAAATACCCTTCCGAACTTAAAATGCTACGTAGCGGAGAATATGCGTTGATTGACGTAAATTCGGGCGACGAAATTCCTGCGTTGGTAAAACAAATTGTTGATTTTGGCGGCAAAATATATCATGTGGCGGCACGTAAACATTCACTTGAAGAAATATATTTTGCATTGCTTGACAAACGCAAAAAGGAGATTGCCAAATGATTAGCAAAGCACAAATGGCCATTATAAAAAAAGACATCGGAAGCATTGCTTCAAATAAAAGAGTGCTCACTGTGCTGATAGTTGTGCCTTTGGTTATGACGGTTGTATTGCCTTGTGCTTTTATGATTCCGATTTTATTTTCGCCGGACAACTCGCCGGATTTGGCGCAGATGGTTAAACTGCTTGAATCTGCAAATCTCAATATGGAAGGCCGTAATCAACGATATATGGTAATTGACCTGATATTGAATTATATCATGCCGATGTTTTTTTTGATGATCCCAATTATGGCATCTTCTGTTATGGCTTCCAGTTCCTTTGTGGGAGAAAAGGAAAAAAAGACTTTGGAAACTCTGCTATACAGCCCTTTGCCGTTGAAAGAAATTTTCAGAGCAAAAGTATTGGCTTCGTTTTTGCTCAGTATGTCTGTGTCTATTTTTTCATTTATCATTATGCTAGCGGTAATAGAAACAATAGTTTTTGTTCTTACGAAAACCGTGGCAATACCGGATATTAACTGGCTAATCACCATGCTTTTGGTTGCGCCGTCTGCATCGCTTATAGCAATAAGCCTTATAGTGAAAAGCTCTGCAAAGGCACAGTCTTCCGAAGAAGCTCAGCATACCAGTTTATTTTTAATACTGCCCATTATTTTGCTGATTGTCGGGCAATTCAGCGGAGCTATGATGCTCGGTGCACATATATTTTTAATATTGGGTATAGTGCTTGCAATAATAGCTGTGTTTATTTTTAGACGCTCGTTCCTTCCCAAGCAATCGCCGCTTTTTTTTCTTCAATTTCTTTTTGTGTGCGATAGGCAGACCAAATATTGAGTTCTTTTTTTAAGCGTTTTTTCAGCTCTTCCATTCCGGTATTTTCCAAAGCGCTAATTTGAATTGCGTCCGGGTAGTTAAGGGCTATCTCTTCGTTGCGTTCCGGAGAGGTTGCATCGGTTTTGTTGAATACGCAAAAACGAGGGACGGATTCGCTTACAAGCTCGTCTAAAATTTTGCGAGTTACTTCAATGTGCTCTTTGTAATCGGAAGCGGAAGCATCTATAATTTCAAGAATGCAGTCGGCGTTGGCAGCAACTCCTAGCGTGCTTTTGAATGTTTCCACCAAATGGTGAGGCAGTTTGCGGATAAAACCTACCGTGTCGCTTAATATTATATCTTGCCCTTCATCAAGGTGCATTTTGCGAGTTGTGCTGTCTAAGGTGGCGAACAGTTTGTTTTCCACATAAACGCCTGCTTTGGCAAAGCGGTTTGTAAGAGTGCTTTTGCCTGCGTTTGTGTAGCCGACTATTCCCACATGGAAAATATTTTCACGATGTTTTGCTTGCGATGTTCTGTCACGTTCTATTTTCTTTAACTTCGCTTTTAGTTCTTGAATGCGTTTGCGCACCAATCGGCGGTCGGTTTCCAACTGGGTTTCGCCGGGGCCTCTCATACCAATGCCCGGAGTTCCGCCACCTGTGCCTACCTGCCGAGAGAGATGCACCCATGCGCGGGTTAAGCGTGGCATTAAATACTGCATCTGAGCGGTTTCCACCATAAGGCGGCTTTCGGCTGTGCGGGCGTGTTTTGCAAAGATATCCAAGATAAGGCCGGTTCTGTCCAGCACTTTTATTCCGGGCAAACGATGTTCCAAATTTCGCACTTGAGAACCGCTCAAATCTTCGTCAAAAACCACAATATCCGCCTCATGGCGTTCTGCTGCCAAACGCACCTCTTCCACCTTGCCTTCGCCTACAAGCGTTGCCGGATTAAACGCATGAACACGTTGGAGAAAAATTTCCGCAACCTCTGCGCCGGCTGTTTCTGCCAAGCGTTGCAATTCCTGCAAATGCTCCTGTGCTTGCGGGGGTGGTACTTTAGGAGTGGATACTCCAATCAGGATAGCTTTTTCTTTACCCATAAATCACCTCATATCCGTAGCCTTGCTCCGCCAAAAATAATTGACGGTTCATGGCAAATTCCTGCTCTCTTGACTCACTCGTTACTATTGAATAAAACATTGCGGGTCGCCCGTCTTTTTTGGGGCGCAAAACACGGCCAAGTCTCTGGGCTTCTTCTTGGCGACTGCCGAATGTGCCGGAGATTTGAATTAAAACGCTTGCGTCGGGCAAGTCTATGGCAAAATTTCCAACTTTGCTCACCATTAAAATTTTAATCTCGCTGTTTCTAAAATTATCGTAAAGCTTATCCCTCTCCTTGTTTGGAGTTTTGCCTGTAATAAGCGGAGCGCCGATTTCTTCTGCAAGAGTTTCAAGCTGTTCTATGTATTGCCCTATTATCAAAATTCGGTCGTTTTCCTCACTGTGTTTTTCAAGCAGTTTTTTCACAGTGCCGAATTTCTCTGGATTGCAGCCTGCTATAATAATTTTTTCACGAGGAGAAGCAACGGCATGAGCCATTCTAAGCTCCGCATTCATATTCACCCTTATCTCATGGCATTTTGCCTGTGCAATCCAACCCTGAGCTTCCAAAACACGCCACGGAATATCAAATTTTTTAGGGCCTATAAGCGAGAATGCTTCTGTTTCCTTGTGGTCTTCCCTTACAAGAGTTGCGGTTAACCCCAACCGCCTTGTAGCCTGCATATCCGCAGAAAATCTGAATACGGGAGCCGGCAATAAATGCACTTCGTCATAAATCATTAGTCCCCACTTTTGTGCTCCGAAAAGCGAGAAATTTTTGAATTCTTCCAATTCGGAATTTTTAGTTCTCTTCCTCTGTGTCAAAATCTGATATGTAGCAACAGTTACAGGGCCTATTTCCTTTAAATCACCGGAGTATTCCTTAACTTGGTCTTTTGTCAAAGTTGTTTTTTGCAGAATTTCTTTTATCCACTGGCGTGCTGCGGTAACGCTTGGAGTTAAAATCAGAGTGTGAGCCTTTACCAAAGCCATCGCAGCCATTCCTACAATGGTTTTGCCGGAACCGCACGGCAAAACTATAACGCCCGAACCTCCTTTTTCCGAACCAGATGCGTAAAAAATATCCGCGGCATCTTTTTGATAATCTCTTAGCACAAATTCTTCACCAGAACCCGCCATAGTTTTCCGCAGTTCAATATCCAAAGGTTGCCCTTTTACATAACCGGCCAAATCTTGAACCGGAAAGCCAAGCTCCGTCAGCAGAATTTTCAGCTTGCCTCTAAGAAAGGGGCTTACCACAGCGGAATTCGGCGATGTAAAAGTTTCAATATAATCTTTGAGTTCTTTTCTTTTGCAAAGCTCAATGAACAAGGGCAAGTTATCGCATTCCAAAACAAGGTTTGAATTTTTAAGCACCAAGCGTAAAATTCCATAACGCCCCATATATTCGGTGATTTCCGTTGCAACGACAATAGGAATTTCATAAGAGCTGTATTTTCTAAGCCTCAATAAAACCTCGTTTGCGCTAAGCCCTATTGAGGCTGCATTCCAAAGGCTTAAATGCGAAATTCTATATGTGTGAAAATGCTCCGGGCTTTTCACAAGCTCGGTAAACGGAGCAATTGTATCTCGTGCTTCCTGATGTTGCTCGCTGTCAACATTCAGCAACACCTCCATATTGCTCTGAACTATAATGCAAGGATTAGACATAAAAAATTACTTAACTCTCCACCAAAATATCCACCGAACTTATTTGCAAAGCATTGGGTGCATAAATGCCAATTTCTTTTTCCTCGCATAAATTTTTCCAAAGAGGGGAGTCCGTTTGCAATTTGAAATAAAATGTATTCGGAATTTCCTGAATTGTTTTGGGAACAATGCTGTGAACACAGCTTATGCCGTGAGTTGCGCTGACAACCAAACCGGATAGCTTTGATTTCGGGGCTATTTTAAGTTGCAAAGGCATAAGTTTAATAGCCTCTTCCGGCGATAGTTTTGCTTCCGTAGCAAGCCAAACGGAAGCGGCAGACGAAATATCAAAATCTGCCAGATTTGCAAAGAATGAATTTTGCCCTTCTTTTGAAAAGCGTTTCTGCGAAAATGCCGCTTTTTTTTCGGACAGCAAAAATTCATTTAACGCTGTGAAAATTTTATTGAAGCATTTGTCAAATTCCGCATGGCTGTAGCTGAACGGCTCTTGCAGAACTTTTACTATCTCGCAAAATAAATTAAACGGCAAGGCTCCCTCTGCACTCTGCATACAAATTAAAACCGCTCTTAAAGACTTAAAATCTTTTAGCAATAATTCTTTTGAATGTGAAATATGTTCTATTCTGCTCTGCAAAAGAGCATCAAAGTATTTCAATTTCTGAGAAAAATATTCGTAGCCGTTTAAAGATGTTAAAGGCGGGTAAAAATTTTTATCCAATTCAAAAGAACCCTGCAAGTTTCTCAAAAGCCTTGCCACCGGCAAAAACTCCTTTCCGTCCAATGACTCACTGCCGAAAACAATAAATGGAGCCGGAACGGAAATCGGTATAGGCACCGAATTTTCCGCAGAATACAAATCCGCATGGTTCTCCCATGCAACCTTAAAGCGAGAATTTTTATCTTCGGAAAACTCAATAGGCTTGTTTAAGTCCAAAGCCAAAAACACGTCTAAGCTATTTAAGCTCGCATCAAAAATTTTAGCAAAATTTCTCGCCTCAATTTTCACAGATTTATTTTCATAATCAACAAAAGAAACTCCGCTCGGAAAAACAGCTTCGCATTCCTTAAATGCAAACTGACCTTCCTTTATCAAGTCTTCTTCCGGCATTAGCCTGCTAAAACCAAAATGCATTCCTCTTGGCAAACCCGAAACATTTTTTATATGCCTAAGAATAAATTTGTCTGACTGCTGCAAATGCTGTTGCGACAAAGCCATTCCCTCTTTCCAAGCAACTAGCATGGTCATTTGGCTACCTCTGTTAAATTTGAGTAAAATATAGCAAATTTTTACTAACTTACCGCAATGCGAAGTCCATTATTGTTTTTCTGCTTATTGCTGCTTTCATGTGCGGCTGCTCCTAAGCATAAAAATAACAAACATTATTTTCAAGGGAAAAATGAATGGGCGAAAATAGCAAATGATTTCAGGTACCCTGCGGAGCTTAAAGAACGCATTGAGGAATTTTTAGGCGTTCCGTATCTTTGGGGTGGCAATGACAAAGACGGCATAGATTGTTCGGCTTTTGTTAAGCAAGTGTATGAAGTATATGAAATTGATTTGCCAAGAACATCTATTTTGCAGAGCAAATTGGGAATGAATATTCCACGCCATGCTCTTTTGCCCGGCGATTTGGTGTTTTTCGGCGAAACGGAAAGCGATTCCGTAACCCATGTAGGAATATACATGGGAAACAATAAATTTGCCAATTCCACCAGCTCAGAGGGAGTGAAATACTCAAGTTTAGATGAACCATTCTTTTTTTTAAAATATTTATTCGCTAAAAGGTTAAAGGTTTAACTTAAAAATACAGATTCACCCAAACCTCCCCGACTTTCTCGCATAAAACACAATCCCGAAAACTGTTGCCGGCAATATCAACGCTGCAGTAACAATGCTCGCTGCGGAATGACCTTCAACAAGCTGGTAAAAAATAACAGCCAAACACCAGCCCAGAACTGTTGAATACGTAGATTGCAAAATCACCATAACCACACCGACTTCTCTAGCGGCAACCGCAACCGCAGAAAGGCAGGGCACATACAAAAGCACAAAAAGCAAAAAGGCAAATGCAGCGGCGGAACTGTTGTTAAAGGCTTTTCGCATATTCTCAAATAAATGCGCATCTTCTTCGGAACTCTCAAAACCTAGCGGGTTCTTTACCTTCCCGCCCAAAGCCTTTGCATTTTCTGCAATGGAAACAAAGGCCTCGCCCAGTTTTTCTGTTAAGGAAAATTCTTCTTTTTCCTCCTTTTCCGCATCTTGAGAGTAAAGGGAATTCATTGTGCCTATTATACTCTCTTTGGCAAAAAGCCCTGAAAAAAGCCCAACGGAAGCCTGCCAGTTCTCTTCGCTTACACCTATTGGAGCAAAAACGGGAACAATGGATTTTCCAACCGCAGGAAGCACGCCCGCAGAGTTGAGCATTCCTAAAATCGCTATTATAGGAATTAAAATTCTGCCGCTCTTTTTAACGAACGCCTTTAAACGAAACGTCGCATTTATAGCTGCGCTTTTTATTTGCGGAGTGTGATATTGCGGAAGCTCCATTATAAACGGTGCCAAACTCCCCTTGTAAACAGTGCCTTTCAACAAAAGCCCCGTTGCAACGGCAAGCACAATGCCAATCATATACAATGCGAAAATCACATTCTGCGCATGGCTTGGAAAAAATGCCGCCGTAAAGAGAATATAAACCGGAAGCCTTGCTCCGCAACTCATAAACGGAACCATAAACACGCTCAAAATTCGGTCTCTTTTATTTTCCAAATTTCTGGTAGCCATAATTGCGGGCACGGAACAGCCGAAGCCTATGAGCATAGGAATAAAGGCCTTGCCGGGCAAACCCATAGTGCGCATTATTCTATCCATAACAAAAGCCGCTCTCGCCATATAACCGGAACTCTCCAGCAAACCGATAAAAAAGAACAACGAAAATGTTATGGGTAAAAAAGTTGAAAGCGTTTGAATGCCCGCCCCAACGCCGTCTGCCAGAATGGAAATAATGGTTTCAGGCGTGTTTATGCTTGTTAAAACATATCTCATGCCGTCCACAAAAATTGCTCCGAATGCTATGTCAAAAAAATCGATAAAAACTCCGCTTACGTGAATTGTAAGCCAAAACAGCAAATACATTACGAATAAAAAAAGCGGTATGCCGAAAAATTTGCTCATAACTATTTTATCAATTTTATCGCTTTGAGCATAAGCGGGAATTCCCTTTTTAACGGATTTCGTTACGATGTTTTCTATGCGTTTGTAACGCCACTCAGCGAGAAGTTCATCTTTGCTTTCTTCGCTCGCATTTTCTATTTCGCTTGGCACAGGCACAGGCTGTTGTTTATTTTCCGTTTTTAGGAGTTCCGCTATTTTGTTTATAATTACGCTTTTGCTATTAGCACGGAGCGCAGAAACCGCAACCACCGGGCTTCCCAGCTCTTTTTCAAACTGCTCCAAATTTATGCCGATTAGATTTTTTTCAGCCAGGTCAATCATATTCAGCACTACAAGCATTTTCACGTCCATTTCTTGCAGAATGGTTGTTAAATATAAATTCCGTTCAAGATTTGTGCTATCAAGAATATTGAGCAAAAATTCCGGTTCGCCGGAAAGCAGATAGTCCCGTGAAATTCGCTCGTCTTCGCTCCAAGCATCTAAAGCGTAAATGCCGGGCAAATCCACAAGCCTAGCATTTAAATTCTTATGCTTAATTTCGCCGATTTTTTTATCAACCGTTACACCTGCCCAATTTCCAACCTTTTGCCGCCCTTCTGCGAGCAAATTAAAAAGCGCGCTTTTTCCGCAATTAGGGTTGCCTGCAACCGCTATTGTGAGCATAAAACCCCCTCAGCCTCGTGCCTGCGCAAAGAGAGCCGGTAACCACGCAATTCTATTTCTATTGGGTCTCCGAAAGGGGAAGTTTTTATCAAAGTAAATTCCGTGCCCTTTGTAAGCCCCAGAGCCAGCAGCTTAAGCTTATACGCTTTATCCATACCTTGAGCATACCGCTCAACAACCGCTTTATCTCCCGGATTCAGCGAAATTATCCTATTCATAGCAAATGCTCCAACATTGAGATTGAGACATAATCTCAAATATAGAAAATTTCTTGGAGTTTGTCAAGGGGAAGCCTCAGGGTGTGGCTTTCGATAGCTTGTAAGACATTATGGTGTTGTTTTCCAAAGAAAAGAATATAAGAGCAAGCTGGGACACAGAAAGCTTGCGGTCTTTTTGAGCGTAAATAAGCTGCTTCAAAGCCTCTATCTTGTATCTTGTTTCATTGTTTTTACCGAAACATATCAATTCAGGCTCTATCATTCCATTATCGCCTACATATTTCTTATAGCCTTCACTTAGTTCGTTATCCTCATGTATAAAGCTCTCCAATATTCCACGAGCTATATTAAAAGCCGTTTCGTGAGTTATGATAGCCTCCGCCATGCTTAATCTTTTATTTCTGCTACCAAAAACATTAAAGGAATGCCCGTCTGTGTTGTCAACGAAAGCAACGTAAAACAAAGCCGCTACTTTATGGCGATCCACTTTGTCGCCTTCTTTTATGCCAGCCAATCGCCTGAATTTCGCCCGCTCGCTCTCGTATCTGCTATACACGGTTTCCCGGAAGTTTCTATTATTTTCTTTCGTTTCTATTCTCATTTTGGATAAGCTACGGTCTAGTATTTTCTCTATTTGTTTTTCCGCTACTTCTTTCCAGAATTCGTCAAAAGTGCTTTTTTCCATAAAACTACCAGGTACTTCTACTTGCGCGCCATTTAACCTTGTTTACGTCGGTTTCGTGATTTACCGGTGTTAGCAGTTCCATTACCTGCAATTCTTTAGCTTCATCAAAGCTGTCAGGGTCGTCACCAACGATCTCAAAGACTTTTTGCGAAAGTGTTTTTGTTTCCATGCTGTTTAACTCCAATTTTTCAGCAACCTAATTCCGTTAGTAAAAGTAGAAAAAAGACTTTGCGTTTGTTTTTTTTCACCAAAAAACAACTAGCTACAACTCACTTCGTCACCACTTTGTCAACAAAATTTTCTAATCAAAATAAATGACATGATTTTGACCCGGAAATGCGGTTTTTCATTTTATTTTTATTTTTTTCACCTTATTTTTTATTTATTAATTTATATTTACAATAAGTAGTACCCTAAAAAGAGGTTTTTATGAAAGGAATCAAAATTTTACGCATGGCGTGTATTTTCGCGCTTACGATGGTTTTCAGTTGTTCCGAGTCAGGAGGAGGCAGTGGTCCTGTGGAAGAGGTGAAAGAGTCCGTGGGCCTTACAGACGATGGGCATGATGTTGTTGTTTTCCAAAGAGGGGATTTGGACGAAGTTCTTTTCAAGATAGACACCGTGTCTATCACGGACACAAGTTTTTTAGGCAGGTTGTATTTCAGGAATATGCCTGCGAACAAAACCCCTGTGCCGGGGGATATTATAAATTCCTCCATAACGAAAAACGCTCCTTACGGTTTTTTGTATAGAGTGGTGGAAGTAGCCAAGGAAGGCGAGGACGTTACAGTTGTTACCGTCAAATATGCCAGCATTGCGGAAGCTGTTAAAGAGGCTGATGTTAAGTTTACGGCACCTCTTGTGTATAACGAAGAATATGGACAGTTTCTTGAAAAGTGTAGTTGGCGGAAACCTTGGGATTGTGTTACGGCTGCCGTAAATTGGGCTTATAATGACGTTATCAAACCTGCCGGGGATATTGCTGAAGATGCTTGGAATAAAACTGTGAGCACTGTTAAATTAATTGCCGGAAATGCTGATGTTAATAAAATAGAAGGAACATCATTTGAGGTACATGGGTCAGTACCAGTTGGTACTCAGAATGTTGGTGGCGAAATAAAGGTAGATGGTAAATATGCAGCAGTACTTTTATTAGATCTTCAATTGCGTGAGTATAAAATTCAAAAAGCAGAAATGAGCGTTACGCAAAATCAATATTTAAACTTGGAAGCCAAATTAAAGGGAAAATTTCGAGAAAACAAAAGTAGTAATTTGCAGCTATATCCCCTGAAGTCTATAGAGTTTCTTGTTGGCCCCATTACTGTTGTTATTGAAACCAAAGCGATAGTTCAAGCTAATTATGAAATAAATGCACAAGCCGATATAGACGGAAAGTTCACTTTCAGTGAAGAAAGCAAATACGGTTTTGAATACAACATATACACAAAAAAGTTTGAGAAGATTGATGAGAATAGAAGAAATTATGATTATAATGTCAAGCATTCAGCTTTTGGAGATGTCAGGGTTGGCTTTAGTGCCGGGGTTAGATCTCTGCTTTATGGTGCATGTGGCCTTGATTTGACGGTAGGACCTTCTTTTGCGTTAACAAGCTCAACCACTAATCTTTCGGCAAACTCAGAAACTAAATTCAGTATAGATTTTGACCTTAATATGGCTATGGTGTTGCAAGTAGATGATTGGCTCAATGAAAGATGGCCATATAGTTACCACATACCCTTGAAAACCTTTGAAAGGACTAAAACTTTGCCTAGTTTTACTATAAAAGAGTATAAGGAGTATGACGGAGGTATTTTTGATGGGCAAGAATTGCAAAACGACAAATTCTCCATTCCATTCGAGATTAAAAGAGACAAAAGCGGCTTGGGATTTTTTGTTGATGCAGTTGGGTATTGCATTGAAACCAATAAAGGTGAATGTATTTCCGGCTCGGGAAAGCGGGGAACGGTTACAAAGGATAGTAGATACAACAAAAGCGAAAATTCCTATTACATCGGAATGGGAAGCAATGAGCGTTTTATAGCAGATTTTGAAGATTTAACCCACGGGACATACAATGTTATTCCATATTTCAAAACTTATGGCGGTGAAATCTATTATGATACGGCAAGTGCGGTGAATAATTATTGTACTTATCAGAATAAGACGATTAATCTTGAAACAGAGTTCTGCTCTCCGAGTGGGGTTGGTACTCTATGCGGTGGCAAGAGCTATGACCTGTCAACCCAGTTCTGTTTCGACAATACGATTTATGATAAATGTAATGGGTGGAATAACTATAACCCATTAACCCAGTTCTGTGCAAGCGACAAGAGAATTTATGACCTCTGCGGAGGCAATAGTTATGACCCACAAACCCAGTTCTGTTTAGACAATGCAATTTATGATAAATGTGGTAACTCTTCCTATAATCCAAAAGTTTATTTCTGTTCAGACAATGAGCTTCTTCGTTTATGTGGGGGTGAGATTTATGACCCGTCAACCAAATTCTGTTATGGCGTTGAAATTCATGATTTATGCGGTGGCCAGACTTATAACCCGTCAGCCCAATCAATTCAATTCTGCTTAGGCGATGTGCTTTATGGAAAATGCGGGATAGATAGAGATCAAACCTATGACCCGTCAATCAAATTCTGCTCAGGCAGAACGCTTTATGATTTGTGTGGTGGCAATAGCTATGAACCTGGGACTCAATCTTGTTGCTTGGATAAGATTTATGACCGGGGAACCGAATTCTGTTATTCGCAGAAGACTTATGACAAATGCGGTGGCAACAGCTATGAGCCATTAACTCAGTTCTGCTCTGGCAATGAGGTTTGGGATAAATGCGATGGCCAGACTTATAACACGTCGGCCAAGTTCTGCTATAACAAAACGCTTTATGATTTATGCGGGAGCTATAGCTATAACCCATCAACTAGCTTCTGTTTTAATAATGAAACGGTTATTAAAAAGTGCGATGGTAAGACTTTTGACCTGTCTAAAGGAGAAATGTGTTGCGGTACGAAAATTTTCAATAACGGAACGCAAAGCTGTTCTAACGGAGAAATAACAAATAAAACAAAAGACTACTGCGTATATGACGAGCAAGGAAATGGCTATGAGTGTGTGATAATAGGCGAGCAAACTTGGCTGAAAACCAATTTGAATTCCGATGTGCCCGGTAGCAAGTGCTATGATGACATATTTTACAATTGCATAACTTATGGAAGGCTCTACGATTGGGAGACTGCTCAAGATATCTGTCCTGAAGGCTGGCACCTTCCGAGCAAAGAAGAATGGCAAGTTCTTAGAGATTATGCAGGGGGTAGCAATACATCAGTTTCAGGAAAAAATTTGCAAGCAACATGGGATTGGGCTTTTGTTACCGGCGGTGGTCCTAATTACAGTTACGAATATATCGGTACAGACTATTATGGATTTTCCGCTTTAGGAGGGGGTCAATATAAAAACAACTATGAAGGGCTTCGTAATATGGGCTATTGGTGGAGTAGTACTGTTGGTTCTTATAATGAATTAGGTTATTATTTCCAAATCAACCCAGTTGGAGGGATAGGTATTAATTCCGATGATAAGACTAACCTTAGAAGTGTCCGTTGCGTAAAAGACTAACCATGGAGAACCTATGAAACTCAAAACCTCCATATTAGCAACAGCAATCACCCTAACGGCCTTCGCCTGTTCCGACTCGCCGTCCTCCCCATCGGACGACAGTTCCGGTAGCGAAGTTCTATCCTCAAGCTCGGAAACCGGTAATACCGTCTCAAGCTCCAGTGTCCCTAGAGTTACGGAAGGCAGGGCGTGCGAATACATCGGCGAAGACTTTGGCTTTGACGGGCTTACCATCTGCGAAGAGATGCCGACAAACGCACCAGACATGTATGAACGCAAAGTAGAATGCGAACTAGAGGGCGGCACTTGGATAAATGCTTGCCCAAGCGGAGAAAAAGCCACCTGCATAAATGACGAAGACGAAGAAACAAAAGATATCTCGTATAAACTCTACACAGAAGATTTTTACACTTGCGGTGACTTATTCATGAAAAATGCAGACGGAAGCGAAGACGTTATTTCCATGGGCGGAGCCTGCGGTCCGTTCAATCCTGTGGAATACGTTCCTATCTCAGCATGTTCCGAGTTCCGTGAACTCCCTACAACCATCGTAAAAGCTGTATGTGCAGAGCAGAAGGTTCCTTTTGCAAATGAATGCCCGGGCTACGCAGATTTAATTTGCTACAGCCCCGAAGAAAAGGTGATCTCTTATTTTTACGGTGCGGCAGCACGCTCATACTATTGCGAAGATTTGGGCATGGAGGAATTGTAATTTCTATATTTCAGCCTTATGAAATTTGAAAATTTGCTCTCTATAATGCGGCGGCTTCGCTCTCCGGAGGGTTGCCCTTGGGATAGAGAGCAGAATTTTAACAGTTTGCTGCCATACCTTTTGGAAGAATCTTATGAATATATAGATGCCGCTCAAAGCGGGAACACAAAAGATATGATAGAAGAGCTTGGCGATGTGCTCCTGCAAGTGGTGTTTCATTCTCAAATCGCAAGCGAAGAAGGTAAATTCTCCATAGACGATGTTATAGATGCAATTTGCAAAAAGATGGTAGGTCGCCACCCGCACGTTTTTGGAAACGAAAATTTGGGCACTTCCAAAGAAGTTCTTGTGAAATGGGAGGAGATTAAAGCCGCCGAAAAAGAAGCAAAACCAAAATCTGCGATGGATAAGGTGCCTCTTTCAATGGTGGCTCTTTCAAGAGCGCAGGAGCTTTCAAGGCGAGCTGCAAAAGTCGGTTTTGACTGGAGCGACTCCAAGCCTGTTTTAGAGAAGGTAAAAGAAGAGATAGAGGAGTTTGAGGCCGAAAAAACCGGTTCTTTGGAGGCAGAGGAAGAATTCGGCGATATTCTCTTTGCCCTTGTGAACTTGGCTAGGCACAAAGGCATAAACGCAGAAACTGCCCTGGCTCGGGCAAATTCAAAATTTGAAAAACGTTTTAGGCAAGTGGAAATAATGGCCGGTGGCCGGCCACAAGATTTTACATTGGAAGAATTGGATAAGTTTTGGGAATTGGCAAAGGGGGGTTAATCAAGGCAGCATAGCCACAATCTTTTGTGCTATGTGATCCACAATTTCCGGTGAAAGGGCGTATTGCTTTTCTTGAACCAATTGCTGCGCTCGTTGCACCTTCTCTTCTCTGGCTTTTTCCCAATTGCTTGGGGCGGGGTTTGGGTCTTCCAAAATTTTCATTGCCAAGGGGGAGAGGGTAATTGTATCGCCGGAGCTTAGGGTTGTGCTTTGCGCTCCGTTAGCTTCCGGTACAGGCTTGTGCGGTTTTGGAGCGGTTTCCGGTTGGCTATTTTTTACGGGCTGCTCTTTTTTTATGGAATGCTCCCACTTGCTCGGCATTGCCGAGTCCGGATTTCTGACTAAATCCGCGACGCGAGTTGTTATAGAGAGCGTTTCCATGGTTCTATCCTCATTGTTACTATCGGCACAATTTAGCAAAACTTTAGCGTAAAAATGTTAAAATAGTAAAAAAATACTATTCCGTATTGTCTATTCCATAAACCAAGAAATCTATTTCGTCTTGCTTTTTGCCTGCCTTTAAGAATACACGTGCGAATTCAGCCTTAATTGCTGCTTCGGAGAGTTTGCCGTCATTTTCCTTATTCTCCCTTAGCTTGAGGCTAATCATTTCTTGCACTTTCGTGTTGTCTAAACCACTTCTGCTTATTGCCATGCAGCCCCCGGAGTTGAGGTTAGTGGATAACGTTCTATATAAAGCCTAGCAAGCATAAAAAGGTCGCCTGCAGTTACACGGTCGCTGTTGCCACCGGATTTTTCTGCACGGCAAATAATTGAAACTGTTTCTATTATAGTTCTATCGTTAATTCTCGGCTCGCTTTCAAGCAGTTTTTCTGCGCTTAGCCTGCGCAAAAGGCCAATTCTTTCCCTTGGTGCCCACAAAATATTCCCATACACATCTTGATTGCCTATTACGTCTATTATTCCAATTTGTTCTATGTAGTCAATAATGAGAGCTTTGCTTTCTTTTTCGTTAATTATTGCAATTCTCTTTAAAGTGCTGTCTTGTTGTTTATCGTCAAAGAATACCAATATGTTCTTCGCCATGAGTTTCATGTCTGGCGGCATGCTCGAAAGCGGCATTATTGCTAATCTATTTATCATAATAACACTTTAACTCACCTATAATATATTAAATTTTCGCAAGATAGAATATTATAGTAAATATTTTTTTTATTTTTTTTCATTTTTACCCTTGCCAAAGCCTTTTTATTTTTCTATATTTACTCTTGTAGCCTACGAGTGTAGGTTGCACACACAAAGGCGTGTGTTTTTCTATGGCTATCTTCGGGTAGCGGTAGAGGAACACTCGCCTTTTTTATTTTGAGGAGAATAGATATGAGACAGGTTGCGATCTACGGAAAGGGTGGAATAGGAAAGTCCACCACCACGCAAAACTTAACGGCTGGCCTTGGCGAGATGGGCAAAAAAATCATGATTGTCGGCTGCGACCCTAAAGCCGACTCCACTCGCTTGGTATTAGGCGGTTTAGCACAAAAAACCGTGCTCGATACATTGCGTGAAGAAGGCGATGATATTGAGTTGGACACGGTGATGAAAGTGGGTTATGCAGGGATTAAAGGAGTAGAATCAGGCGGACCGGAACCCGGCGTTGGTTGCGCTGGGCGTGGTATTATCACCTCAATAGGGCTTTTAGAACGCTTAGGAGCCTACGAAGCAGACCTTGACTATGTTTTTTACGATGTTCTCGGCGACGTTGTGTGCGGTGGTTTTGCCATGCCTATACGTGAGGGTAAGGCTCGTGAAATTTACATTGTCTGTTCGGGAGAAATGATGGCTTTATATGCGGCAAACAATATAGCTAAGGGCATTTCCAAATACGCCAACACCGGTGGCGTGCGCCTTGGCGGGCTTATCTGCAACTCACGCAAAGTGGATGGCGAAGCGGAATTAGTTTCTGCGGTTGCAAAAGAAATCGGCACTCAAATGATACACTTTGTCCCACGTGACAACGCTGTTCACCGTGCAGAGATAAATAAAAAAACAGTTATAGACTTTTCACCAAACGAACCGCAAGCAGACGAATACCGCACACTTGCAAGAAAAATTGATGGCAATGATATGTTTATAATACCAAAACCAATGCCTATCGATAGACTTGAAGCTATCTTGATGGAACACGGAATAATGGGATAAAGGAGGATATATGTTACTAGTAAGAGCAATTGTGCGCCCCGAAAAATCAGGGGCTGTTATGAGCGAACTTGCGGCTGCGGGCTTCCCTGCCGTAACAAAGCTTGATGTCTATGGACGCGGCAAACAAAAAGGCATTACCGTTGGCGATGTTCATTACGATGAAATCCCAAAAGAGATGCTCGTTATCGTTTGCAACGACGAAGATAAAGAAGACATTGTAAAGATAATCATCCGCATGGCAAAAACGGGTGAAGGCAATTACGGTGACGGGCGTATCTTTGTTTCCCCTGTGGAATCGGCATACACAATCAGCTCCGGCAAAGCCGGATTGTAGGAGGCTGTATGCGGGAGATTATGTGCTTTATACGCGCAAATAAGGTCAATGACACAAAAAGAGCGCTGGCAGAAAACGGCTTCCCCGCTTTTACCTGTTGCAGGTGCCTTGGGCGCGGTAAAAAAAGTATCGGCTCAAACGTGTTGAAAACCATCATTGCAACCGGCGAATTGCCGCTTGATCAGACTGGGGAAAGCCTCACCGAGGCCACACGGCTTATAGCAAAACGTTTTTTCACCCTTATAATCGACGACCAAGATGTAGATAAAGCGATTAAGGCGATAATCGGCGTGAACCAGACCGGCAACCCCGGAGACGGCAGAATTTTTGTTTTGCCAATCCTTGAAACGCACTCTGTTAGAACAGGTATCGGAGGAGCGCAAATCGCATCAAAGGAGGGCGAACCATGACTGCAAGCAACAGAGAAAAGCTACTCGAAAAATACTCCGCAAAGGTTTACAAAAACCGCAAAGAGCACATTCTGCAACTGGACGAAACCGATAAAGTCGATACCATAGCCGCCAACACCCGTGCAATTCCGGGTGTAATGACTGCACGCGGTTGTTGTTATGCAGGTTGCAAAGGCGTTGTTGTTGGCCCTTTGAAAGACGTATGCGTTATAACGCACGGCCCTATAGGCTGCGGTTTTTATAGCTGGGGCACAAGGCGCAACAAAGCCAAACCGGACGAAAATACGGAAAAAAACTTTATCCCATATTGCTTCTCAACAGATATGCAGGAATCGGATATAGTATTTGGCGGAGAAAAGAAACTTGAAAAAGCCATAGAAGAAGCAGTTGAACTATTCAGCCCAAAGTGCATTATGATTTGCTCCACTTGCCCAATAGGCCTTATCGGTGATGATGTGCAGGCGGTGGCAAGGCGCACGGAAGCGAAATACGGCATAGCTGCAATCGGTTATTCATGCGAAGGCTACAAGGGTGTTTCCCAGTCCGGCGGTCACCATATCGCTAACAACGGGTTGATGCGTTATGTAATCGGCATTGGCGACAAAAAGCCGAAAACAAAATTCTCCGTAAACGTTTTGGGCGAATACAATATAGGCGGTGATGGTTGGGAAGAGGAGCGCATTCTCAAGCGTTGTGGCATTGAGGTGGTAAATTTATTCACCGGCGATGCTTCATACGAAGGATTGAAAAGCGCACACTTGGCTCATTTGAACTTGGTGATGTGCCACCGCTCCATCAACTACATCGCAGAGATGATGAAAACAAAATACGGCATAGATTGGCTAAAGGTCAATTTTATCGGCGTTGGCGCAACTTGCAAAACTCTGCGTGAAATAGCAAAATATTTCAACGACCCTCAGCTTACTGCAAGGGTAGAAGAAGTGATTAAAGACGAGCTTTCGGTAATTCAAGAAGATATGGCTTACTACAAAAAGAAACTGACCGGCAAAACAGCGGGCATTTTCTCAGGCGGTTCACGTTCTCACCACTATCAGGTTCTCCTTGAAGACTTGGGTGTAAAAACCGTTATCGCAGGCTATGAGTTCGCTCACCGAGACGATTACGAAGGGCGAGACATAATTCCTCAAATAAAGGAAGATGCGGACAATAAGAACATTGAAAGCATCGTGGTTGCAAAAGACGAAAAGTTATACCGTGAAGTTTATACCAAAGAACAAATTGATGCACTCAAAAGCGGAGATTGCGGTATTGAACTGGACACTTACGGCGGCATGATACCTGAGATGGACACGGGTGATGTTGTTGTTGACGATTACAATCACTTTGAAACCGACGAACTGATAAAATCCGTAAAACCTGATATATTTTTATCCGGTATAAAAGACAAATATTCAATACAAAAAGCCGGCGTAGCTTCACGGCAAATTCATTCTTACGATTATTCCGGCCCTTATTCCGGTTTCCGTGGTGCGGTAAATTTTGGGCGAGACATTGCGATGGCAATATACACCAATTCTTGGGCTTTGGTAACTCCGCCTTGGAAACACGAACCTATGCTCACCGGTCATTTACAGGAGGAAAAATAATGCTTGACTTAACACCTAAAGAATTAAAAGAGCGTACCGCTCTGAGAGTAAATCCTTGTAAAACCTGCCAACCTGTTGGAGCAATGTATGCAGCACTTGGTGTTGCAAGATGTATGCCTCACAGCCACGGTTCGCAGGGTTGCTGTTCATATCACAGAATGGTTTTGTCCCGTCATTTCAAAGAACCGGCAATCGCTTCGTCATCGTCCTTTACCGAAGGCGCATCCGTGTTTGGCGGCAGGAGCAATATAAATACTTCTGTGAAAAATGTCTTTGATATGTATAACCCGGATGTTATTGCCGTGCATACAACCTGCTTGTCAGAAACTATCGGCGATGATTTGAATTCTTTTATCTCGGATATAGAGCTTCCGCCGGGCAAATTGGTGGTGCATTGCAACACTCCGAGCTATGTAGGTTCGCACATCAACGGCTTTTTCAATATGATGATGGGTTTTATGAACTACCTGACCGGCAAAACAGGTACATCAAACGGCAAAACGGCTATATTCCCCGGCTGGGTAAACCCCGGTGATATCAGAGAGCTAAAGCGTATTGCAAAGTTTATGGAAGTGCCTGCGGTATTTTTCCCAGACCAAAGCGGTGTATTAGATGCACCCATGAACGGCAGGTATGAGCTATACCCAAAAGGCGGAACTAAAATAGAAGAAATCCGTGGCCTTGGCGACAGCAAAGGGCTTATAGCACTAGGTGAGATAATCAACATAGAGCCGGCTGAACTTCTGCAAAAGAAATGGAAAGTCCCTTATACTTTGCTACCCATGCCGGTAGGCGTTGCCTACACCGACCAATATGTGATGGCACTGCGAAGCCAGTCCAAGGTTGAAATTCCGGAAGAACTGGAAGCAGAACGTGGCCGGTTGGTTGATTTGATGTTGGATTCCGCTCAATACACTCACGGTAAAAAGGTTGCTATCTTCGGCGACCCGGATGTGGTTATAGGGCTTACATCGCTTGCGCTGGAAATGGGAATGATCCCCAAATACGTTATCACAGGAACTCCCAAAGAGGAATTCACCCGCAAGATTGAAGCGTTGTTTGAACACTACGGGGTTAGCGGTTGCACAGCCAAAGCGAATGCGGATCTTTTTGAGCTTCATCAACGGATAAAGAACGAGAAGGTGGATTTGTTGCTAGGTTCAACCTACGGCAAGCAGATTGCGAAAGCCGAAGACATCCCCTTTATCCGTGCCGGATTCCCTGTAATAGACAGATATGGCGGGCCTTTGCAGTCCATAGTCGGCTATAACGGTGGTGCGTATTTGGTGGAGAAAATCACAAATGCGCTTATGGACAGGTTTGACCGTGACAGCTCGGATGAGGATTTTGAGATAGTGTTGTGAGTATGACCTATTGATTCAAGCTTTTCTATATTACCCTTACATATTATGCGAATAGTAAGAGTAAAAGATATTAAAGACGGAATGGTTTTGGCTGAGCCTTTAACCAGTTCTGTCGGCGTTGTTCTAATGGGCGAAGGCACGGTGCTTAGGCAATCGTTTGGGCCGCGGCTTGCGCAAAGAGGAATTGCCACTGTTTGCGTTGAAGGCGAGCCAGACCCTGAAGATGTAGCTGAGGAGCATAGCAGTGGATCTCAAAAAATACCTTTGGAAGTTTTATTTGGAAAGAAATTGGTTAATGAGTCTATGAAAACCATTTACGAGGCCTTGGTAAGGCACAGGAATTCCGGTGGAACCTAAAAGATTAGATTTTCTCGTTAAAAATATGGGCGAGCTTCCTACGCTTCCCAGTATTTTTATGACCATAAACAATATGCTAACAGACCCTAGAACATCTTCTTTGGACGTAGGAACTGCAATATCAAACGACCAGGTTATAACATCAAAAATTTTGAGACTGGTAAACAGTGCTTTTTACGGTTTCCCCGGCAGAATAAATACCATTTCCCACGCCATATCCATTTTAGGGTTTAGCTCCACAAAGAATATAGTGCTGACTACCAGCGTTTTGTCTTGCCTCACTTTGAAAACTCCGGTGCCCGGTTTTAATTTGGCCGCCTTTTGGAAACACTCGGCAGCCGTGGGTGCAATATCAAAATTGGTGGCAGCAGAAACTCTTCCGCAAAAACAAGATGAAGCCTTTACTGCAGGCCTTTTGCACGATATAGGCAAGCTCATTTTTGCAATGTGCGATTCGGAAAGTTTCGCAAAGTGCATAAACCTTGCTCTGGAAAAAAGGTGTTTGTTCATAGATGTGGAAAGGGAAATTCTAGGCGTTGGCCACACGGAGATTGTTGGGTGGATAAACGAGAAATGGAAACTGCCTGTGGAAATAATTGATGTGATTACAAAGCATCACAATAAAATTCAGCTTTCTGCGGAAAATACGAAACTCATCGCTATTGTGCAAGTAGCAGATGTTTTGGCAAGAGGCTTGCAATACGGCCACGCCTGCGATAATTCCATGCCGATTTTGGAAGATAATATTTTAGAGATATTGGGTTTAACTCCTAAAAAACTGGATTCCATTTTATCTGCAAGTTATAAAATCGTGCAAGATTCAATGGTTTTTGTGAGTGCGGATTAAGAGGCTTTTTTGAACCGGAAAATAATGATGGGAATTGACCCCGGAAGCTATGCAACGGGTTATGCTTTTTTGGCTTTGGAAGGCAACAGAGCTTCTGCTTTGAACTACGGAGTTATTCGCCCTAAAAAAGATACGGAGCTTATTTTCAGAATTGGGCATATAGCCGGCGAAATTGAAAATTTGATTGTAAAGCATAAGCCCTGTGCATTCTGCATGGAAAAAGCTTTCTTTGCAAAGAACGCAAACAGTGCTTTGATTTTAGGGCATATTAGAGGAGCCGTGATGCTGCTCGGCTTTAAGCACGATTTGGTTTTCTCCGAAAAAAGCCCGCGCTCGGTTAAGCAGGCCGTGACAGGCAATGGTGCGGCAAGCAAGGAGCAGGTTGCAAATATGATGAGCAGGTTGCTGGGAATTCAAAATCTGGATTGTGCCTTAGATGCAAGCGATGCGTTGGCTATTGCGTGGGCCGGCTTATTTTAATATTGTCCTGACTTTGACACTTTTTTTCCATTGATTTCGTAAGTTATTACATATCAGCCAGTTACGAATTTTGCGTTTCGTTTTTGGGTGTCCCAAGCCCCAAATAGTGCTATATTACCGCTATGTTTGTGCGCAAGAAGAAAAATCCGAGCGGAGTCATCAGCGT
>LIUG01000033.1:65873-66156 GCA_001462245.1 Candidatus Fibrimonas termitidis
AGATACAAAGTTCTCAAAACAATCGGCAGCAGCTCCGACACGGATGAATTGGAAGCCTTTTATATCCAAGGGAAGAAGTGGATTGACACGCGCTGCGGCAATGTTGATATGCTTGCCGAATCCGAGCGCCGGCGAGAAGAAAAGCAGGTTGCGGTTGCTGGACAATATAGAGAGCATACTTCTGGCACCCAGCTTATCCTTAACGAGGCGTTCAGGCTTTGCGGCTTTGACGCAATCGATGATGAGATACTGAAGCACTTGGCAGTCGCCCGCCTTTGCCAGC
>LIUG01000033.1:66330-80610 GCA_001462245.1 Candidatus Fibrimonas termitidis
GCAAGACCGGCACGGTTGATTATCTCAAATCGCATTTTGATGAAGATGTGCTGCTTCACAAAATTTATCGCTATCTGGACAAATTCCGATTTCGTTGTCGTGGCGGATTCGGGCTTGATGAACAGCGACAACATTGCTCTGTTGGAAGAGAAGGGATACAAATACATACTTGGACAGTTTAATAAATAATGTAAGCAATGTTATGACTGCTGGCTCAAAATTAAAAGCAGGGAATGGCTGGGACAGTCATCAGGGAAATTCAGGCAATGGCTCGGATAATTATGATTTTTCGGCTCTACCCAGCGGCGGCAAGAACAACACATTCGGGGGTATCGGTACTGCCGCTTACTGGTGGACTTCTACAGAACGTGATAAAGATAACGCATTCTTTTCTACTACTACCAACCAATCTGATGTTATTGGAGTAATATTTGACTTCCCTAAGCAAAGTAGTTTTTCTGCCCGTTGCTTAAAAGGTTCGGAATTCTAGTTTTTCCGAGGCATTTAAGCCGCAGTGGACCCGCCGGACAAAGTAGCCACATCACCATCTGCCGAAGCTGAAATGCTATACGTTGAACCTGCCGCCTCTTCTACAATTTTAGAACCCTGATTTTGAGATTGCTCTCGCATTTGCCGTGCAAGTTCCATTTGCGCACTCTGTTCCATCTTCACGGCATCAGCAGCTATTTGGCGGTCACTAGGAGAAGGGTCTGCAGGGGCGAGTGCGGCTCTGCGAATAACGCCGGCTTTTCTGATTGTAGCTTCCGGTTCTTTTTCCGGGCTTGTATCTAAATTCACACTGCCGGCATTTGCATATCTTTTTCCATCAGGGCCTGTAACATAGTTGTAATTCGCACAGCCACGAGCATAACCGCCGGCCGCATTCAGATGTGCTTCTTCGTGCACATGAACTTTCCTATCTATTTTTTTCAATTCTTCCACTTTTCTTTTATCATCATCGCTCAACTCCTCCCTTCCAGATAAATCTCTCTCTTTTTTCTCGTCTTTTCCGTTTTCTTCACCTTTTTCGTTTTTAGCTTTATCCAAGCCCAAAACTTCCCAGGCCCTATCTGAGAATGAGAGGTTGTAGCCATTTGAATTGCCGCCTTTTTGCGAAGGCAGAGCATTTTGAGCCTCCAAATTCCCTGCTGTTCCGGATAAAAAGCCGACACCGCCGGTTTCCGACGGGTCTTTTTGCGAATTGTAAATGCCTTCTATCATAGAACAGACCTCTGCTATTCCACTATATCGGCATATATTTTAAAAACTTTAGCGATTTTTGTTGGGAAAATTTTGATAATTTTCCACGGACAACAGTGATATTTACTATATTATACTGAACTTTTGTTCAGGTATTAGGTATTTTATGGAAACTTTGCAAAAATTGGAAATTCTGGCCGGTGCCGCCAAATATGATGTGTCTTGTTCCTCCAGCGGCGGCTGCAGAACAACGCAGAAGGGCGGCTTTGGAAACTCCTGCCCAGCCGGTGTATGCCACTCCTTCACGGAAGACGGCCGGTGCATTTCGCTGCTGAAAATTTTGCTCACAAATGTGTGCATCTACGATTGTGCATATTGTGCAAACCGCAAAAGCAACGACACGCCAAGAGCCACATTCAAGGTGGAAGAGGTTGCGAACTTAACCATTGAGTTCTATAAAAGGAATTACATAGAGGGTTTGTTCTTGAGTTCGGGAGTTATCAAAAATCCGGACTACACAATGGAGGCTTTGATAAGGGTAGCCAAGAGCTTGCGGGAGGAGCATAAATTCGGCGGTTATATTCACCTGAAAGCCATACCGGGCGCAGACCCCGATTTAATCGCCTTAGCCGGCTATTATGCAGATAGAATGAGCGTAAATATTGAAATTCCATCAGAGCCATCTCTAAAAATGCTTGCCCCCGACAAAGATTTTAAATCGGTGTATTCGCCCATGAACCGCTTGCGTGTGAAAATTCTGGAGCACAAGGGAAACTTGAGGAAAAGGGGTTTGAAAAAATTTGTACCTGCAGGGCAAAGCACGCAGATGATTGTGGGTGCAAGCCCTGAAAACGATTTGAACATAATAACTCTGGCGGCAGGTCTTTACAAAGTGCAGGAATTAAAGCGTGTATATTATTCGGGCTATATTCCGATAAACGCCGACAACCGTTTGCCTGTAATTTCACAACCACCTTTAAAAAGAGAAAACCGCCTTTACCAAGCGGATTGGCTAATGCGATTTTACGGTTTCGCTTACGACGAAATTTTAGACCAAAACAACCCGTGGCTTGACCCTGAGTTTGACCCGAAAATGGCATGGGCGTTAAGGCACCCGGAATTTTTTCCCATTGATTTGGACTGTGCGAGTTACGAGGAAATTCTGCGTGTTCCGGGCGTTGGTGTGAAGAGTGCGAAATTCATAGTGCATAGCCGCCGTTTTGGGCATATTCGCCTGGAGCATTTAAAGAAAATGGGTGTTGCATTGAAGCGAGCAAAATATTTTTTAGTGAACCCCGATATTCCAAGAGAATGGCAGAAATTATATCCTGAGCAAATAAGAACAAGGCTGGTAATGCCCACGAAAAAGGTAGCTTTGCCGAGTTTGTTTTGAAATACTTGCTTAAAAAAAATCCCCCCCTACGCCCCAGCGAAAAGCCATAAATAAACGCTCACAGCCTTAAGTTGCACCGCTTGCTTACGCTAGCGGTGGCGGCTAGGGTGCTAAAGCACCCCAACCGCTCAGTCCTGCAAGCAACGAACTGAGAACAAGTAAGACTTACCGCTGTTGCCCCTGTCCACATCGCTGTAGTAGTAGTACATGTACCGGCTGTAAGCGTAGTAGCTATTGTACTCCGTGGAACTCCACCAGTAGCCGTTGTACTCGACATAGTTGAAACTGCCATCTGAGTTGCCGTAGCCGCCCGGCAGAGCCGAAAATCCGTATGTGTCATTGCACAAAAAAGGATTGCTGGAACTGGAATGACCACAACTATTCCAACCACTCGCAGCTCTCAGTTCTATTGCCGCAGTGACAGCACCGCCTACAGCCTCCATCAGCACATCCCAATCATCATCGCTTGGAATATGCCAACCAGAGGGGCAAACGCCCTTGTGCTTAGGCTGTATTTGGCTTGAGCAGTTACTTGAATTGCAACTTGACGGAAGATTCATAGCCGTTGACCAATCGTACAACCTGCCATAAGCAGTGCAATTGCTTGCTTCTCCTTCATAGCAAACGGAATTGCCGCCGGAGTTCAAATTCTCTGCCATCCAAGTTTGGGTGCCTATTTTGACAATTTTATATATTCGCAATGAACCGCCGCAGTTGGCTGCCAAACCGCTTGATGTGCCGCAATCAGCAGTTACATTTATACCGCTGTATGTGCCATGCGCAGGACTGCTCCAATTAGGCGCATTTGTCCAAGTTACATTGGTTGCCGTTTTTCCATTGTTGCAGGTCAAAGCGGGAGGGGTTATTGCAATACCAGACATTCCGCTTATCGGCACATTGCCACAAGTGAGCGTAGCCGAGTTAACAGTCAACGTGCCGCAATTGGCCGTTAAATTGCTTGATTTGCCGCAATCTGCGGTTGCGCCTATTTTGTATGTGCCGAGCGCAGGATTGCTCCAATTCGGCATATTCGACGACCATGCTATATTGGTTGGCTGTTTCCCATTATTGCAGGTCAAAGTGGGAGGAGTAATAGCAACGTCGGAAATACCACTCGATATAGAGTTGCATGTGAGCGAAGCCGAGTTAACAGTCAATGCGCCGCAATTGGCCGTTAAATTGGTTGCCACGTCGCAATTCGCCATTGCGCTTATATTGCTGTATGCGCCCGGAGCAGGATTGCTCCAATTAGGTGCGTTTAACGACCATGCTATATTGCTTGGAGTTTTCCCATTACTGCAAATCAAAACGGGAGGGGTGATAGCAACATCGGAAATACCGCTCACCGGCATAGAGCCGCAAGTGAGCGCAGCCGAAACCATCAATATGCCGGAACAGGAAGCTACCAAATTGGTTGCTGAACCGCAATTCGCTATTGCGCTTATATTGCTGTATGTACCCGGAGCAGGATTGCTCCAATCAATGGAAGGCTCACCAAACCAGTTCACACCGCTTGCCGTTTCTCCATTGCTGCAAGTCAAGGCAGGCGAGGTTATTGGCTTGGTTGCATAGCCGGAGGCCGGTACTGCGGCACAAGTGAGTGTGGTGGGAACTGAACTAGACGAACTCGGCGTTTCAGAGGAAGAAGATGGTTCCTCAACGCTTGAAGAAGATTCTTCTGCACTTGAGGACAATTCTTCCATGCTAGAAGATGACTCCTCTGCGCTCGAAGACGATTCTTCCGCACTTGAAGATAATTCCTTTGCGCTCGAAGAAGATTTCTCAATACTCGAAGACGATATTCTCGTGTTTGAAGAAGACAAATTTCTTTTGAAAGAGCTTGAGCTGATTTCAGATGAAGAAGAGCTACCTGTAGCAAAACCCGGCGGAGATAAATCGGGTGTCTCTACTTCAGAGCAAGAAAAAACAAACACTGCACACAAGGCAAACGCAAAAAACAACACTGATCTCATACAAACCTCTCAAAAAAAGAAACTCACAGCACCTGACAACGCAAACACTCCGGCAGAAATATAAAAGCCATTTCTCAATTTCTCGCTACGGCGAATGCCATTCACATTCTCCTTGTAGGCAAAATACTGCTCGGAATAGACAGGCCCTGAATTGTCGGAAGCCTCTCCCGCCTTCAAAGCCTCCATATACAAAGTACCCGTCTTCTTGCCCTCCGAGGCAACCTTGCTGTCCTGCCAAAGCCCCAAACCCGTGCTTGCAGCAGAAAGAGCGAAAGCAACTATGCGAAAAATATTGCCGTTTGTCCAAAAAGAAGGGCTCTCTTCCGGCTCAATCCAGTTCAAAGCATCTACAATATAAGCGTAGGTTTCCATGTCGTTCAGCCTCATGTATAAATCCGTTGTGGAAGTGTCCTGCCTGTTGTTTTTCTTAAACCCGAGCAAAACCTTTTTAGGCGGAACAATAATCGTTTTTCCCGCTGAGTCCGTTACCACATAGCCAATGCTGTCCTTGGTCAAATCCAAGCACTGCTTGACATGCGCACCGACAATATTTGAGCTCCCGGACACAAAATCCGCGCCTATGGCAAGTTCCCATTTGTCTGCACTGGTAGTTTTTGAAATATCACAAAAAGCCTCCTCCTTCACGCCGTCTATGTAAATCACATTGACGTTCAGCTTAGTGTTCAAGCTTTTCCCCTTCTGCAAATCTTTTATGCTCCAGAAATCACGCATAGAAGATACAAGCTTGTTAAAAGCCAAATCTCCGTTCAGAGTAGGCTGAAGCGAGTCCGCATTGGCATTTTTTTCCAGCATAAGATCCGAGTAGTTTGTGTTAATCTTCGGGTTGCCAAACAAAGCTCTCGCAGTTGAAGTGTCTTCAACAGAAGCAAGGTCCTGGGCAAAAGAAATGCCGAATGCCGCAAAAAAGACAAATATTAGCTTATTCATAATAACCTATAAATGAATATAGATTTTTTGAAAGCAACTCCATAAGTTCCCTGTCTAAACGCTCTGCGTTGTTATATTGCATATCGCTCTGCCAAAACAGACCAAACTTTTTTCGCATTTTCTCTGCATTTGGAGTCTGTGAAAAAAGGCTGTGCTTCTTTCAAAGTTCCCTGATGATGAACTGCAAATCTTTTTCGGAGATAAAACCTTTAGCGTGTTCATAAAACCCAGGGAAACCGGCAGGGTCTTTTTCCTCAATGCAATCAACCTGACTGAACCACCCGCCCAAGTTCAGTCCGCAAAGCCTTTGTTTTTGAATATTCATGTTGGAAATATAGTAAACGCTCAGGGCCTTCATTTAAAGTTAATTTTACTTTTTTGAATTTGGGCTTTTTGCTTTTTCCGCTCTTTCCCGTGTGTTCATTGTTTTCCGTATCTTCGCTTTCTTCGTCGTCTTTTTCATATTCGTTTGGAATATCTTTGTATTCTTCGGATTTTACAAAATCAGCGAATTCGTCAAAAATAGCCATCATTCTCATGGCTATAAATTCCGAATCATCTTTCTCTTGCCCATCTTTGAATTTGCAAGACATAGCCTGCGCCTCTGTTCGTAATTCTAGGGATTTTGAGGTTTTAAGCCGCATGGCTTCTTCCTTTGTTTTGCAATTTGCCAACGCACGGCGAAATTCATCCCGTTCCTTTTCTATCTTTATCGCCTTTTCGTACAAGGCCGGATCGTGAACTCTTAAAAACTCCTTTTCATCGAATGATAGCCTTCTTCCGGATTTCATTTTGTTTTTTATATCTTCTATTCTTTTGGTTTTAATCCAGTCGTTATCCGGTGTTAAAAATGCCGAAGCCTTATTGCTATTTTTTGAAGTAGCAAACATTTCACTTTTCTTCTGCTGCCATTTCTGTTCGAACTGGGCAGTTTTGACATAATCCGATATACGCCCTATGCCGTCGAAATACATAGCAGCCTCCTTTTGCTATTATATCGGCATATTTTGGGAAAACTTTAGGGTTAAATGATCTATCAATCTGGTTTTTCCAAAATAGCAGGCGAGTAAAACAACTGCCTTTTGGGAAATCTTTATCTTTACAGGCATCAGGTCATTTTCATCCACAATCTCAACATACTGAATTTTTTCGCATGTATTTTCCAAGGGGCAAAATGATAATAATGCTGCGGCGAAAAACGGCATCCACAAAACATAGCAAACGTAAATAACAATGGAGTTGCCTAGTTTACCGGAAGCTATTATAATGATAATAATCCGAACCATGCAATATCCGAAACGCCTAAAAACAAGAGCCATGCAGAAAGTGCATAAGCTAAGAATATGGAGGGGAATATTGATTTAATAAACAAGCTTCGTATAAAAAAATTGGTGTGATATTGTTGAATATATAGCATATTTTCTTAACAAACCAAAAAATTTGCAAGAAAATCATTTTTTTGTGCATTTTTCCGAAAAATTTTATATCTGTCTGCGCAACTTCTCCAGTTGCAATCTCAGGAACCTGTGCCGGAAATTCCGCCAGTGCCTGAAGATACGCTTACGCCTGTGCCAATTGTGCCACCCTCGTCAACTCCAGTTGACACCACTGTTTTGGAGCCTCAAAAGGAGTGCGAAAATAAATTCAACATCAACGAGATTATTTTCAAGGTAAAGGATGAGTTTCCCACCCAGTTGAAGAATTGCTCCGCAACCCTTGCTAAAAACATGGCCTTGGCCGCATCCCCATTTGGCAAGAAGACCGAGCTGAAGGAGCCTAAAGCGTTTATGATGGAATGCACGATTGACGGCATCAAGCAGAAATTGGGCGGTGCAGCCGAGTATATCAAGCCTGTTGAGAATTTTTTGCAGAATATTATGAATGCGGCTTCTGCTGTCAGCGGCGGTTTGGATGTGACAAAGCTTTCCAGTGTGATTAGCGGGCTGAATGTGAATGACCTTATAAACGAGATAAAGACGAAAGCGGCCAATGATGAGTGCGCAGTGGATGAGCCATATTCGCCTCCTGTTGCGCTTGAGAGCAAGGATAAAGAAGGCGGTTCAAGTGGTGAAGATAATGAGAGTGCGTTGTCTTTTGGCATTAGGACTGGTTTTAACTTTTCGCATTTATACGTAAAACGGTATGAAAAAGACAAAGGCTCTTATAATTCCATTCCGGGGTTTCAATTGGGTTTGTTACTTGACATAGCTGCAAGCAACTGGTTTCATATTCAGCCCGGCGTTATGTATATCCAAAAAGGTGCGGAAGATAATTATGGCAATACTATGACTTTGAGTTATATTGAAATTAACTATATGTTCTCAAACTTGGATGGCAGAGAATTTAAATTATGTTCCTGATATAGGTGTTTCTACTTGCTATAACATAGAAGTAAGCTACTGCAACACCTACGGTAGATTGTATAATTGGTTAACGGCAAAGACTGTTTGCCCTGCAGGCTGGCATTTGCCAAGCCGAACTGAGTGGAATATTATGACGGATTACATCGGAGGTTATAATACTGAAGGAAGAGAATTGAGAGCAACAAGCGGCTGGAATAGTTGCGGTACTTCTGGTTCTGGCAGTTCTTATTTGTGTGAAGACACATACGGGTTTTCTGCTCTGCCGGGCGGCAGCGGAGGTGGCTATTTCAACGATGTTGGCAGCAAAGGCATCTGGTGGAGCGCCAATGAGTATGATAGTAACGATGCTTACAGCAAGCGAATTTACTTCAACCAAGATTTCGCATCATGGAGCTACGAAACTAAGAGTTCATTTTTTTCCGTGCGTTGTCTTCAGGATGCGGTTGGAGTGCTTTAGCACCCTAGCCGTCGCCGCTAGCATAAATGCGGTGAATACAAAGAACTGTGCCACGGTGGCACGAACTTGCCAAGCCCTAACTTTCCCCAGGGTTTGGCAGGGTAAACTGGACCAGGGGAAAATGGAGAAAACACAATGCGTTACCTAACCGACGAAGAATATTTCAATTATTTTAAAAGCTCTCCCACAGGTGTACCCTCGGAAATGCATAAGAAAGCATTTGAAGTAGCAAATGAAACCTTTAAATTTGAATCCAGATCTTATTGGCAAAGGACAAATTACTTTTGGCTATTCCAAGCATCTGTTTTTGCCGGCTATTTTTATTGCATAACAACAAAAAATAAAGAACTTCTTTGGGAAAATCCGGAAATTATAATCGGCATTTTTCTATATTGTTACCAAAATGATTTTGGAGACCTAAGTATGAGTACAGCGAAACTAGTAGTAGATGGAAAAGAATATTCCTTGCCCGTGGTCAAGGGAACACAAAATGAACTTGCGATAGACATTTCCAAGTTGAGGGATCAATCGGGTTATATAACTCTTGACGATGGTTATTCCAATACCGGAAGTTGCACGAGTTCAATAACATACGTGGACGGCGACAATGGAATTCTGCGTTACCGGGGTTACCCGATAGAAGAGCTTTCGGAGAAAAGCACATTTATTGAAACAGCATGGACAATTATATGGGGCAAACTTCCAACAGCGCAGCAGTTGCGGCGTTTCTCCATGCTGCTTACGGAACAAGAGCTTGTGCATGAAGGTCTAAGGCATCACTATGATGGTTTCCCAACAGATGCTCCGCCTATGGCAATTCTGAGCGCAATGATAAATTCAATCTCCGCATATAATCATGAATTTTTGAATAATTTAAGCAGCGAACAGGAATTTGAAAATGCAGCAGCCATGCTTATTTCAAAAGTTCGCACAATTTCAGCAATGGCTTATAAAATGAACGTCGGCAGGCCGATTATGTATGGAGTGCCGGAATACAACTATGTGCAAAATTTTCTGCACATGATGTTCTCTCTTCCCAACAGACCTTATATCGCAGATCCGGACATTGTAAAGGCGCTGAACCTTATTTTAATTCTGCACGCAGATCATGAGCAAAATTGCAGCACTAGCACTGTTAGAATGGTGGCAAGCGGCGGCGCGAATTTATTCGCAAGCGTGGCGGCGGGTGTTTGTGCTTTGTGGGGGCCTTTGCACGGCGGAGCAAATCAGGCTGTTGTTGAAATGCTGGAAAATATTAGAAAAAACGGAATTTCAGTTAAGGATTATGTTGAAAAAGTAAAACGCAAGGAAAATGGTGCTAAGCTTATGGGTTTTGGGCATCGTGTGTATAAAAATTTTGACCCTCGTTCTAAAATTTTGCGCGAAATAGCCAAAAAAGTTTTGGATAAGCAAGGGCAAAGCGACGAACTTTTGAACATAGCTCAGGAACTTGCAGACATTGCGCTCAAAGACGATTATTTTATTCAGCGCAAACTTTACCCGAATGTGGATTTCTATTCCGGGTTAATTATGCGTTCAATTGGAATTCCGCTGAATATGTTCACGGTTATGTTTGCCATTGGCCGTATTCCGGGCTGGATTGCCAATTGGAAAGAAATTCACGATAATCCAAAGCAGAAAATATATCGCCCGCGCCAAATTTACACGGGTGAAAATACGAGGCCATACGTTCCCATGGATATAAGATAAAAACATGGCATTCGGAACTATAAAAAAACCTTTGCCGTGCATAGGCAAAAGAAATTCACTTTCAATATGTATGATAGTGAAGAACGAAGAAGCGAATATCGGGCGTGCTATTCAAAGTTTTTTGCCGTTCGCAGATGAGATAGTTGTAAACGATACCGGTTCCACAGATAAAACCGTGGAGATTGTAAAATCTTTTCCGAAAACCGTTTTAATAACATCCGAGTGGATAAACGATTTTGCCTACTCTAGAAATTTGAGCCTTGAACACGCTACCTGCTCATGGATTCTGTGGATGGATGCAGACGACTATGTTCCGCCGGACCAAGCGGAATCTTTTAATAAGCTAAAACTCACCGCTCTTGATAAAATGATTTCCTTTACGGTTTGCAACACCGAAGAAGACGGCAGGCCAACAGGCATAAGATTCATGCAGGCGCGTATGTTTCCCAACAATCCGAAAATGCGTTTTACCGGGCGTATTCATGAAAATGTGCTTGAAGCAGCTTCCGATTTAGGCTTGCAAATAGTGAATACCAATGTTATAATTTGGCACACGGGCTATGAAACCCTGGAAATAAGGCAGAAAAAAGCGAAAAGAAATTTAGAATTGCAATTGGCAGACCCGGAACAGCAAAATCGCATTGAAGGGTTAATTGAGCTTGGCGATTCGTATTCGGTTTTAAACGATTCGGAAAGTGCCATAAATTATTATGAACAAGCAGCAAAATTCAAATGCTCTTCGGAAAAACTTGACTTAAAAATGAGCGCCATAAATAAATGGGGCAGACATTTGTGCATAACGGAGAAGTACGAAGAAGCAAAGAAAATTTATAATGACTGCCTTGAACAATTCCCGAAAAACGAAGAATCATATTATGGGCTTGCTACGACTTTGGCTTCGGAAGGCAAAATAGAAGAAAGTATTTCATATTTCAGAAAATTGCTCAACGTAAAAACCAACGTTTCTTCCGGCGGGTCAAATTATTTTAAAATGAAAATGGATGCGCTGAAAAATCTGAGCATATATGAATTCAAAAAAGAAAATTTCAAGTTATCTAAAAATTACGCAGAGCTTATGCTCAAAGAAGACCCCGATAACAAAGAAGCAATATCAATTATGGAGCAGGCAAATTCCGAATTGCTCAACGCCAAAGACAAAAGACCTCTGCTCTCTCTTTGCATGATAGTTAAAAACGAAGAAAATAATATAGGCGAATGCTTGAAAAGCGTTCACGGCTTGTCAGATGAAATTATAATTACCGATACCGGATCAAGCGATAAAACCGTTGAAATAGCCAAAAGCTTTAATGCTAAAATTGAACATTTTGAATGGGTAAAAGATTTTTCCGCAGCGAGAAACTATTCTATTTCCAAAGCTACCAGCCGCTGGGTAATATGGCTTGATGCAGACGATAGAGTGCCTCAAAAAACCGTAGTTGAGCTTCGCCGAAAATTGAGCCAAGAAAACCCGAACAAGGTGTTTTCTCTTGTGGTTTGCAATTCCGCAGATGCAGGCAAAACGGGCACAAAATTTTCGCAAATAAGAGTGTTCCCAAATAAAGAGCAAATAAAATTTGAAGGCAGAATACACGAACAAATTATACCGAGCATACGCAAACTCGGGCTTCCGGAAGTTAAACTGGATTTGGAAATTTTCCACACAGGCTATGAAGATCCCGCCTCTTTAAAAGAAAAACAGTTGCGCAATCTGGAAATTTTCAGAGAGCAGTTTCCCGGAGAGAAGGGAATGAATTCGCTTGATATGTTTCATTACGGAACAAGCTATGAAATTATAGGCGATTACGAAAATGCTCTTAAATGGATGCGAGAATCTTTGAGCAATGCGAAAAAACAACGCTACGATGAACTGCTCGTGCTTATTCCAAACGATATTGCTCGCATTTTAGAAAATAAAGGCTGCTTGCAAGAGGCACTTGAATCTATTGAATTGTCGCTAAAAGAAAACCCGCAATTTGAGCCGGCAATATCCAGAAAAGCCCAAATTTTAAACAAGCTTGGCTTGCAAGAAGATGCCGTTAAATGGTTTGGCTATTGCACATCGCTTATTCCAAAACCCAGTTTTTTGCCGTCTAACGAAACGGCAACTTGCATCAATGCTTTAAGGTTTTTGGCGGAACATTGGAAAGAAATCGGGCAAATTCCTCTTGCAATAGACATTCTGAAAACTCTTAAAAACTTTATGCTTGGAGCAGCTCATAACCCTCTTGCGCTTGCCGAAATTTACATAAACAACGACAAAGCAAAAGAAGCTCTGGATAATTTGGAATTTCTAAAAAAAGAGTTGAGCAACAAACCCGAATTCGCCTTTCTATACGGGCAAGCTCTAGCCCTAACCGGAGACGTTCAAAATGCCGTGAAAACGGTTAGCAAAGCTATGGAAAAATTCCCGGAAAACAAAGACATTGCAAGCCTTGCGAATGCTATGGGGTTAGCTTCTTAAGCAGAGTTTATTTTTTCTTCTTAGCCGGTGAAGTATCGGCTCCTTCAGCAAGCCACAGTTTCAGCAAATTAGCCGCGCTATCAGGGTTGGCAGAAGTCCATGCCTCCAAGCTCTCTATTAACTCATTCTGTTTGCGCACAGGCTCCGGAACTTCTTCGGTTTCGGATTCAATTAAAATTTCCTTGTAGCGCGGAACCGGCGGGTTCATAGCCTCTATTAAACTTATGGCAACTTTTCTTAGGAATATAAATGCCAAAATCACTATTAAAACTATGGTTATTCTCAAAGCCCATGTTTCCCAAATTTCCTTATTGCCGCTCATTTCCATCTGGGCACGTTCTTCTTCCCAGTAGCTGCGGTCAAACTGCATATTCGCCACGTAAACATCATCGTTTCTGTCTTGAGTAAAACCGACCGCATTTTTTACAGCCTGTGTTAATATGGCAATATCTTCTTCGCCCCTAGGCTTGTAAATACGCTTTCTGGAAACAGAATCCATCTCGTAAAGGCCGTCAACTAAAACAGAAACCGTGAGCCTTTTTATGACACCCGGGCTGCTTATTATGCTAGCTACAACTCTGCTTATTTCGTAGTTGGATATGGAACTTTCCTTAACTTCATTTCCGGCTTCGGGAGGAATGTTATTGCGAGTGCCGTCATCACGCTGCTCGGAACGCACCGCACGGCTTCTAGGGTCGTAGCTCTCTTCGGTTCTGCTCACTTGGTCGAAATCCAAATCGGAAGAAACTTTTACTCTAGCTTTGCCTGGCCCAAGAACTCCGTCCAGCATTGTTAAAATTTTCTTTTCCAAATTTGTTTCCACGGAGCGGCGGATTTCCAGGTTATGGTCTGTGTGTTCGGCGACAGCGTTATCTGCATAGCCTTTTGTGAGCATGTTTCCTTCATCGTCTAAAACGCTTACCTGCCGAGCTTTTAAACCGTCTATTGCGCTGGACACCAAATGCTGAATGCCTTTCACTTGTATATCTTGCAAGTCTGCCATTGGGCGCAGCTTAATTATAACGCTTGCGGTTGGCTCTTCCTTTTTCTCCATAAAAAGCGTTTGCTTGGGAATGCTAATATGAACGCGTGCAAGTTCAACTTCCTTAAAACTCTCTATGGAACGTGCAAGCTCGGTTTCCACGGCTCTGCGGTAATTCAAATTCTGGGCAAAATCTGTCATGCCGAGCTGGTTTTTATCGAAAAGCTCGTAGCCTTTGCCTTGGCCTTTCGGCAAACCCGACCTTGCAAGGGACATTCGCACTTCGTAAATAGCTTCTTTCGGAACCAAAATGGTGCGACCATCGTTATTAAGTTTGTATTCGTATTTGTTTTCTTGCAAAAAGGCGGTTATTTCCGCAGCGCTGTTTATATCAATATTTGCATAGAGAGTTGCCATGCGAGTGTCTGTGGCGTTAACAGCCTGCAGCGATATAACCACAATAATGCCGGCAAACATTAAAACTATAGCCGAAAGCATAATAGCCTTCTGAACAGCATTAAACCTTTGCCATATATCTCTAAATTGAGTTAACAGTTGCCGAAAAAATTCAGACATAGTGGGAATATAGAAAATTTTAAAAACTTCCTTACGGCCTGAGCAACTTTGCCGATTTAATTGAAAACGGCTATGCCTATATTGACAAAACCCGCTATGTAGAATTCCTTGAAAACGAGAACAACCCTTACCAATTCTTCATACGCCGTTTGTATTTGCCTGTTTCGGAGAATGAGACCACCGAAGGCTACACAGATATTTACCTTCAAAAGCACCC